>CAZGQY010000011.1:0-45754 GCA_964528035.1 uncultured Methylococcaceae bacterium | reverse complement strand
CGTTGTAGCAACAGTTGCGTAGCCCGGCTATGCGCCTGTTGCTACGCCTTGAAGAAAACCAATAATCTGCGTCATTCTTTCGCATATTATTAAAACCTCGCTCCTAAACCGAAACATTGGGATTTGCAACGATCATTCACGAAGCTCAACCGCCACCCCTGGATAATCGGAAATCAATATATCAACTTGCAGACGAAGTGCCTTGATAATTTGTTCGCGGGTATTACAAGTGTACACCGTAATGTTTTTACCGCTGTCCTTCAGTTTATTGGTGAGCGCTTCATCCAAATCATCAATCGGCAGGCAATAGCCATAAAGAAACTTCTGTTGCCCCAAACTACTGTCAATTTCAGCAATCGAAAACCCAGTGTCCAAATTCAATATTAGTGCTTGCCCGGTGTCTTTACCATGAGCATAAACCAAACTATCGAGATCAAATGAAGAGATTATAAATCCATCATCAAATCCGGTATTTGCAGCCGCTTTTTGCTGCTGTAGACATTTTTGAACGTTAATTTGATGACGCCCGCTCAATCGATCCCAATCCCTGTTTTTAATTTCTAATAACAATCGGCATTTATCACGGAAAGCCTCTGTAAACTGTTGCAGGCTGAGAAGACGCTCGCCTTTTTTGACGGTACTCGAACAGTCAGCCAGATCAATTTGTTGCAACCAGTCTGCCTCAACATCACCAACTCTAAGATCTTGAAAACCAAGTTTTTGCAGATAGCGGTCGTGCCAAAGTACCGCAACTCCATCCTTAGTCAATTGAACATCCGTTTCGATTCCGTCGATTGAATACTCTACTGCTCTGTTAAACGCACTGGCTGTATTTTCCAATACTTCAGAACTGGCGCCCCGATGCGCGTAAATATAAGTCACAGTAAATAACTCCCGTTTCAAGCAATTAAGAGTAATCTTCAGCGTATTTTCTTTAAGCGGTATAGATAACGGTAATCTCAGTAAGCTCGTCCACAAGAAGCCTCTCGATTTTCAAACGGTCGAAAACTTATACACAGCAATACCTAGTATAAGTAGTATAACGGTTGCCCAACCGATCCGGTTAATATAAGTATGCAGCACTTTCTCCAGTTTCTCACCACCCCAGGACAACAATATTGCCACCAGAAAAAAACGCGCCCCTCGACCAATAAATGAGGCCAGTGCGAATGGCGCTAAAGCCATTGACAGCGTCCCTGCGGCGATTGTGAACACTTTATAGGGAATGGGCGAAAAACCGGCAATAAATATCGCCCAGAAACCCCATTCTTCAAACCAGACTTTTGCGGTTAAATATTTGTCCCAATAATGCAACTGATGTAACCAGGGCTCAATCATATCAAACGCAAACTGGCCAATGAAATAGCCTAATATACCCCCTAGAACAGAGGCAATTGTTGTGATCAGTGCAAACCAGTATGCCTTTTTTGGCCTGGCAAGCGACATCGGCGCCAACATGACATCGGGAGGAATCGGAAAGAAAGAAGACTCGGCAAAGCTTAAAACCGACAAATAATAAACGGCATGTTTATGACGCGCCCATGCCAGTGTCTTTTTATACAACAATGAAAACATACGTTAAGGTCTCCCCGAAACCAAAGGAACAAATTTAACAGATTCTATAACTTCCATTTCATAGCTGGACTCTGTTCGCACAACCCGCTGCAATACCTGCTCTCTGCTCGATCCCACAGGGATAACCATGACTCCCCCGGGGGCCAACTGATCCAATAACATCTGCGGAATTTCTGCAGGTGCGGCAGTCACCAATATTGCATCATAAGGCGCGAATTCCTTGTGTCCCCAGCCGCCGTCGCTGTGCCGAAAACTAATGTTACGTAATTGCATTTCTCGTAAACATTTACGCGCTCTGAGTAACAAGGGCTGAATTCTTTCTACAGAAATCAGTTTTGCGACTAACTGCGCCAGTACAGCGGTCTGATAACCAGACCCCGTACCCACTTCCAACACATTTCGGGGAACACCATTCTCGAGTACTAACTCGGTCATTCGTGCGACAATATAAGGCTGTGAAATCGTCTGATTGTGTCCGATCGGTAAGGCAGTATCTTCGTAGGCCCGACTGGCGAATGCCTCTTCTACAAAAATATGCCGTGGCGTGTTGCGCATTACTTCGAGCAAACGCACATTGCCGATTCCCTGATCTTCCAGGCGCTGCACCATTCTCGTACGCGTCCGATGAGAGGTCATACCAATACCCTGATGGTGCAACATCAAAATTTTTCCCCCAACCAGTCCTTCAGACTGTCAATCGAATCATAGCGGGTCAGATCGATCTGCAAGGGTGTCACTGAAACAAATTGATCTCGAACTGCAAAAAAATCGGTTCCAGGACCCGCATCCTGTTCAGGACCCGCCGCACCCACCCAAAATATTTCTCGACCTCTTGGATCCAGGGTTTTAACTACGGATTCGGCTTTGTGTCGCTGTCCGAGCCGGGTAGATTGAAAACCCCGAATTTGATCAAAAGGCACATCAGGCACATTCACATTCAATATTGTATCCGGCGGCAAGGGCCGTTCTATCATTCTTTTCAATAAGCTAACAGCCACTTCACCAGCAGTATCAAAATGTTTGCATACTTCCGATGCAAGTGACATGGCAACAGCTGGCAACCCCAAAAACCGCCCCTCGGTCGCTGCCGCCACAGTTCCAGAATACAATACATCATCACCCATATTGGCACCGTGATTAATACCGGCAAAAACCATATCCGGCTCCCGATCCAATAAACCGGTAATCGCCATGTGCACACAATCGGTGGGGGTTCCGTCGACTCTGATTACACCATTTTCCATTTTACCGGCTCGCAGAGGCCGATCCAGAGTTAATGAATTACTCGCACCGCTGCGATTACGCTCCGGGGCAACCACCGTCACCTCAGCAATCGTCTGCAGGGATTTCCACAGGTGCAGCAATCCTTCCGCCGAATAACCGTCATCGTTGCTCACCAGAATATGCATATTGTTTCGAAACGCCCGGGAAAGCCGGTAATTCTACACAATTGTGGTTCTCCAGGCACGTAGACAAAAGATGTTTACGTCCAATTCTGCTTGAAAATCGATAAAAGAATGACTCGTTAATAAACAGGCTCAACGACCAGAGTGTACAAGCCATTGATTAGGTGGGAAATCGGTCGACCAGCAACGTATCCGATTAAAAATTAATCGTTATTAAATCACCAATATCTAAGAATATTTATGTCGAGAGTTAGATATTTTCAGCCAGCAGCAGTTGATCCGCTACCTTCGATAACTGTATAAAATCCCGATCATCATGCAGTAGAATCAGCGGGTACTCTATGGCGACCTGAGCAATCATACTATCGGCAGAGGAACGGAAGGTGATACCCTGCTTTCTGCATTGGCGGTATAAAACTGCAGCATTTACATAACTGTCCAGCGAAAAACTGGCGAAAACTGGGGTCAGGTCTCGTATAATTGCTTCTTTAAAATTCAGTCCATATTGTAAGAAAAACTGGGCACATTTCGATTAGACTGTCTGGTGAATGGTATCCATCGTCCGGGATTGCAGCTACCTTTCAAAGATAGCCGCTTAACATTCGAATTAAATCAAATAAATCAACCCTCAACACCCTTATTTGACAATCCCAGTATCTCATCAAAAGCTACCGGCTTTTGAATGCCAAAACCCTGAGCATAGTTGACACCCATTTCACCCAACATGCCCTTGATTTCGTCGTTCTCTACAAACTCTGCAATGGTTTGCATTCCCATCACCTGACCAATCTCGTTAATCGATTTCACCATCGCTTGATTTGTCGGGTCATTAACCATATCCGCCACAAAAATGCCATCAATTTTCAGATAGTCCACAGCGAAAACTGGGGTCAGGTCTCGTATAATTGCTTCTTTAAAATTCAGTCCATATTGTAAGAAAAACTGGGCACATTTCGATTAGACTGTCTGGTGAATGGTATCCATCGTCCGGGATTGCAGCTACCTTTCAAAGATAGCCGCTTAACATTCGAATTAAATCAAATAAATCAACCCTCAACACCCTTATTTGACAATCCCAGTATCTCATCAAAAGCTACCGGCTTTTGAATGCCAAAACCCTGAGCATAGTTGACACCCATTTCACCCAACATGCCCTTGATTTCGTCGTTCTCTACAAACTCTGCAATGGTTTGCATTCCCATCACCTGACCAATCTCGTTAATCGATTTCACCATCGCTTGATTTGTCGGGTCATTAACCATATCCGCCACAAAAATGCCATCAATTTTCAGATAGTCCACAGCGAGATTTTTTAAATAAGCAAACGAGGACAGACCACTGCCAAAGTCATCCAGTGCAAATCGACAACCTAATCCTCTCAAAGTAGAAATAAACTTCATCGCCGAAACCAAATTTGATATGGCTGCAGTTTCTGTTATTTCAAAACAAATCTTGCACCCATCAATGCCTGTTTCCTCCAGTTGCTCAATAATAAATTCGAGTACATGGATTTCAGTCAATGACTGGCCGGACAGATTGATGGAGACGAAATTTGTCCGGTCGACAAACAGCGGATTCACTGCCAATAACCTGAAAGTTTTTTCGATGACCCAATGGTCAATTTGCGTCATCAGATTATATCGCTCAGCGGCGGGTAGAAAGGCTCCTGGAGGGATGAGTTTAGCCTGCTCATCGATCATTCTAAGCAGAATCTCATAGTGTGCATCATGGCTGTTTTCAAGCGGTACAATATGTTGAGCGTATAAACAAAATCGGTCTTGTTCCAGTGCCTGATAGATACGTGTCACCCATTGCATTTCACCATGACGTTGAGCCAGTTCTGAATCTTCAAGATGATAGACATGAATACGATTTCGACCTAAATCTTTGGCCATATAACATGCAGCATCCGCTTGTTGCAACAATTCAGTTAGAGAACCTACAGTTTCGGTTATAGCCACCAGGCCTATACTTACACCAACCTTGAAAGCATGTCCCTCCCAGGTAAACTGATATCCCTGAATCGCTTTAAGCAATGAGCTTGCAACTCTGTGAGCATGATCCAATGAGCAGTGCTCCATCAAAACACCAAATTCATCCCCACCCATGCGTGCCAGCGTATCACGCTTTCTTACTGCTTTTTGTAAAACCGAACTCAGTTGCCGCAGAAGTTCATCGCCTGCAGCATGACCACAGGTATCATTGACCACTTTGAATTGATCAAGATCCATAAAACACAAGGCATGTTCTGCATTATTTTGCTTAATCATTTCGAGCAACCGCTCTGCGCGACGCTCGAATTCGTTGCGGTTAATCAGCCCGGTTAATGGGTCATGACTGGCCTGATAGCTTAGTTGCTCAGACAATTCATGTTCATAGGTTATATCCCGTCCAGTACCCGACATCCGGACTGCATTATTTTGCGTGTCTCGGTGCACCAAACCATGTGCTTCCACCACCCATTTTCTCCCTGAATTATTGATTATTCGCGTAATCATGTGGTATGGCTTGCCTCCACTTTCCATAGCATTGTTCAAACGTTTTTGCATGATGATCAGATCATCCGGATGAATCATACGACAATATTCGTCATAACTTGGACTAAAAGATTGAGGATCTTTATCGAAAAGCCGGTATGTTTCTTCCGACCACCATAATGTGTCATTGACGATATCCCAATCCCAACTACCGATGCGGGCGATCCTCTGGGCTTCGGAAAGACGAGACTGACTCAGAAACAGATCCGCAGTTTTTTCCTCTACGCGCTCCTGCAGTTCATTTTTGGAGCGAAACAGAGCTTTATTCAGAGTTGACAGCCGAAAAGCTACAATTGAGATTATCAGGAATAAGATAATGGCTATCACCATCAATAAGCCAAAGTATTTGTCGGTGATGTCCTTAATATTGAATCGTTCTGGCCGTTCGAAGGGTCCTGTGCGGAGTCTTTCCATCAGATTACGAACAACCAGGTAATCAGCCGGGACTGTCCAACCAATATACTTAGCTTTGACCGCGGCTTTGTCCCTGACTGTTATTTCCAACAAAGCGGAAAGAACGATTTTTGACAAATCCGACGAGGTATCTTTCAAGGCCGAAATCGGCCATTCAGGGTAAAGGCTCGTAGAATGAAGAAATGGAAAGCCTTGGTCATGTTTCTCACCAAGAACTTTGATATCTGTCAAATCAATGATGCCCTCCTTTGCCATGTTTTCCAGTATGCTGGTTCTAACTGTTCCGGCATCGACTTCCCGATTCAAAACTTTCAATACCACCTCGTCGTGAGGCATACCGTTAAACGAGAGTTTGGCAAAATCCTCAAAAGGATCGATACCCGCCCTCAACAACTCTTCCCAGGCAACCAGAAAACCACCCAGGGAGAGCTTCCCCACGCCCATGATGCTCTTACCATCAAGGTCGTGCAAAGAATTGATGTCTGTTCGATCTGAGCGGGTAAATATCACGCCACCGAATTGAGCAACAGCTTTACCCCGCACATTTTTAACCAGGCTCGCAATTCGAACAATGCCATAGCGTTCGGTCAAGGTTACATAATGGCCGCTATTAGTCAGGACAAAATCGACACTTCCCAATTTGGCGGCTTTCTCCAGTTCGGAATAAAACATGGGAATCACTCGAAAACTATAACCGGGAATAGTATGAGAAAGAAATTTAGCAGTTTCCTCCCATTTTTTAAATGTCTGCTGTTTTGACCGAAAAGAGAGGACTCCGATCTTTACTATCTCGTTATCCGAGGCCTGGCCTGGAACAGGAAAAACCATGAATAGAGTAACAATCAAAAGAACCGCGAGATGGAACTTTAGCCGCAGAGGGCGTTCGATTATAGAAGTCTCCGCCGAAATGGGTCTGATTGATTTTGCTTTTGCAATCATTTGCGTCGAAGAATCGTCTGTTTAATGAAATTGGCCAATATTCTGACCATTCAGAGTCCATCAAAATACCGTCAAGTCCATTCGACTACAATAAACGAACCTGAAAATTTCTTCTACTCTTCTATCCTGGAATACTCGCCAGTTTCGCGACTTATCTCATGGCGCAATACCAGTACCCTTTGGTCCACTCGAATAATTTCCCACTCACTTTTAAATCCTGAACAGCATTCAATACTAAGACGATTACCCTCAACAGACCAGGTACCCGTAGCCGCCGGCCTTGCATGAAGCCAGGAAGAATAAATATGTTTTTTTTCCTCAATTCCAAAATAAATCTCCGGATCCATGCAATGGCCTTTTTGGCAAATCCAGTAACCAAGCAATAACTCGTGCTGTGTTTCGCCGATAACCGATCCGGAAAACAGTGGCATCAGCAACAGTAGTAGTACATGGCTTAATCTATTCATATTGTAATTACTTACGCCAGTAAATGACTTGCATCCTGTGCCTCATATTTATCCTGGTCACTTACACAAACACCCAGATCAAAACTGCACCCAACAAAAACCGATAGACCACAAAGGGCAGCATCCCAATACGCTCCAGCAACTTCAAAAACAAGCCAATTGCCAAATAGGCAGTCATCGCCGATACCAGAACTCCGACAATCAGTATCCGCCAGTCCACATCACTCGTTGACTGCAGCAGTTCAACCCCTTTCAAAGTCCCCGCCAGAAATATAACCGGAATCGACAACAAAAAAGAAAATCGGGCGGAAAATTCGCGTTTAAACCCTAACAGCAAGCCTGCGGTAATGGTAATTCCAGAACGGGAAGTACCTGGTATCAGAGCCAGAGCTTGAAAGGCACCAATAAGGACAGCCAGTTTCCAGCTTAAATTTTCTCCGCTTTTGCTTTGTTTGGCATTTTTCTCAGCGAACCAAAGAAGGATCGCAAAACCAATCGTCGTCGCTGCGATAACCAGCGGCGAACGTAACATTAATTCCGTCGAATGGGGCATAAATAAACCGAACAACCCTACCGGAATTGTCCCTATCAAAACATACCAGGCCAATCGAGCCTCTGCAGTAATCGACGCACCTTTAAGAACCTTCAGACAATCTCTGATCATCGCCACTAGTTCCAGTCGATAATACAACACAACCGCCGCCAGTGTTCCTACATGGACAGCAACATCAAACGCCAGACCCTGATCCTGCCAGCCCAATATCACCGGCACCAATATCAGGTGTGCTGAACTGGAAATAGGCAAAAATTCCGTAAGTCCCTGCAACAGGGCTAGTATTACCGCTTGGTTATAATCCATTTAACACCTTTAATTCTTCCACTATGCTTTTTTTATCATTTTAGTGACTTATTTTCCCAGAGATACAGGCCAGGGACTGAATACAATCCTATAATTCTAGCTTAACCATCCACATCCAGAATTTCGCGCAATACAGTCGTCGCATAACCACCAGCGGGCAAAGAAAAGCTCAACGCCAAAGTATTTTTTTCGCAAAACTGCCAACAAAGGTCATTTGCAAACAAACGCAATGCACGCCGCCCTGTTTTCACGCCGAAGCTTTCAAGGCCACGGCACAATTCAGCATTTTCTTGTATCGATTTTGTTTCCAGGGTTAATGCGTCCGCAGATACAGACGATTCTCCACTGCCCCAGAGAACTCCTGTCGGATGAATTTCACCTCCCGACACACGTGATCGTAGGTCATCGCAGACTGTCTCGGTTCTAAAAAATGAGCGCGAGCCATCGAACACAAAGGCATCGCCGGCGATTGCTTTATTCCAGGTTTCCGCGACTACGCGATCAGCCAGGATTTGATTAAACACAAATGAACGAGCAGTCGAGAGGAGCAGACTACGTTTATGTCGATCTTTAATCCTCCGCTCACCACGTAAAAAAGCTGCTGCTTCGTAAACATTCCGACCCTCAAGGCCAAACCGCTGCGGGCCAACATAGTTTGGTACACCTGTGCGAACAATCAATCCTAAACGCTCGATAAGTAACTGCCGATCACACTGCAAGTCGCGAATTATTATTCGAAATGAATTTTCAGAAATAGAACCAATTTTCAACTTTCGAGTGTGACGCTGATAATCCAGTATCTTCACAGAATCATTAGCTAAACTATACCAGGCACTGTCTTCAATCTTTGGCAATCTGATACTGAACCACTGAATGGTTACCGCATTCTTGTCCTTTAAGCCTGCATAACGAACGTCCCGACGAGGTACTCCTCCGGTTCGCGCCAGTATGCGTGCCACCTGATCGGTATTCTGATTGCGTTTTTCGACCTGTACAAACAGATGCTCACCCATACCGCCTGGCTCAAAGCTTAGTTTTTCTTCTACACGAAAATCCTCACACGAAGACTTTATTTTTCCTGTTCCGACTGGAGCACGGAAAGCACAGGGTAAATCCCTGTTGAACGGTTTATCAAACGATTCAATAGCATGAGCCGTTTTCACTTTTCTATCAACACGACAGCATGTGTGGATATACCTTCACCACGCCCTTCAAATCCCATTTTTTCGGTAGTTGTCGCTTTAACATTGACGTTGTCGATCGACAAATTTGTATCTTCTGCAACATTATTGCGCATACTGGATATATAGGATGACAGTCGTGGCTGCTGTGCGATGATCGAGATATCCGCATTGACTAACCGGTAACCCGACTGAGCGATTTTCTCTACAACGTGGCGCAGCAAAACCCGGCTGTCTATACCCTTATATTGAGGATCAGAATCAGGAAAGTGCTTACCTATGTCTCCCAAAGCCGCAGCACCCAGCAAGGCATCGCAAAGCGCATGCAAGACTACATCACCATCCGAATGTGCCTCCATGCCTTTTTCGTAATCAATTTCCACTCCACCCAAAACCAATCGGCCTTCTTGTTGAAAGCGGTGCGCATCATAGCCGTGTCCTATTCGCAACATTGCTGCTCCAGATAATAATTGGCCAGAGATAAATCCTCCGGCCGGGTTATTTTAATATTGTCAGAACGACCTTCGACGATCTTTGGCTGTTCACCATACATCTCAATAGCACTGGCTTCGTCAGTAACAGGTGCCTTGGCCCCCATCGCGGCAACCAATGCATCGTTCAAAACGCCCAGCCGAAACATCTGTGGTGTCAACGCTCGCCAGATCTGACTACGATCAACAGTCTCAGAAATTCTCTGCTTATCTATTCGTTTGAGAGTATCGTGAACAGGAAGCGCAAGAATACCGCCCACAGGATCATCCTTCAACGCATCAATCAAAAGATGGATATCTTCTGTTGTCAGACAGGGTCGAGCGGCATCGTGCACCAACACCCAGTCATCAGGTCTGGCCAGGTTCAGGGCAAAGGTCACTCCCGCCAATACCGAATCGGCACGCTCATTTCCACCGACCACAGTATGCAGCTTGTCACTCTGATGGAATGACAAATCTGGCCAATAACCATCTTCTGCTGACAGCGCTACGACCACACCATCGAATACCCCGGCATCAAAAAGCCGCTGCAGAGTATGTTCAAGAACAGTTTTTTTTCCTAGCTGCAAATATTGTTTGGGTCGATTCGTAGCCATCCGCCTGCCAACGCCGGCAGCCGGAACCACTGCCCAAAAGCGGCAGATTTCTTCTGACATATGGACAAATTCGCCTGCGTTATTTTGACAGTTTTTGAACCAGGCGGTGTGCCACTTCTCGCCATACTAAATCCATCAATCGAACCAGGACGAAATAAGCCCTTCCACTATTCACTGCTCGGCTCGATAATCTGAAAAAAAGTTTCGTCTTTTTTAATCATCCCCAAATCTCTGCGCGCCCGCCCTTCTATCGCTGCCAGACCATTTTTTAGATCTTTGACTTCAGCTTCGAGTGCTTCGTTACGCGCTTTCAGTTTTGCTGCGATGCGACTCAAATCTTCAATACGCTGTTTATTTTCCAGGACATCCAGATAACTGGCATCACCAAACCACAGCCGGTACTGCAGAAGAGCGAATACCACAAGCAACACACCCATAAGAACTTTCATGGATAATTCACGCCAGAACAGACCATCAGGCTCATCATGCGTACAAATACCGCGCTGAAAAGCAAACTTAAGACAAATATTTAAACGCTGAGCGCCCGGCATAACGGACATTTTTTCCCAGTTGATCTTCAATCGTCATTAATCGATTGTATTTAGCAATACGATCCGAACGACTAAGCGAACCGGTTTTGATCTGACCGGCACAGGTCGCAACACACAAATCAGCAATCGTCACATCCTCAGTTTCTCCGGAACGGTGCGAAACCACTGCTGTATATGATGCATCCTGAGCCATCGTGATCGCCTCTAACGTTTCGCTTAAAGTCCCGATCTGATTTACCTTGATCAGAATAGAGTTTGCAATCTGTTCATCAATGCCTTTCTTCAATATTTCGGGATTCGTTACGAATAAATCGTCTCCGACCAATTGCACTTTACTACCGACTTTATCCGTTAAAAGCCGCCATCCGGCCCAATCACTTTCATCCATTCCGTCTTCTATAGAGATAATTGGATATCGGTTTACCCAGTCCGTAAGGTAATCAGAAAATTCGTCCGCACTAAACTTGCGTCCTTCCGAAGCCAGATCATAAACACTGTTTTCACAAAATTCCGAACTCGCGACATCCAGGCCAAGATAAATATCTTCCCCAGGTTTATAGCCAGCATTCTCAATCGCTTCCAGAATCACACTGATTGCGGCTTCGTTGGATGGAAGATCCGGGGCAAAACCACCCTCATCACCCACGCTGGTATTCATACCGCGGCCTGATAATACTTTCTTCAAAGAATGAAAAACTTCTGCTCCGTAACGAATGGCTTCCCGAAAAGTAGGCGCTCCAACCGGCAAAATCATAAATTCCTGTAAATCTACGCTGTTGTCAGCATGCGCACCGCCATTAATAATATTCATCATGGGCACAGGCATTAAATATTCGCCGGATTTGTTCAGGTAGTTATACAAAGGCACATTGCCGTCTTTGGCAGCGGCATGAGCAGCTGCAAGCGATACCGCAAGTGTCGCATTCGCTCCCAAACGACCTTTATTCGGCGTGCCGTCCAGATCCAGCATTTTGCGATCGATTGCCTGCTGATCCATCGCGTCCATACCGACCACAGCCGCACGGATTTCAGTTTGTACATTTTCGACTGCTTTTAACACCCCTTTTCCCAGATATCGCGATTGATCACCGTCACGCAGCTCAATCGCCTCACGGATCCCTGTGGATGCTCCAGATGGAACCATCGCACTGCCTACGGTTCCGGATGCGAGCACCACATCGGCTTCAATTGTCGGGTTACCTCTGGAATCCAGAATTTCCCTCGCTTGTACGTCTACTATTTCTGCCATACCACCACCATTATAAAAGTTAAAATTAGACTCTATTTAGCCTATTTTGTATCTGAGAAGCTGTCCACAAATAAACAGCCCCAGCAAAAAATACGCTAAATAGTGCCCGTTACTATAAAATATTGTAACCTGGCTTTTTAATTATTCGATCCAGATCCAGGAGTGTTTTCAAAAGGTCGTTTATCTTATGCAAAGGCCACGAATTGGGGCCATCGCTTTTTGCCTTGACTGGATCCGGGTGAGTCTCCATAAACAGTCCGGAAATACCCACCGCAACAGCGGCCCGCGCAAGTGCTGGAATATATTCACGCTGCCCGCCTGAACAAGAACCCTGCCCTCCAGGCAGTTGCACAGAATGAGTAGCATCATAAACAACCGGACACTCGGTTTGTCGCATCACAACCAGAGAGCGCATATCCGAAACCAGATTATTATAGCCAAATGAGGCCCCACGTTCACAAACCATGATCTGTTGATTACCGGTGGATCTGGCCTTATCCACAACATTCTGCATATCCCAGGGCGCCAAAAACTGACCTTTTTTTATATTTACCGGAAGTCCGACTGACGCTACTTTTTTTATGTAGTTGGTTTGTCGACACAAAAATGCTGGAGTTTGCAACACATCGACAACAGATGCGACTTCATCAAGTGGCGAATCTTCATGTATATCAGTTAAAACAGGTACTTCAAATGTTTTTTTCACCTGTTCAAGAATCTGCAAACCGCGTTCCACACCCAAGCCTCGAAAACTTTCATGTGAAGAACGGTTGGCTTTGTCGAAAGAAGATTTATATAAAAAGGGTACGCCCAGTTCATGGGTAATTTCTTTCAATTTCCCCGCAGTATCCAGTGCCAACTGTTCACTTTCAATTACACAGGGACCCGCGATCAGAAAAATTGGGCAATCCACTCCAACATCATAACCACAAAGCTTCATCGCTGGGCCTTGTCTTCTCTATTAAACAAACGCGCCGCTTTTACAAAACCGGAAAATAACGGATGTCCGTTTCTTGGAGTCGAGGTAAACTCGGGATGAAACTGGCAAGCTAAGAACCATGGATGATCAGGCACTTCCACAACTTCAACCAAGCGACCATCGATCGATTTACCCGATATACGCATTCCCGCTTTCTCAAGAATTTCAGTGTAATGGTTGTTAAATTCGTAACGGTGACGATGACGCTCTGTGATAACATCCTTGGCGTAAAGCGTATGCGCCAGACTTTCTGCGACCAGACGGCACTGTTGTCCACCCAGTCGCATGGTACCACCAAGATCAGATTCTTTAGTTCGATGTTCAATTGCTCCGCTCTGATCCTGCCATTCGGTAATTAACCCCATGACAGGGTGAGGTGTATTCGCCAAAAACTCAGTGCTGTGCGCGCCTTCCAGTCCAGCGCTTTCTCGCGCAAATTCGATGACCGCAACCTGCATGCCCAGACATATACCCAGATACGGTACACTATTTTCGCGCGCATATTTCACTGCAGATATTTTACCTTCAATTCCTCGTTTGCCAAAGCCGCCTGGAACCAATATCGCATCCACGGCCGACAACAGATCAGTTCCCTGCTCTTCAAGGCACTCTGAATCAACATACTTGATATTTACTTTGGTATTGGTATCGATACCTGCGTGAATTAAAGCTTCCGTCAATGACTTGTACGCATCAGAATGGTCGATATATTTTCCAACCATGCCGATTATTACCTCATGTTCAGGTCTTTCCAGCGCGGATACGACCTGGTGCCACTCACTCAAATCCGCCATCGGCACATCAAATCGCAATTGATTTACAACTATTTCGTCTAAACCCTGGTCATGCAACAGCATAGGGATTCTATAAATCGAATCGGCATCGACAGCGGAAATAACCGCGGATTCTTTTACATTGGTAAATAAAGCTATTTTTCGTCGCTCATTCTCAGGAAGCGATCGATCAGAACGACAGATCAATATATCCGGCTGAATGCCAATAGTACGAAGCTCCTTTACTGAGTGTTGCGTCGGTTTGGTCTTAATTTCACCAGCCGTAGCGATATACGGAACCAGAGTCAGATGTATGAACAACGACTTATCATCACCGAGGATGATTCGCATCTGCCGTATCGCTTCCAAAAACGGCAAGGATTCAATATCGCCCACAGTACCGCCAATCTCGATCATCGCCACGTCTGCGCCATTCGCGCCTTTATATATAACGCTCTGAATTTCGTCCGTTATATGCGGAATAACCTGTATGGTCTGCCCCAGATATTCACCTTTGCGTTCCTTGCGCAACACATTTTCGTAAATCTGACCTGTAGTGTAGTTATTCCACCGACTCATGGTCGTGCGCACAAATCTTTCGTAGTGACCTAAATCCAAATCGGTTTCTGCGCCATCTTCGGTCACAAATACTTCGCCGTGTTGAAACGGACTCATGGTTCCCGGATCAACATTAATATAAGGATCCAGCTTTGTTAAAGTAACTTTAAGACCTCGGGCTTCAAGAATCGCAGCCAGCGACGACGCAGCAATGCCTTTCCCCAATGACGACACAACCCCACCGGTAATAAAAATAAATTTAGTCATAACTCCCTGGAAAGCATCGTTACAATAGGCGACTCACTCAGCTGACACATGACTTGCTTCGCTTTAGTGAAAGCCGAATTAGGATTGACGCCTATTTTAGCTTGATCGGCACACGAATACATAAAGGTTTCGCAGATTAGCGTATTATATCCCAGCTTTTTATGTCGAAAATATCGTTGCAGAGTATAAAAGAAATACGATCCAAGACGCTTCACCAAAATCAAGATAAAATATCCATCTTTGTTAATACCTAAAAAGATATTTGCGTTATAACGAACAAGGGAGTTTTTTGATTAAAACAGAACAATACAGCGGCGGCTATGCAAAACATACCTTAAATGAATTTTTCAAACGTAGTCTTGAAAATGAAGGTCGATTTTTCAAAGACTACATAGAAACAGGTCAAACAGTTCTTGATGTGGGGTGTGGCCCGGGTTCATTAAGTTTACAGATTGCTGAAAAAGTGGGGCTCTCCGGAAGGGTTTACGCTGTCGATATTCAAAGTCAGCAGTTTCCTGTTGATCATCCTGAAAATATCCATTTTCAAACAGCCTCCATCTATCAATTACCCTTTGATGACGGTACTTTTGATGCTATTTTGGCACATGCCGTACTGTATCATTTAAACGATCAGCACCCCGCTCTTTTAGAATTGAAACGGGTTTTAAAACCGGGAGCTTTACTCGGGATTCGAGATGCGGAATTTGGCGGTGATGTGTGCTTTCCTGAGATTAAAAATTTGGGTTTAGCCTGGCAGATTGTGGAAACCTGCTTCAAAAATACGGGCTCGGATATATTTTATGGTCGCAAGCAATCCAGCAGCTTAATCAAGGCGGGATTTGAAGTCATAAAACTTTCAGCCAGTTACGATATATTTTCTGATCCAGTGGGATACAACCCCAAGGATTTTGCCTTCTTTTGGCAAGATTATTTGCAAAGACAGGGATCCGGATCCGGTTACACGGCTGAGCAAATTAGTCAGGCTCAGACAGCACTCAAGCAGTGGGGCAATCATCCAGATGCCTACTATGGACGCACACGCTGTGAAGCGGTAGCGCGCAAACCGACATGAAGGCAACCAGCTTGGGTGTGGTTTTCCAGTTTACGGATAGTCATGTGGTTGACCCGGCCAGAAGAATTCTACATCGTGGCATTGATACCAATGCCAGCTTGCTCGCTTGTCTGCAGGGCGCGAATCAGCTGGGCAATCCTGATTTAGTAGTATTCAGTGGTGATCTATCAAATGATGGCAGCATCGCATCCTATCAATTTCTGGCAGAATCCATATTTCAGTTTTTCCCCGGCACGCATTGTTTGATGCAGTCAGGCAATCATGATGATGTATGTGCGATGCAAACGGTTTTTCCGTACCATCATTGCCAGATGCAAAAATATTTTCATTTGAATCATTGGACCATCTATTTATTAGCCACACAAGCATTGGACGGCGGCTGGCAGAATGCAGAGGTATTGCCAGATGTTTATGCGGATCTGAATCATCTGGCAGCACAGGATAGTATTCGTAACGTACTGGTATTCATGCACTATAATTTGGTCGAACTGGAATTTCGCGGTATAGACTGCGGCATTACTGAAACCGACAAATTACGGCAGGCAATGCTTGATACCGGCAAGGTGCGATGTGTATCTTCCGGGCATATTCATCAAGAATATCACTGGCTTGATCGAGGGATTATTTACACATCAACACCAACGACAGGGATTCAATCCCGCTTAGCGAATGGTGAAGACAGTGATGAATGGATAGGTTTTAAACGTTTTGAGCTGTTTTCAGATAATAGCATCAGTATGGATACTATGCGCGTCTGTCCGCCGATCAAATAAATCTATTCCTTCTAATGAACAGGAATTGACATCGTCGTGCCCATTCCTGTGCCGGGTATATTTTTCGACTTCCGATTAGAATTCCAGCCCTGTTTCAGGTGATGGCGGTAACCATAATGACGCCGTGGATAATAAGAATTTTGTTTCACCACAATGATATTGGTGGTTCTTTGATTCGCCACTTTGCGCCTTAACGCCAAATCTGCTTCTTTTTGTTCGAGTTTCTGTTGCCGTTTAGCCCACAAACGTCGCTCGTATTCACGTTGCTGGTCACGGGCATCCAACTCTCGATAAAGTTGTTTTGCGTACTCGATATCCTCCTCGCGAGGTTCTGGCGCAGGATCGACTCGCTCTACTTTTACGGCATTTTCATCAGGAAAAGGTGAATAACTGACATTTCCACTCTTGTCGACAGACTTATAAATCGTGCCGGTATGACCCGCACCAACTACGATAACGAGAACAACTAAAGTGACAACTCTCATATTTTCTATTCTAACAGGCTTAGATCAAAAAAATGCACCTACACAACGAATAATTTACCGAGAGTGTAAGCTGTTGATTGGTTGGGCTTGTGCAAAAACGACGTTGCAGCAGAGCTAACAGATAAGTATTTGGGCATAGCAAATAATCAACAGCTAGCATCCTGTGCACGAAACTCGCTGAGTCTATACACAATCTTTATTATTTTGGTCTAGCTTTGTGATGCCTCGCACAAAATCAGACTTTAAACCTGTGGCAACATTGTCTTTCGTGTTACGGTTCAAATTCGCGATATGTGGGTACAGCGACTACATAAACGTCAGCTCAATATGATTGTATTCGACCGGATTTAGGAGTCCGTTTTTGGACAATCATTTTGAATAAATTGGACATAAAGGGACATTATCCACTGAATAACCTCAATTCAGTGCTTTACCATGAATCAGCCCAATTCAGAGCCATTAGATACCGGTCTAACCGGATTAATGAATATCGCCAAATTCCATGGTATTCCCGTGGAATTAAACCAACTCATGCATGAATTTGGTTCGACTACAGGTCAGTCGGACGAGACAGTGATTTTACGTGCCGCACGATTGATCGGCCTTAAAGCCCGATGTGTTTCGATGGCTCTAAATCAGGTTTCCAACCTGGGTTTACCTGCGCTTGTGCAAGCCACTAATGGTGAATATTTCATTCTTGCCCAGTTAATAATAAAAGATTCAAGCACAAAGATCCTGATTCATGACCTAAATGAAGCTGAGCCCAGACATATATCATTAGAACACCTGGAGTCCAGGTACAACGGTAAATTGATCTTGTTTGCACGTTCGAGAAAGTTATTTGATTCAACCACAAAAAACTTCGATATCTCCTGGTTCATTCCTGTTCTCATTAAATATCGAAAAATTTTTAAGGAAGTCATCGTCGCTTCCTTTTTTCTCCAGTTGTTTGCTCTGATTACACCACTTTTTTTTCAGGTTATCATGGATAAAGTTCTGGTACATAAAGGCTATTCCACTCTGGACGTATTGGCGTTCGGTTTTTTGGTAATCGCTATATTTGGTGGCATTCTCGGTGGTCTGAGAGACTATTTATTTGCGCATACCAGCAATAGAATTGATGTTGAGTTAGGCGCATCCTTATTCAACCACCTGGTGAAACTGCCGCTTGCCTATTTTGAATCTCGCCGGGTTGGTCAAGTCGCCGCAAGAATGCGAGAACTGGAAACGATCCGTAACTTTATTACCAGCTCTGCACTCACGCTGTTAATCGACCTTTCCTTTACCTTTGTATTCTTTATGGTGATGTGGTTTTACAGTTCGAGCCTGACACTCATTGTGCTTGCTTCCATCCCTTTCTACATTGTACTTTCGCTAATGATTACCCCCATTCTGAGACGCCGCCTGGATGTAAAATTTCAATACGCTGCAGAAAATCAAGCCTTCCTGGTGGAATCCATCACCGGTATTGAAACCGTAAAATCAATGGCACTCGAACCTCAAATGCAACGCCACTGGGAAGATCGGCTCGCTAAATTCATCACTGGATCCTTTGCATGCCAGAAACTGTCCAACATAAGCGGTCAAATCGCAAATTTCATCAGTAAACTGACCACTTTAGCTCTAATCTGGTGGGGTGCTCACCTGGTAATGAATGGCCTTTTGACGATTGGCCAACTCATCGCATTCAATATGTTGGCTGGACAAGTATCCGGGCCTATACTGAAATTGGTTCAACTATGGCAGGATTTTCAGCAGGCAGGACTGTCAATTCGACGACTGGGTGATATTTTAAACGTCCCGCAAGAACCCGGATTTAATCCCAGCCGCAGTCAATTACCCTCATTGAAAGGCCAAATAAGTTTTGAACGAGTGAATTTTCGTTATAGCCCAGAAGGCTGCAAAATCCTCAATCAAATTGATCTGAATATCGATGCGGGTGAAATTATAGGAATCGTCGGCAAATCAGGATCAGGGAAAAGCACTTTAACCAAGCTTGTACAGCGACTTTATGTCCCCAGCAGCGGTCGTATCCTTATTGATGGGGTCGATTTGGCCAGGGTAGATACAAACTGGTTACGTAGAAACATTGGCGTCGTTCTACAGGAAAATTTTCTGTTTAGCCGCTCAGTTCGAGAAAATATTTCATTGTCTCATAGCGGAGTTTCTATGGAATCAATCGTCGCTGTGGCCCAATTGGCTGGTGCCCATGAATTTATCCTCAAACTTGAACATGGATACGACACACTGATAGAAGAAAAGGGCAGCAACCTTTCTGGCGGACAGCGTCAACGCATAGCGATCGCCCGCGCCTTAATAACAAACCCTAAAATTCTTATTTTTGACGAGGCAACCAGTGCGCTGGATTATGAATCGGAGCGCACTATCCAGAATAATATGGCAGCCATCAGTGAGCACAGGACTGTCTTAATCATTGCTCACCGGCTTTCCACTGTCAGACATTGCGACCGAATTATTGTGGTCGATAAAGGACGAGTCATAGAATCTGGAAATCATGCCGATTTAATCGATCAAAATGCTTACTACGCCCGATTGCACAACTATCAGAATGATAGCCCACCCATCAGAATTCATCCTCATCGCGAATCCAATAAGCACCCGTCATTCAACCAGTGCGCCTCGAACAATTCGACGATCGCACCCTCTCCAGAAACAACAAATTGAAGCCCTTTTATCAGTTCGGTAATAACAAGCCGCAGGATATTCAGAATAATCGTCCACATACGGATAAATTAACCGTGTCCGCGTGCGAGCGTGAATTTTTACCCGCTGCTCTTGAGATACAAGCATCGCCACCATCACCGACCGGGCGTGTACTGGTGTGGACACTGACCAGTTTATTTACAATCGCAGTAATTTGGGCCTTTATTGGGCAGATCGATATTGTTGCAGTCGCTGAGGGAAAAATCATTCCTTACGGGCACGTTAAAAAAATCCAGCCTTTGGATCGTGGCGTAGTAAAAAAAATATGGGTACACGAGGGACAGGAAATAGATAAACACAGTCCTCTCATTACACTGGATCAAACCATCACCTCAGCGAATCTACAACGAGTAGAAAATGAAGTTTTAGTGAATCGTTTGAAGCTAATGCGACAACAATTATTTGAACGAATTCTCAAACAACAAATAGAAATATCAGATTTAACTGCCACAGCGATTTTCGAGGCACCGGAGTCTACCGCAAAGAATGAAATTCTATTTCACATTGGACTGCTCGAACAACGATGGTATGAATACAGTGCACAATTAGCGGTAATGAATAGTTTACTCACACAACAGATCACAGAGAAAAAAACCAGTCTCGAAATTATCAAAAAGCTGCGTACAATTCTACCACTGATCAAACGACGCGTTAATGCAGTAAAATCGCTATTAAAAAATAAACTCGCGCCTGAATTCCAATATCTTGAATTGGAACAGTCACGTATTGAAATGGTCCAGAATTTAGCAATCGAAGAATTGAATCAGAAAAAACTTGAAGCCGCAATTGTTGAAACCAGACAAAAAACCAATGCATTCACCGCAAGAACCGCAGCGGAAAACCTGGCATCCATCATCGAAACGCGTCAATTGATAGTGACACTGCAAGAGGAATTAAAAAAAGCGCAAGAACTCAACACCATTCAAATTCTTCGCTCACCGATTAAAGGAATCGTCCAGGAACTCTCTATCCACACCATAAACGGAATTGTCACACCCGCCCAACAATTAATGTTGATTGTCCCCAGTGAGGAAGACTTACTTATTGAAGCATTTATCGAAAACAAAAATATTGGCTTCGTCCGCGAAAACGATGATGCAGAAGTCAAAATTCACACCTTCCCGTTTACTAAATACGGAATTATCAACGCTAAAATAGTCCATATTTCCAACGACGCAATACAGGATGAGAATAAAGGTCTAATTTTTTCCACAAAGTTGCGCTTAGAAAAAACGCAGCTCTCGGTCGGATCGAAAATGATTAAGCTTATTCCGGGTATGGCTGTCACCGCAGAAATAAAAACAGGAAAAAGACGCCTGATTGAATATTTTCTCGCCCCACTATTACGTTATAAACAGGAGAGTATACGCGAACGTTAAGAGCTTATACTCCACACAGTTTCGTAGCTATATTCATCAACCTCGTTTAGTATTATTCAAGTTGACTTTGTAACCGAACCTATCGAAAAATACCTGTCCATTATAAACAAAATCAATAATTTAATTTTTGATGGCCATTATTTCGCGTTCGAGAACACATTTCAAATCATATTCAGGATCACCATCAACACCCCCATTTACCGCTTCTATCTTAGCACCGACAGTATTATTTGCTGCCAGTTCTAATTCCAGTTCAGAACCAATGTCGTCAGGCAAATAACCAAGGATTTGAGCATCTTCATTGACGACAGTTACTCTGGATATCTCGTCTTGCCCCAATATCTTTTTTAGCCTGATTTTTGTATTCACTGATAACTCAGGAATCGGAATTTCACGCTGACTTCCATCTTCATTGAGCAGAAGCGAACCACTAACATTTACATGAATAGGCTGGCTTCTTGCTTCAGAAATTTCCTTCAGCTCCCGACGCCTCAAAATTGGCAACCAGATTACCGCAAAAATCACCAGGCCTACACTGCCAACCATTACGACTATACCAACGAGGTCACTCGGACTCATATCTATCCTCTTAATTTTTAATTCAAAAAAAATGCTAACGACTCAGTGTAAATTTTACCGAAGGGGTAAGCTATTGACTGTTTTGGCTTCAGCAACAATGATGTTGCAGTAGACCTTACACGGACGTATTCATGCGTCCCAAACAATCGTTGGGTGACACCCTAAGCTAATTTACTGAATCGATTCAAAAAATGTAACACCTAAACTATCTAATTTCGAAGCATAAACCCATAATCATTATCACAGGGTGTAAAGTATCAGATCAGGACAGGCGACAGCAAATTATTATTGCAGAAAATGATTCGGCTTGACTACCGTTTTGAATTAATTTTGCTGATTGATTAAGATCAATAGATGCACTGCTAGTGCTTCGTCAAGGTTGAATCGACGGTCATTTTAAGCCGATAAGTGGTCAATTGCGTCGATGTACTCACTTATACGCAACCCAGACAAGCATCAATCTGATGCCTATTGATAACACGCTGAATCGGCTTCAATCATAATTCATACGCACTCTTGATGAACCCCATTTTTGTTCCACTCTATTTAACAATTCATCTGCCGGATGAACACGCCAATTTTTTCCAAGTTGTATTTTCGTCCTCGCCGAACCGCTCGTATACTGTATCCTTACGGGACAATGACCACCTACATATGGGCTGATTAATTGTTGCAGGTCATTGACAAACTCAACGGACGATCCTGATTCGTCGGAAGTCTCATTCTGCCAATCAATCAATAAACATTTTGCGAATTTTGAACGGGCTTGTTCGATATTATACAAATGCTCTACGGTCAAACGAAGGGTGCCACTAAAATCATCGATATTCATTTCGCCCTCTGCAACTAATACAAGATCCTTGGAAAGGATATCTTGGTAAGCCTCGTAGACATCACCAAATACCGCTATATCAAGTCGCCCGGTTCGATCATCCAGGCTCGCAAATGCCATACGTTTACCTCGTTTCGACTCACGGGTTCGTAGTTCTACGACCAGGCCAGCAACACGAACAGTGGTTTTTTTGCCCCATCGGTCTGCATCAGCCAACATCTGACCCATTGTTCCACTGGTAAAATTCGACAACTCAGTTTGGTATCGAGTAATCGGGTGACCCGTTAAATACAAACCAAGAGTGGCTTTTTCTTCGGCCAGTCGATGATCCTCTGTCCACGATTCCGGTTCTCCACCATTGCTCGCCTGCAGAGGTTGCATTAAATTCGATATTGAGAGCCCAAATAAGTCATTTTGCCCAGTCTGTTTCATGTGTTCCTGTTGGTCAGCCGCCTTGAGTACATTGGGTAGTTGACTCATACAACTCGCCCTGTCCAAACCCATTTGATCCATTGCACCACAACGAATTAGCGCCTCCAGAACTCGTTTGTTCGATTTTTGTAAATCGACTCGTACGCAAAAATCGAATAAACTCGAGTATGGCCCCTGACGACAACGCTGCGTGACGATATTATCGATAGCGCCCTCTCCCACACCTTTTATCGCACCCATCCCATAGACGATTACTGTTGTTCCACGAGCCAAGAATCGATAACCCGACTGATTGATATCCGGTGGAATAATACTTAATTTCATCGCTCTGCATTCTTCAATGAAAGTAACAACCTTGTCCGTATTATCCATATCAGAAGACAATACCGCCGCCATGAATGCTGCAGGATAGTGGGCCTTCAGCCAGGCCGTCTGGTAAGCAACCAATGCATATGCTGCAGAATGCGACTTATTAAAACCGTAGCCAGCAAACTTTTCCATTAAATCAAATATATGGTTTGCAATTGATGCTTTGATCTGATTATTGCCCGCTCCCGACACAAAGCTCTCGCGTTGCTTAGCCATTTCCTCGACTTTTTTCTTACCCATTGCACGCCGCAATAAATCAGCCCCACCTAATGTGTAGCCGGCCAACTCACGAGCTATTTCCATCACTTGTTCCTGGTAAAGGATGACACCGTTTGTGGGTTTCAATATAGGCTCCAGCAACGGATGAGGATATTCTGCCTGCGCCTGTCCATGCTTTACATTTATATAATCATCGACCATTCCAGACTGCAGGGGCCCTGGACGAAACAATGCCACCAAAGCAATTATATCTTCAAAACTATCCGGCTGAAGTCGACGTATGAGATCTTTCATACCACGAGATTCAAGCTGAAACACCGCTGTCGTTGCGCACTCCTGGAGTAATTCATAACTCCCTGGATCATCCCGAGGAATCAGGTTAATGTCCAACAGCGGTTTACCTTCATCGCCTAATTGCACATTGATGGCTTTTACCGCCCAATCAATAATCGTGAGCGTCCGCAACCCTAGAAAATCAAACTTGACCAATCCAACAGATTCAACGTCATCTTTATCGAATTGGGTAACAAGATTTCCACCACCCTGTTCGCAATAAAGTGGTGTAAAATCAGTCAATTCAGACGGAGCGATAACGACTCCCCCAGCATGCTTACCGGCGTTTCGCGCCACACCCTCTAACGAGCGAGCCAGATCTATAAGTCCATGTGTATCATCGTCTTCACGATACAGCGTTGCCAGATCATCGCTATCGGACAAAGCCTTTTCCAAGGTCATGCCGATTTCAAACGGAATTAGTTTTGCCAGCTTATCGGTAAACCCATAGGAATAACCCAGAACTCTACCCACATCCCGAACCACCGCTCGTGCAGCCATACTGCCGTAGGTAATTATCTGAGAAACTCGACCACGACCATATTTCTGCGCAACATAGTCGATGACTCTGTCACGACCTTCCATACAAAAATCAACATCGAAATCAGGCATTGATACCCGCTCCGGATTAAGAAACCGTTCGAATAACAAATCAAATTCTATCGGGTCCAGATCGGTAATGTTCAACGCATAAGCCACCAATGAACCGGCACCAGAACCTCTACCGGGACCGACAGGAATGCCATGTTGTTTCGCCCATTTTATAAAATCAGCAACGATCAAAAAATAGCCTGGGAATCCCATCTGAACAATTACATCCAACTCTTGCTGTAAACGTTGATCATATTGGGCTCGGTTTTGTTGCAGTGATCCATCCCCAACTGGTGGCGCAATAAGCAAGCGTTCGTCAAGACCACGCTGCGAAATACACTTAAAATGTTCGTTTACTGTTGTTCCTTCCGGAACTGGAAAATCAGGTAAATAATTATCTCCAAATTCCATTTCCAAACTACACCGTTTAGCTATTTCTACGGTATTCTGCAACGCAGACGGTATATCAGAGAATAATTCCTCCATTTCCTGTTGGCTACGAAAATATTGGTACTCGCTATAATCCTTAGGTCGCCGAGGATCATCCAATATTCGGCCCTGGTTAATACAGACCCTGGCTTCATGCGCTTCGAAATCGTCACGGTACAGAAATCGAACATCATTTGTCGCGACGACCGGAGCTTCAAATTCGGCGGCCAATTCCACCGCTGAATCTATATATAGCTCCTCATTAGGCCGCTGAGTTCGTTGCAATTCCAGATAGAATCGATTTTCGAAAATATTCATCCACGACTCAAGGAGAGATCTGGCTGCATCCAATTTAGAGCGAACCAGTTTCTGGCCAAAATCACCACCCGCGCCAGAATAGGCAATCAACCCTTCGTTCAAATGTTCCAGCCATTCTTTAGAAAGCATGGGAACCCCCTGACGCTGACCTTCCAGATAGGCTCTGGAAATCAATTTTGTTAGCGTCAGGTAACCACTACGATTCAATACCAGTAAACTCATTTTAAACGGAGCAGTCGGATCAGTAATATTGTGTATTAGTACATCTGCCCCAACAATTGGCTTAATTCCCGCCGCCATCGCAGCCCTATAAAATTTGACTACTCCAAACAAATTGAACTGATCAGTAATTGCAACAGCCGGCATACCTTGCGTCACTACTTGCTTTATCAGCGGTTTGATTCTGACAATGCCATCGACCAGAGAGTATTCTGAATGTAATTTCAGATGAACAAATTCTGCTTGCATCATTTAAATTGCTTCACTGAATAGTACTTCCTCAGTGTATTTTTATAAGGAAGAATGCTTTATAGATTAGTCTGATTGTTACACGAAAACACAGACTTAGTTGGGTTTGATCAACCCTGAAAATAGTATCTTTCCACTTAATTACTAAAAATATATAAAACCACTTGGCGAATAACCAATGGCGTGCATCCTAAACCCTCGGGGTAGATACAAATAAAACAAATCTACCTTGCCTCGATTATCTGCTTATGTTGCTGCAAATATTCTCGAACAGGACGGTAACTGCGCCGATGAAAGCAAGTCACGCCTAAATGCTGAATACACTCCAGGTGAAGTCTACTGGGATAACCCTTATGCTGTGAAAATCCGTAGCCAGGGCAAAGTCTATCAAGCAAAATCATTTCGCGATCGCGCGCAACTTTTGCGACAATAGAAGCTGCAGCAATTTCATCGACCAATTGGTCTCCCTTGATTATTGCCTCGCCCGGTGTACTGATATCAGGATAATATTTACCATCAACTTTAACCCAGACAGATACATCAAACTTTAGCGCCAAGAATGCACGTCTCATCGCTAAAAGAGACGCGTTATGAACATTAATCAGATCAATTTCACAAGCTTCTGCTCGACCTATTGCCCACATTAATGCCCGCTTCCGAACCTGTTCACTGAGTTGCAGACGTTTTTTTGCCGATAAGCATTTGGAATCGTTCAATCCGAGAATACCATGCTTCGACCCCAACACCACTGCAGCTGCAACGACAGGCCCTGCCAAACAGCCCCGACCTACCTCATCGATTCCAACGACCTGACGAGCAGCCACTTAAAACACCTTTTCTTTGATCCGCAATCACTGTTTAAGGAAATTCTTCTGTCAAAGTAATACCAATTAGAACAAACAGAAGTCACATACAACCAGACTTAGCTTTCAATAATAAAGCGGAAACAACTGAGTACCTGTTTATAAGGAAGGCACTATCAATTGGGGAAATAAAATTACAACGTATCGAGTTATAATATTCATCGACAGATACATACATTTATATGTCATCCGGATCGCGTGAATACCAACCCACATTCTTTTGTCATACTCTTAAGGTAAGTGGTTACACTACAACAATCATAAAACAGGCAACGCCCTCAAGCCGCTGTCATTGCCCAAAGCTGAAACGTTTCAGCGCAGGATTCCTCGCGTGGATTCATTTATAAAATCCACCATGCATTCCAGTTCCGGGGTTTCCTTAGACATGACTTTCAACACTTCCGTTGCCTCCTCCAACTTTAACCCTGCTTTGTAGAGAGTTTTGAAAGCCTTACGAATCTCGCGAATTGCTCCGCTACTGAAGCCTTTGCGCTCTAGCCCCACTGAGTTGATCCCAAATGGCTTCGTAGGCCTCCCGCCGATCATTACGTAAGGGGGAATGTCTTTGGAAATCGAACTGCCCATAGCAGAAAAACTATGCTGCCCAATTCGGCTAAATTGATGCACCAGAGTAAAACCACCCAATATTGCAAAATCATCCAGATAAACATGGCCGGCAAGAGAAGCGCCATTAGCCATTACTACATGATTTCCAATAATACAATCATGTGCAACATGGGTATACGCCATCAGTAAATTATCACTACCTACTCGCGTAACAACCTTGTCCTGAACCGTTCCCCGATGAATCGTACAGTATTCCCGAATAGTATTTCTCTCACCTATTTCCAGAGAAGTAACCTCATTATCATATTTTTTATCTTGAGGATCCTCTCCAATCGATGCAAATTGATACACCTTGTTATTTTTTCCGATTGCACAGGGACCATTAACGACCACATGAGGTCCAATTACGGTTCCTGAATCTATTTGCACATCCGCGTAGATGACACTAAACGGACCCACTGTCACATTTTCACCAAGTTCAGCTTTTGGATCGATTACCGCAGTTGGGTGAATCAAGATTCCGGCCCCGCTGCGGCACACATAATTTCTGCACTGGCAACAAACTCCGTCTCTACTTCAGCCCTGCATTCAAATGCCCAAATATTACGCTTATGTCTTAGATAGATTACTTCAAGCATAAGTTGATCACCCGGCGTAACAGGACGCTTGAAACGTGCTTTATCCAGGCCCACCAGATAATAGGTAATCCCTTTGCGAGAAGCTTCCGGAACGCTTTCGGATGCCAGTAACCCGGTCGCTTGTGCTAAGGCTTCCATAATTAGCACTCCAGGCATTATAGGCTGATTGGGGAAATGACCTTGAAAATAAGGTTCATTGTGAGTTACATTTTTTATCGCCAATAAACGCTTGCCTGGCTCGCACTCAATAACTCTGTCTACAAGTAAAAAGGGATACCGATGAGGTAAATACTCCCTTATTTTCATAATATCAATCATGACAACCCAATTCGAAAATGATAACCCGGTTAAAAATGCTAATCACACTTTCGAACACACTAACGTTGATATTGTTTTAGTTTTTCCTGTAACTGGGAAGTTACATCCACAGGCTCACTCGCATAAACTACGCCATCAGTAAGAAGCAGATCATAACCACCATCCTTTGCCAGAGCTCTAATCGCTTCGAATACCTGTTTTTGCATTTTGCCGAAAATTTCGTTACGTCGAATATTCAGGTCTTCACGTAATTCTTCTTCGGTTCTTTTAGCGTTACGGGTTTTCTTAAGGATATCCGCTTCCAGTTTTTTGCGCTCAGATTCACTCATAATCGCCGCATCCCGATTCAACCGTTCTTTCAGTTTTTGAATTTCCTTGCCGCTGGCAACAAGCCGGTTTTTCCTCGGAGAAAATTCGCGCTCCATATCTTTCCGTGCTTTTTCAGCCTGTGGTGATTCCGATAAAACTTGCGGCACATTGACAAATCCGATTTTTAACTCGGCTGCTGCAAACGTCGTCGTGAATACGAGTCCAAGCAATGGGTACACTATGTATTTTTTTAACATCGTCTCTAATCTAACTCCAAATTCAATTGTGTGGGCAGTTTACACCATCGACGAGCCATTTTTCAGGGCTCCGGGTCAAGACATAAACTAAATTTATATCAATTCAGCATGCATAGTGGCTAGAACGGGAGGGTTTTATATTCCAAATACAGCTATTTTCCGATGCAGGCAGATCCACACTGTTCAGTTACAGAACCCTAATATACCAAAATGAGTACTCCCACTGTAATAACCATGCTGAGCCAATACACTATTTTAAAAATATCGATAAAATACACTCGGTCAAAATCCAGACCCAAAAGAAAACTGGAAGCGCTGTATATCATCGCCTACCTGCCTATTGAAAGGCTGCGCAACACTCACTTTCAATGCTCCAAACGGTGACAACCACTCTGCCGATAAACCTGCCGAATATCTTAGATCTCCAAGGGAAATCCGATTATCAAATACATTACCTGCATCAACAAAACCGCCCATTCTGACTGATTTCAAATCACTGAGAAACGGCAACGGAAAAAAGACTTCCGCGCTAGCAACCAATTTTGTATTGCCACCAAACGGATCCCCATTAGAATCTCTTGGACCCAGAGTATTATCTCGAAAACCGCGAACAGATTGAACACCACCAGCAAAATAATTCTCGAAAAACGGCAATTCGCTAGTACCACCATAACCGTCACCATAAGCTACATCTCCCGACAGTGCAATTGTAAAGTCACTGGATACCGGGAAAAAATACTTCAGTCGATAATTTATTTTGTAATATTCCAGATCAAGTCCCGGAACAGTCGCCAATGCCGATAACGTTTGAATTCCTCCATCTGAAGAGAACACTGCCTGATTTCGCGAATCATGTGACCATCCCACTGCAAACGGGACTGCATTGAATGAGTCACCATTCAGATCGACAAAACCCGCATTATCCCCAACAAATCCCAGGGTTTCACAAAATGGATTCTGCGTTCCATTTGGCAAAGAACTCTTTATGTCACAAGGTGTATTCGCAAAAGTTTTAATTTTTGTCCGCTTAAAATCAAGATTCATTTGTAATCGATCATACTCATTGAGCGGTATACCCATATTTATTCCGGCATTGAATTCATCCGTAGCATAACGAGAAACATTCGCCGCGTTACCATCGGTCGCGATATAGCTAACGTCGTAACCCAAACTTATACCATCCAGGGTAAAATAAGGATTCAAATATCCGACCTGATATATAGTGCTCACATTGCTGTTGTTAAAATTAAAATTAATTCTTTTTCCTGTACCCAATACATTATCCTGCGTCACACTCGCATTAAATATCAGCCCCTGGGTCTGAGAAAAACCAACACCCGCAGATATATTTCCAGCAGACTTCTCTTCAACAGAATATTCCACGTCTATTTGATCGGAAGTCCCGGATACAGCAGGAGTTTCCACATTAACCGCTTCAAAATAACCCAGCCGCTCCAAGCGCGACTTGGATAATTCGATTTTAGTAGTCGATGCCCAGGCTGATTCCATTTGTCGCATTTCCCTGCGAATCACTTCATCTCTGGTTTTAGTATTGCCCTTAACTGTAATACGCCGAACATATACACGTTTCCCAGGATCGACAAAAAACGTCAACTTTACGGTTCGCTCGGTTTTGTTTATGTCCGGAACCATATTCACATTCGCGAATATGTATCCTTCATTACCAAGGCGATCCGATATTGCCTTTGACGTTTCAGTTGTGCGCTTACGAGAAAATATTTCACCCGGCCCAACCTGAACAAGTGGGATCAGTTCATCCGGGGCAACAACAAGATTACCCGCTAATCGAACTTCTTCCAGAGTAAATACCGGGCCTTCTTTTACATTCACCGTGACATAAATTTCTTTTTTATCCGGCGTTATAGAGACTTGCGTAGATTCGATCGTGAAATTGATATAACCACGATCCAGATAATATGATCTTAACCGTTCCAGATCTGCAGACAACTTCTGTTTGGAATATTGATCATCTTTGGTGTAAAACGATAATAAGCCTGAAGTACTGAGTTCGAACAAATCGAGAAGTTTATCCTCAGGATATATTTCATTCCCGACGATATTGATTTGACGAATTCTGGCTACAGTACCCTCAGATATATTGATCACTATCGAGACACGGTTTCTTGATCGAGGTGTAATCGATGAATCAATCTTCACACCATACTTACCATGACTAAAATATTGTCGCCTGAGTTCCTGCTCCATTTTATCGAGAATTTGTCGATTAAACACTTTACCGTTTTCCAGACCGATGCCCTTCAGTACCTTCAATAAATCTTCAGTTTTTAGATCTTTATTTCCTTCCAGCGAAATATTGGCTATAGCCGGGCGCTCATCGACTCGGATAATCAATATATTGCCTTCACGCTGTAATCGAACATCTTTGAAAAAACCAGTTTTAAATAATGCACGAATCGCTGCGGCGGAACGACTATTATCGAATCTATCACCGACTTCAATAGGTAAATAGTTAAACACTGTACCAGAAGAGATACGTTGTAAGCCTTCGATTCGGATATCCTCGACGACAAAGCTGTCGTCACTCCATGCCATCTGCGCAAAACACAAGAAAATCATCAGCCAGTTAAATTTTCTACAAAAATGCATTACCCGATCGATCAGTCACTTAGCCAAAGGAAATAAATTTAGTAATTGTCCGATTATCAACCGATAAGAAAACTATGCGATTCCCTTAACAAGGCCTGATTGAATTCGGCTGCTCTGGAAAGCCTTTGAATTCAGCAATTTCTTGCATTCAGTCCGTTCCTGAACTGCGAACAGCTCGGGATTATACCACTGTTATAAAGAAATCCAGAGCCATGTGCACTTTAGCCACAATCCGTAAGCAAAAGCCACCGCAAGATATATTTATTTTACAATGCAAAACAAATATAAAACCCATTAAATTTTTAGCCAACAAGTTCGTAACTACCCGCCATACAGGCAGAAATATTGAACGCCATTGTGGATTCTATTCAGTTACAGGCTTTTAGCAGCAGAGACTTAAACAAGGCGTTTACGCGCTCAGAACACTCAAAACCTTGCCTGCTGGTGGTCCGTCCAGATTGTATTGGGAGATAAATTATGTCGAGAGTGTCCAACTGCCAGGCACACATTTTCAGGACTCGTGGGAATACCATGTGATTGCAACGACACCTATGACGACTGATCTTCTTGAGGTAACCGTCAATCTAAGACAGACAAAGTACTCGATGCTAAACATGCCCAAAAAACACCCAGTTTCCAGCACTTCGAAATAACTCCTTGTATATATCTAGACCTGACCCCATCAACTCCCTGAAATTTTTATCATTTGCTCAAATACTGCATACATAGATAAATTATCGTATCTCAGTTACAGTGCGCTAAGCAGTTGCTGTGCCTGTGTTCTTTCTGGAAACTCCGGATTATCGTTTAACAGGTTTTCCAATTCTTTACGTGCTTCTCCCACTCTTCCCACCTTGATAAAAGCTTCTGCCAAATGGATTCGTATCGCAAGAATATCGGGCGCTTTTAGAACCGCCTCCTGGAATAACACTAGTGATCGCTCCGCCTGACCATTTTGCATCAATACCCAGCCAACTGTATCAACAACTTCAGGATTATTCTTAGCTAGAGACAACGCAGCTTCGGCTGTTTCCACCGCACGATCATCGTTGGATTCCTGATACAACCACGCCAGATTATTAAGTACGACTACATTTTCAGGATTAATTTTTCTAGCTGCCTCGTAGACATCCAAAGCTTTATTTGCGTCACCCTTTTCCTGGTAAGCCATGCCCAAAAGTATCACTGAACCAAGATCGTCTGGGTTATCTTTTAGCCATTGCTCGAGCGCAGCAAACGCCTGATCTATTTCGCCAGATTGTTTGTGAGTTCGAAAGATATTTTGCACCAGGGCAGAACTTGGCTTAATTTCAAACCCTTTTTTAAAGGCATTATTAGCCTTTTTATAATGCTCTAACTGAAATTCAATCTCACCTTCCAACTGATGACCAATAGACGAGTCACTATGCCGAAGCTTTACTCCATCCACCAATATTCTTGCTTGCTTATAATCTTTTTTCCTAATTGCCAAACGAGCAAGCGAAGCTTCGGCAGGCAGATAGTCTGCTTTTAATTCTAAACACCGTTTCCATTGCTGACGCGCCTTGTCTAATTCCTTGCTTTTCGCATAAGCCTGAGCAAGTAAATGATGATATTCTGGATTTGATTCTTCAATAGAAATCAATTCATAGAATGTATCAATAGCAGACCCGGTATCTTTCAATGTCAGTTGAATCAGCCCCAGCCCGCGCAGCAAAACCGGATTTTCAGGAAATTTATTTTTCAATGGCTCAAGGATCGTCATCGCGTTGCCGACATTTCCATTCGAAACATAAAAATTCGCCAATAGCAGGCTAGGCTGCAATTTTTCCGGATTCGACTTGTATGCAGCGAGTAGCCATTTAAGTGTTTCGTCTTTATCATTTTTTATTTTGGCCAATTGGGCCATACCTAACATAGCGGGTAAATTCTCCGCATCCTGTTGTAATATTTTGTTGAACCACTCTTCCGCCGCACTGTTATCCTCCAGCTTGATCTCCAGCTTGGCCAAATTCATTAACGCTGTTGAATAGTCAGGTTGAAGCGTCAATGCGTGCATCCATGATTTACGCGCCAGTTCTGTTTCTCCTTTCGCCAAATACGCCGCACCTATTAAATTATCCGCCACTGGATTTTCTGGCATTTTTTCGGCCAGTACCCGCCCTTTCTCAATCGCAAGATCGTAATTTTTCTGCTGAATCAGAGCCAAAATTAACATGATGTCAGCTTGTATCAGATCCTGTCCCAAGTCCACGGCGCTACTCAACTCACCAACCGCTTTATCTGTTTCACCCGATGCCAGCAGACCAATAGCCAGTTGCGCTCGAATTGCTGCGACATCCGGCGCGATTTCAGCAGCACGCTCTAGTGCCTGGGTACCTTTATCAAATTGTTTACTTTGCATGTAAGCCGTACCAAGCAATGCCAGAAACTGTGCGTCATTTCTACCTTTTTCCTCAACTGCCAGTAATACGCTGACTGCCTCATCAGTTTGGTTGAGTTTTAAAGCGGTTGCCGCCAGTAGCTTACTCGCGGATAAGTGTCCGGGAGACTCCTTGACATAACGAGACAAATAGGAGTTTGCCGATTCCAGTTCATTCTGAAAATAAGCGATAGTACCCAGTATCAATTGGGAAGGCAGATGTTCAGGAACCATACTAATTAATTTAAGCAGACTCTCTTTAGCCTCAGGATACGATTTCCTCTCAAATAAAATCGCTCCCTGTAAATAAAGAGCCATTGGAATTTCTCCAGCGATTTTTTTTACTTGCTCGACATCACGCTCGGCGCTTTCCAACTCCCGGGTAACAATATTGATAGTCGCTCGGCCAAGATAACCTCGAACACTTTTCGCATTCAGAAATATAGCTTTATCGAAAGACTCGAGGGCCGATTCGTAATTCCCGGAAACACGCCCATTTTCACCCAAAATCAACCAGGCATCGATATTTTCCGGGTCTCGATCAATAACCTGAGTGGCCAGTTGCGACGAAACATCACTGTTTCCTGCTTGCAATTCCATTCGCGCTTTTCCTAACTGAGCCTCGCTTGATTTTGCATCAATTTCCAGCGCTTTTGAAAACTGAGCCTCAGCTTTTTCACTTTCCCGCAACATCAGATAAGCCATTCCGGTATTGGCTATAACATTTGCCTGGATTTCAGTCGATAGAGAAGGATCGACTTTAATATTTTCCAGAACTTTGCGTGGTTGTCCGATCGATAAGTAGGCTTTAGACAGATGCACCACCCAATCTTTTGGTTCAGCATCCAGATCTCGGGCTTTTTCATATTCCGAAATTGCTGCAGAAAAATCACCGACTGCCAGGTAACTTTTCCCTAACAGCAGACGGCCCTTAACATCATACGGCTCATCTTTAAGTAAATTCTTTAATTGAATGATTGCAGCCTTTATTTCACCTTTATCGAAATATTTTTTTGCATCATCAAAATACTCACTAGAGCTCTGCGCTGCACCACAGAATCCAACCTTCAATAAAAGCAATAAAGCCAATAACAACGGTCTACTAATTTTCATGAAACTCCCTCCAGTCAGCTTCGAAACTATTTTCCGAATCTACACTTTAAGATTAAATTTGTTCAGAAGAGAATATAAGGTTGGACGTGTAACCTCAAGCAGTTCTGCTGCTTTTGATACGTTACCCCCACATTCAGTAAAAGCCTGGCAAATTGCCTTTCTTTCCGCGGTATCACGAATTTCGCGCAAACTCAAAACCCGCGATTCGTTTTTCCCTACTGACAACTGCAAATCATCAACACTGATCAGCGGTCCGTCTGACATAACAACTGCACGTTTGACTTTACTTTCCAATTCACGAACATTACCCGGCCATTCGTAGTCTTCCATCGCGGAAATTGCACTATCAGAAAACCCCGTCAATTTGGATTTCATCTGTTCAGAATATTGCGAGAAAAAAGCACGGGCCAATACCACGATATCGCCGGTTCGCTCTCTTATCGGTGGAATGTTAATAACCATTTCGTTAATACGATAATATAAATCCTCCCTGAATATGCCTTTCTCAATTAGCGCCGGAATGTCTTGATGGGTGGCACAAATGACTCGAACATCAACAGAAACCTCCTTTCGACCGCCGACCCGTTCGATAACTCTTTCCTGGAGAAATCTTAATAGTTTTGGCTGCAAAGCCATAGGTATATCACCGATCTCGTCAAGAAAGAAAGTTCCTCCATCGGCGAGCTCAAATTTACCTTTTACCTGCTTGGTCGCACCAGTAAATGCTCCCTTCTCGTGGCCAAATAATTCACTTTCAAGAAGGTTTTCCGGAATTGCTGCGGAATTTACAGCGATAAACGGCTGATTTGATCGACCACTCAAACCGTGAAGTGCACGCGCTAAGACCTCTTTACCTGTTCCACTTTCCCCCAGCAACAAAGTTGTCATATCCGTAGGAGCCAGACGTTCGACCATTCTACACACTTCATGCATTTCCGGACTGGCCGCTATGACACCCTGTAATGGATTGCTAATATGCTGGCGTTGTAAACCTCTGTTTTCCTTCTCTAGCTCGTACATTTTGAAGGCACGCTCAACCACCAGTGTCAAAAGCTCAGGCTCAATGGGTTTTTGATAAAAATCGTATACACCAAAACCAATTGATTTAACGGGATTTTTGACATCGTTATTGCCAGTAATAACAATGATTTTGATGTGTTGATCTATTTGCAGGATCTCCTGCAATGTCTTAAAGCCCTCGCTTACACCCCCAGGATCGGGGGGTAAGCCCAGATCCAAAGTAACCACTGCTGGACTATTTTTTCGCAAACAAGCCAAAGCCGATTCGCGATCATCAGCAACAAGGACATTGTAGCCATCAAAACTCCAACGAAGCTGGCTTTGAAGCCCGGGATCATCTTCAACAATTAAAAGAGTTCTACTACTCAAGCTTATTCACCTTATCGATTCGTGCGCTTCGACCGTTCACTGCGATGTAATCGGTATGGAGATTACAAAATGGGTACCCACACCCACCGTACTCGTCACTTCTAATTCGCCCTCTAAGGAGCGAATATATTCGCGACTTTCATAGGCTCCTATTCCCATCCCGGTTAAACCCTTGGTCGTGTCAAACGGCTTAAACAAACGGGAACGAATAAACTCCAGATCCATTCCTTCCCCGTCATCCTCCACTTCAACTATAGCTCGTTTCTGTTTAGATTGAAGCCTGACACATACTTTACCCGTTTTTCCCGAAGCTTCCTGTGCATTCTGAATAAGATGTTCAAATGCCGAAGCAAGACGATCACCATCAGCGGCAACAGTTAATGAACTATGATCCTGTATCTCCAGGCTGGGCTTTGGTAACTGTTTTGAACGGGCGTTGACGACTTCCTTTAATATTGTCTGGAGAGGCAATTCTGATACCGCGCGTCCTTTCCCTGCATTTCTTAACTGAGACATTAAGCGACTCATTTTGCCAACCGCATGATCCACGGTCATGATCGCATCCTTCATAAATTCCGGATTTTCTTTGTGACGCTCGGCGTTGCGCACCACTAATGAAAGCTGCGCAATCAGATTTTTCAAATCATGAATCACGAACGCAGATAATCGGTTAAATCCCTCAAACTGACGCGCTTGTGCCAATTCCGCTGCAGCATCTTCGAGTGCCAGATAACTCGCTGCCTGTCTACCAGCCGTACGCAATAATTCGATCACTTCCCAGTTCCACTCAATTTGGGTTCGTGGATAAGTCAATAGCACTAACCCATACAAATCATTTCCCTGAAATAATGGCACAAACACCCATGCATTAGGATACAACTTAATCCATTCAGGACAATCCAGACCGGAATACATTTCCGGTACCCTATGCAATTCCCTCAAATTTACAAGATACTCATTTTCAATAACGGCTAATACTAAAGGGTCATTTGACGCTATAGACTCAACTGTTATTTCCGGATTACCGAAATCAGCCCGTTTAACATAATTTCCATGACTATCACGAATCCATAACAATCCACTTGGACTTTCAACCAATTCCGAAAGCGAGAGAATAATCCGTTTATCAAGGGCAAAGCCACTATCCGTCTCAGATAAGGTTGCAATTATTTTCAACCATTCCTGTCGATAGTCATAGGCGTAACTAAAAAAATGCTTACTTAAAAAAACCCTCAATTGAGAACGAATTTGCCCGGAAAACAACAATAGCGCCAAAACCAAAAAGGCACCCACTAGAAATATTATCTGCGCAACAGCACCCCATTCCCCTCCATAGATCTTGATATAGTATCCAGCAATAGACATAAACAGGAGATAAACACCTGCACCTAACAATGTTGCCGTATGGAATATCACTCCACGAGAAATAAACAGATCAACAGACCATTCCGGATTGCGAGCAGCCGATATCGTTATGAAAGGCACAACGATTGCGAACACAGCCCCTCTGGCCATCCATATATCCGCATTGATTCGCTTAAATAGCATCGCGTCAGAATACAAATAAAAGTCATAGGCAAACATACCACCCACTGCCAGACAAACAAATTTTATACTCCAGCGCTGATCGGGTCTCGCATTGCGATAAAACTGTTCAACCAGAATCATACCGATCAAGGCCATAAACACATGACCGGCCATTTGCGTATTGGCTTGAAAAATACCAGGCTCCAGCAACTGCAGGTAGTCCCAGTTCCAGACTACAACTAATAACAAGCCAGCAATTGCATAAATTAAAACTGTCAATTTCTGAAACAGTTTTACTTGACCGAGACCTGACTTTAACGCCAATCCTAATAATTTCTGGAAAAAAATCAGCCAGACCCCTGCTCTTATGATTTCAATCGACCAAATAACGGCAGACGGCAATTCCTCATACCCAGACTGATAAGCCAGCAATGCCGCCCACATTGTTGTCACGACTGAGGACAAAAACAGCAACCCACCCAGCAACCTTCCACGCCAACTAATCACCATTAGAATGGACTGAATCGCAAATGCTATCGCACAGATTGAATAACTGAAAAAACCGATATTCATACCAATGTCAACACTTTCTATCCTGGTTCTTCATCGCGCGCCCTTGCCCCAAAGAACCACTTCTATTGTCTGAAGCATTATCATCAAATCGAAAAACACACTGTAATTCTTCACATAGTAGAGGTCATACTGAAGTTTTTTTAGGGCATCAATTTCATTTTCTCCGTATGGATAACATAACTGCGCCCATCCGGTTATCCCGGGTTTTACTCGATGACGTTCAGAATAGTACGGTATGGTTTCCGCAAATTTTTCCATAAATTCAGGGCGTTCCGGGCGCGGCCCGACAAAGCTCATATCACCTCTTAACACATTGAATAACTGTGGCAATTCATCAATCCGTACCTTTCTGATAAAACGACCCACCCGAGTCACTCGGTTATCATTCCTGGTTGCCATTATCGGTCTGCCCTTGAGTTCGGCATCAGTCCGCATGCTTCGAAACTTTATAACCCGAAATAAGCGCCAGCTTATGCCAACCCGAACTTGCTCATAGAATACCGGCCCTTTAAAGCCACTCTCCAGTTTGATAATCAATGCAGTCAGAATCATTATTGGCCATGCAACTGCCAACAACACAAGACTTGCAAAAATATCGAACAACCGTTTCGAAAACATTCGCAGAAAACCCGCTCTAAAACCATCCGAGAATACCAACCAACTGGGGTAAAGGCAGTCAACCCGGATAAATCCCGCTTCACGCTCAAAGAACGTCAGCATATCGACCACTTCGAATCCATTCATTTTACAATCCAATATTTCATCAACGGGTAATCCTTTGCGACGATCATCGGGTGCAACAACTATTTCATCAACATCCTCTTGAGTCGCATATTCGTTTAACGGCATATTCAAATTGATTACGCGGTCTTCCGGAACCTCTATCGGCTGGCCTTCAAGAGGTGCACAGCCGATAACCCGAATAGTCCCAGTAACATTTTCAGTATCGAGCTCGGTTATTTTTTGAGCATTTTTTCCCGCACCAAACACTAATACCCTGCGTTTTAATACCCGACGATCAACCACCGAATAAAATATGATCCGTAAGAAAGTTACACCTATGAAAGAGGAAAGCAGTGCATAACCCACGATACCTCTGCTGACGGAAACAAGAGGAATGAAATAAAAAATCAAACTCATTGCCAGTCCACCTAGAACCACACTACCGATGATGCGTAGTAATAAGCCAGCGTCACCCCAGGTTTGAGTACGCTGATAGAGCCCCATACCTGTATTGGTAGTCAACAGGATAACGGCAAAAATTAACGAAGGAGTAATCAATGCCGAATCAAATGGAATCAATTCCTGGAATCGAGCCATTGAACCAAAATGTATTGCCGCAAAAAAAACACCAAACTCCAATAGCACAAGCCCCAGAAATATGCCCGATATGTAATGTCTAAATATCCGAATCATTCTTTGCTAATTCCTTATTTTTTTGTCTAGATAATTAAATTACGGGTAAAACCCGAAAAGGAATATTCTAACTTAAGTTACCGTTGAGAAACGAAAGATAACGCACCTGATAACAATTTATTTGGGGTTAATATTTACTTACAAATAATGAATTCCTGAACGACTCTTTTCTATTGCCAAGCTATCCATTAAAATGGCACTGACTTAGTATATATCAGTCGGTTCATTTCATAGAGATAATAGATTAACCAGTTGCAATGCGATTTACCTTTATGTAGTTCCAATTAATTTAAATATAAATCAAATCATGACCGACTCCAAAATGTCACGGCTAAAACATTCAATAATAGTCTAAGCTTATTCTATTAAAAAACCACTAATCATTATCACTTTTAACCTACAAAACTTAAGGAGGCGCCATGCGGTCGCTTACGGAATGCAGAATCGGTGTAGTCGGATTGGGCTACGTCGGTCTGCCGCTGGCGGTTGAATTCGGAAACCACTTCGAAACCATTGGGCTCGATATCAGCAGCCAGCGAATCGACGAATTGATCGCCGGCCACGACAAATCACTGGAAGTCGAAGCAGAGAAACTTGCGCAGGTAAAAAACCTGGCTTTCACCTCAAACCCTGAAGATTTAAAAAAATGTAATGTTTTTATTGTCACTGTACCCACACCTATAGACAAAAATAAACGGCCAGACCTGACACCCTTAATTAAATCCAGCTCGGCTATCGGCAAGATACTTGGCAAAGACGACATCGTGATATATGAATCCACCGTCTATCCAGGGGCAACAGAAGAAATTTGTATACCTGTACTTGAGACTGAGTCCGGACTTAAATTTAATCGGGATTTTTTTGCTGGCTATAGTCCTGAGCGAATTAATCCCGGCGATAAAGAACACGGCGTAACAACCATCAAAAAGGTAACATCGGGATCCACAGCAGATATCGCAGAATTCGTCGATGCACTCTACCGAACTGTGATTATTGCTGGAACGCATAAAGCAAGCAGCATTAAAGTCGCCGAAGCGGCAAAAGTTATTGAGAACACGCAACGAGACGTAAATATCGCACTCATCAATGAACTTGCCGTACTTTTTCACAGCCTCGGGCTAAATACCCTGGAAGTCCTAGAAGCCGCAGGCAGTAAATGGAATTTCTTACCTTTCAGACCTGGATTGGTTGGCGGTCATTGCATCGGCGTTGACCCATACTATCTAACTCATAAAGCGCAGGAAATAGGCCACCATCCTGAAATTATTCTTGCCGGTAGGCGTATTAACGATAGTATGGGAGCTTATGTAGTTGAACGTGTCGTAAAACTAATGACACAAAAACGTATACATGTAGCACGGGCAAATGTACTTATATTGGGATTAACCTTTAAAGAAAATTGCCCGGACATCCGCAATACGCGAGTGATTGATATTGTCGATGAATTAGAAGGATATAACGCTATTGTCGATGTTTACGACCCTTGGGCGGAGGCGGAAGAAGCCAAACAAATGCTGGGAATCAATTTGCTTGATAAACTGGAAAACAATCGATACGATGCCATCATCCTGGCTGTGGGACACAGACAGTTCACTGAAATGGGTGCTACCGCCATTAAGGCATTGGCAAAACCTCAATCGGTTATATTCGATGTTAAATACACTCTGCCTGCAGATTGTACAGATGCTTACCTGTAACTTAAGAAAAGAATGTCTATGAAGGTTTTAATTACCGGCACCGCCGGTTTTATTGGATCGACTGTTGCTTTGAAACTGCTAAACCGGGGTGATGAGGTCATTGGCATCGATAATGTCAATGACTATTACGACGTATCATTAAAGGAAGCCCGTCTTGCAAAACTGAAACCTCATCCGGGCTTTACCGAAATACGAGGCAGCCTGGAAGACAAAAAACTAATCGACCAGACTTTTGCATCTCGTAAACCAGACCGCGTAATCAACCTCGCGGCCCAAGCCGGTGTAAGATATTCTCTGGAAAACCCCGGAGCCTATATCGACGCAAATCTGGTCGGTTTTTGCAATATCCTCGAAGCATGCCGTCACAATCAGGTAAAGCACCTGGTATTTGCGTCGAGCAGTTCCGTATATGGCGCCAATACCTCGATGCCGTTTTCCATTCACGATAATGTTGATCACCCGCTAAGCCTGTATGCGGCGACAAAAAAAGCCAACGAATTAATGGCACACACCTACAGCCATTTATATGGACTGCCCACAACCGGCCTGCGGTTTTTCACCGTCTATGGCCCCTGGGGGCGGCCCGACATGGCTTTGTTTTTGTTTACCAAGAGCATCCTCGAAGGCAAACCCATAGACGTCTTCAATTTTGGCAACCATCGACGGGATTTCACCTATATTGACGATATTGTTGAAGGTGTTGTTCGAGTCACTGATCGAATTGCTTCAAGTAACCCTCAATGGAACAGCGATACTCCGGATCCGGGCACCAGCAAAGCGCCCTATCGACTCTATAATATCGGCAACAATAACCCGGTGGAATTAAAACGCTTTATAGAAGTTCTTGAACAGGCACTTGGTAAACAAGCTGAGAAAAATTTTCTGCCTTTGCAGGATGGAGACGTACCGGCGACCTACGCAGATATTACTGATTTAATTGAAGACGTTGGATACAAGCCGGCAACCCCGATCGAATCAGGCATCGGTCGTTTCGTCGGTTGGTACAGAGATTTTTACACCTGCTAATGCTCAACAATGAAATTCCCGTATTGGGCTTTGCCGGTTTCAGCGGTACAGGCAAAACAACATTACTGCAAAAAGTAATTCCACTACTAAAAAGCCAGGGACTCAATACCGGGCTGATTAAACACAGTCATCATAACTTCGATATCGACCATCCTGGAAAAGACAGTTTTTTGTTGCGTGAAGCAGGTGCTTCACCAGTAATGCTGGTATCCCGATATCGTCGTGCAATTGTTACCGAATTTACTAATAACGAAGAGCCGAAGCTGTCTGACCAACTAAAACATTTAGATCAATCCGGGCTCGATCTGATTTTGGTCGAAGGCTTTAAACGGGAAAGCTTTCCGAAGATTGAATTACATCGCCCCGTTATCGGAAAGCCTTTGCTATTTCCAGACGACCCCTCTGTTATTGCGATAGCCACAGATACGCATTTACCGGTAGCTGTCGTTGACATTCCTGTGCTGGATATCAACCAGGCGGAGCTAATCGTGAATTTTATTATCGAGGATTTCCTTGGCCAATCCAGAAAACTGTCGAAGAATACAGAACCCACAGTATAAAAGTAAAATTGCTTCACTGTCCCGAATTAAATCATGAAATACATACCGTGTTTCATCCCCGAGGGGTTGCTGGCGCGATCCGGATCCGTTGCCGACCTATTTGTCGCTAAAGAGGGCAGGAATTCGCCTCGCTTTCTCAAATTGGGGCATCGATTCCACCTTCCCTCGTGACAATTTCTATTCTCGGACAGCCAACCAGTTAACTAACATGCTTACCGTCAACGAAGCAAAGCGCAAAATAAATGAACAAATAGAACCTGTTAGTGGCTCTGAACAAGTCCCGCTCAAAGAGTGTGTTGGTCGAATTTTGGTCGATAACTTATATGCCACGCAGAACATACCCAGCGAAGCAATATCGGCAATGGATGGTTACGCCGTTAAATATTCAGAAATCGCCAACCTTCAACCCAAACAGCTTCAAATTGTGGGCACATCCTGGGCAGGTAGCCCTTATACAGGCACACATAAAGAAGGCGAATGTATCCGTATTTTTACTGGCGCAGTGCTTCCTGAGTGGTCCGATTCGGTAATACTTCAGGAAAACGTCGAACAATCCGAAAAGTTTATGTCTTTTTCCGGAACAATTGCATACGAAGACTATGTACGTGGAGTTGGAAGCGATATTGAAACTGGGCAGATAGTCTTTGAAAAAGGTCATAGAATTTCAGCCGCCGACATAGGACTAATTGCTTCATTGGGCCTCGGGGATCTTTGTGTACAACGCAAATTGCGTGCTGCATTTTTTTCAACGGGTGACGAACTTAGGCCACTAAACACACCGTTAAAAAGTGGTGAAATATACGACAGCAACCGTTATAGCATTCACGCACTCCTCTCTCCTCTGAATATTCAGGCACTTGATCTGGGAGTAATCAAAGATAATCTGGAGCTATTGTGTAACACTCTGCAAAACACCGCCGCGGAAAACGATGTAATAATCAGTTCGGGTGGCGTGTCTGTTGGCGATGCAGACTACACTAAAGAAGCACTGCAACAGGTTGGACAGATCAACTTCTGGAAAATTGCCATGAAACCGGGAAAACCTTTAGCCTTTGGCCGTATCGGCAACTGTTGGTTCTTTGGTTTACCCGGCAACCCTGTTTCAGTCCTGGTTACTTTTTATCAAATTATCCGACCGGCGCTACTAAAACTATCAGGGGCAACAGAAAAGAAAAGTCTACATCTGAACGCCCGGTGCGATACGGACATAAATAGAACTCCCGGGAGACAAGAATTCCAGAGGGGATCATGTTTTATAAATGATGCAGGTGTTTTGATGGTTACCCCGGCTACAAAACAGGAATCACATAACCTCAGCGTACTGAATAAAACCAATTGTTTTATTATCCTTCCGGCAGATTGCAACAGCATTAAAGCAGGAGAGACTGTGGAAATAGAACCCATCGAGGCACCGTATACGTTTTGTTAGTCGAGGAAGCTATCTAAACCAATTTACCAACCATCAACGCTTCTTCAAACTACGTCGATCCTGCCAACGCATACCCGCTTTTTTAAGAAGGTGCCTGGCCAACATAAGCGGCGGCATACATAACCAATGTGAACGAATAAATAACAACCATCGCGCCAACCCGGTAAATCTATCGTCACAACTGCTATGATCCGGCATCAGTGCACGCTGAAACAAACTGTCCATCCAGCGCACGCCAAAATAACCGGGCGCTGCTTTGTTAAGCTCTGAGATAACCACGTCCGGGATCGGGGTATTGAAAAAAAGCTTTGTATAACGTAATGCATAGTACAGGGAACGTGAAAGACGCAATTCATCGGCACGTTTTGGCAGTGATTCCCAAAAACCCTGAGAATCAGCATATTCACGTAGCAACAGATCTATATCGGAAAGGTCTCGAAGACCATGATCCAGTTCTCCATCGTGAAACAAATGAACCGCTGAATGTATAACCCGATCTACTGGTGCCAGTACCAAAAGCGGGCCCTCGGGAATTTGTTCAGCCTGCTCAAAAAGTTTTTCCGCATCCGGACAAACACGTCCTACTTCAGGCAGAATATTGTGATGCACATCGAGATTCGAATGTCGTTTAAGATGGATCATCGGCGGCAATTCATGCATCCACTGACGATAATAACGTTGATCATAGTCATTTTGGTGAGTACCCACCCAACCATGACCGCGTAATGCAGACTCGACCTCATTGATGCGGCCTTTTGGTACCAATATGTCCACATCGGAAAACACCCGACCTCCCGCAGCCGTATTGCCTGCGATCAGATACCCAGCCCCCTTTAACAGGATCGTCGGACAACCCAAAGGTTCCAAGGCACGAGTAATACAACGGATTTCCCAACGAATTGTACTATCCAGCTTTTCAAAAAATACGTATTCTGAAAGTAGATGTTGTCGCACTTGCTCCGGCAAACGCTCAAGCAATTGCTGTTGCAGTAAAATATGACACAGACGTGATAACAACATCGAACGCCGACCCTGTCGAAGTAAAAGATCCCAGGTCTGCATAGAGTAATCAATAACTGACCTGGGATCGGTCAGCGATAAAGCAATAAGGTTACGACTCAGATCCACGATGATTGTTGAATAGTAACTGCTCGCCCCTCTATGGGTGATCTGTTCCGGAAGACGCCGTAAATACATC
>CAZGQY010000010.1:0-46198 GCA_964528035.1 uncultured Methylococcaceae bacterium | reverse complement strand
AATTGTATTATATTGTATTATATTGCCTTTTTATTGGGAACCGTTTAGCCGTGGTTATTTAAGGTGGCGGCTCGAGGAATAGCCGGGGCAACCTTTCTAAATGGTCACTCGATAAAGTAGGGCTATATGATGTGTCAACACTTTAGCGGACACAAAGATGCTCATCAGGCCGACTATGATTCCTGAATTCAAACCAAAGTAATGAGCCTGTCTACCGAGCAGGTCTTGCTCACAATAACGAAAAAGGGAACGATGCTATCTAAATGACCATCGGCTAAAGTCGGTTGTTTGAATTTTATGATAGAAAATTACCAAACAAATTTGTCGTCTACGAGAATGTTTACTATTTTTAAGTAAAGGTTTCGAAGGTGATAGAAATGAATGAGGATATACAGAACCAGCTTGATGCAATGATTACACAAATGCCGGCGTTTCCGGCAAGTGTGCAGAGAATTATTCAACTTACCTCGGATATTAGTTGTTCGCCCAAGGAGTTGGTGCAGGTAATAGAGCATGATCCGGTAATGACAATGAAATTGCTGAAGTTACTGAATTCGGCTTATTACAGCCTGCCAAAGAAAATTACATCCATTAAGCGATCCGTCGTATATGTGGGATTGAATACGGTTAAAAATATGGCTTTGAGTATCGCCACTCTGGGTATGCTGCCAAAAAAAGACGTGGCTGGATTTGATACCAAAAAATATCTACAACACTCCATTGCAACCGCTGCAATTGCAAAAAAGCTTAATACAAAATTTGGACACGAGGAATTTGAACCTTCCGATTGTTTTGTCGCGGGTTTGTTACACGATATCGGCAAAGTGGTATATGCACAGTTTAATCCGGATGAATATCAGAATTCACAGGAAATTTCAGAAAATGAGTGTATTGCTTTGTACCAGGCTGAGCGCAAAATTATCGGTGTTGATCACAGTGTCGTAGGGTCTTTATTGGGTGATAAGTGGCAGTTTCCCGAATCTTTGGTCGCCTGTATCGGTGACCATCATGAAGTTGATAAACCAGGAAATGAAATGCGTGATTGTGTGATTGCCGCAAATCAACTGAGTAAGGTTTTTGCACCCAGCGACACGACGACTGAGAATAAACAATTACCAGAAACTGTTGCCCAAAGATTTGGAATGGATTTTGGTGATCTTCATGGTTATCTGGGTGATATTTCATCCGATTTGAATGCGGCAAGTACGTATATGTCGGTAAGTGGATAATTTTAATAAGGAGTACATTTGAAAATTCGATTTTGGGGGGTTCGTGGGTCGATACCTACGCCAAATCCATTGATGATAAAGCATGGTGGAAATACAACCTGTATTGAAATACGTACAGATGACGATGAAATAATCATTCTTGATGGCGGCAGTGGAATATTTCCATTGGCGCAGACACTGCTGGCCGAAATGCCGGTAACTGCCAACATTTTTATCAGCCATACTCATTGGGATCATATACATGGTCTGCCTTTTTTTACACCCATATTTATTCCAGGCAATGCTGTTAAACTGCACGGTGGCTACGATGCGGTTACGGATAAGGGTATAGAGCATGCAATGTCGACACAGCTTCAGTACAGTTATTTTCCGATTCGCGAAGTTGAATTAAAGGCTGCAATGGAGTACCAGACATTATGTAGTGGGGAAAGTGTTCAGATTAGTGAACATACTCGAGTGACACCGACATTAATGAACCATCCAGTGCTAAATTTTGGATACCGGGTGGATAGCCGTGGTCATTCGATGTTTTTTACTGGAGATCACGAGCCACATTACAATATATATGAGCCTGATGATGAGATGTTTGATGAATATCAGCGTCTTATTGATGAACAGGATCAGGTGATTGTGGATGCAATGCAGGGAGTGGACGTTTTGATCGCCGATTCTTCGTATACTGAGGATGAATATCCTGCTAAAAAAGGCTGGGGTCATGGTACCTTTGATACCAGCATGATGATGGCGAAAAAAGCGAATGTAAAGCAATTGTATTTTACCCATCACGAACCGACACGAACTGATGAAGCCTTGTTGGAAGTTTTTCACACCATCAAAGAAAAATATGAGGGCGATAATGCATTACCCGAATATAGTCTTGCGAAGGAAGGTATGGAAATAGAATTATGAATGATTAAGAAATTAAGAGTTACCTAATTGCATGATCTAATTTTGTTGTTTCGACGACTTTCCGTTACTATGCCTGCTTTCGCAATCCAGGCGAAATAAATAGATCAGGCTCACGTACATTTGATAGATATGCGCCTGTTGAACGAATCTATTTCGTAGCAATGAAGCATAACAATCAATTTTCTTCAGGTAGGCTGTCTATTCCAGGATGGTTTCCTGAGTCATCAAATCCTAACAATCATGTTGAAACTCTACAATACCCTAACGCGTAAAAAAGAAGCGCTTGAGCCGGTCGAGCCCGGAAAAATAAGAATGTATGTATGCGGTATGACCGTCTATGACTATTGCCATATAGGTCATGCAAGAGTGATGGTGGTTTTTGATATTGTTGCCCGTTACCTGCAGTTTTTGGGCTATGAATTAACCTATGTGCGAAATATAACGGATATTGACGATAAAATAATCAATCGGGCCAATAGTATTGGTGAGACTTTCGATACTCTGACCGAGCGCTACATACACGCAATGCATGAAGACGAACGGGCGTTAAATGTTTTGCCGCCCTCTATCGAACCTCGAGCAACCCAATCGATTGATGCGATTGTTGAAATGATTGAAACATTGATTATTAAGGATTATGCGTATATAGGTTCGAATGGGGATGTTTTTTACTCGGTAGCAAAATTTGATGGCTACGGAAAGCTTTCGGGTAAAAATCCGAATGATCTCAGGGCGGGTGAGAGAGTGGAAATTGACCAGGCCAAGCGTGATCCTCTGGATTTTGTTCTTTGGAAAATGGTCAAGCCGGAGGAGCCTTCCTGGCCATCACCATGGGGAGCAGGTCGCCCCGGGTGGCATATAGAATGTTCAGCAATGTCCACTCGTTGCCTGGGTGATCATTTCGATATTCATGGCGGTGGCATGGATTTACAATTTCCCCACCATGAAAATGAAATTGCCCAATCAGAAGGTGCAACTGGCAAACCTTTTGTAAATATCTGGATGCACAATGGTTTCGTGCGCATTAACGAAGAAAAAATGTCGAAGTCGCTGGATAATTTTTTTACCGTGCGTGAGGTGGTCGAACGTTACCGCGGAGAAGTGATCCGATTGTTTATAGTTTCCAGTCACTATCGCAGTCCTCTCAATTTTTCTGATGATCAGCTCGATGATGCCAGTGCTGCATTGACCCGATTGTATACTGCATTACGTGAATTGGATCTGGATCAGGAAAACCCAGGCGCTGGTCACGACTATCAGCAACGATTTACTGTGGCCATGGATGATGATTTCAATACGCCATTGGCGATGTCGGTGTTATTTGACCTTGCGCGGGAAATTAATCGAAATAAGCCTGCGGATATTAAACTCGCTAATGAATTAGGTTGTCAGCTAAAATCAATGGCAAACATGCTGGGAATATTACAGATGGATGCCGATGAGTTTTTGAAAAATTCCAATGCCACGGTTGCTGATCAAATCACTGATGACGAAATTGATCGGCGAGTTTCTGATCGTTTGACTGCAAAAGAAAATAAAGACTGGGCATTGGCTGATCAGATTCGAGAGCAGCTAAGCCAGGATGGAATAATTCTTGAGGATATTTCTGGTAAAACCACTTGGCGCAGGCAATAGTTAATGTTTTAGATGGCTTTGTTTGCGCAAAGTTATCTATTGAATAGTAATTTGCTTGATATACTCAGTGTTTTGACTCCAGGCTATTGATTGTTTTGAACATACGGACTTCTTGTTTGTATGTTTTGTCGCATTGTCCCTATTGTAGAAGCCGATTCAATCAATGACTTACACTCTAGTACTCCATCATTGTTGTATTGACGGGTATATCAGCCGATAAGCAGCCATCTGCGTTGTTGCACTCGCTTGACACGTGCGACTAGTCCTGCGATCGTGCGCCTAGCAGCTGACCACTTCTCGACATAACCTCCCCCCCCCCAACACAACTGTGATGGAGTACTAGAAATATATTGGCTGAATAGTTGCAATCGGGGTTACAAAAAATTAAATGTGTGGGTTAGACTGATTGTGTTTAAGAATTTATCAGCTAATTTCAGTCGTGTTAATACTGATATTTTTATATAGGATTGCGTGCTTGCGTTCAAAATGTAGGCTGTAAAATTTATTGACAACAGCAACGTCGGGTTCCACCGTCACGAGTTTTATTCGTTGTATTGCCTATATCTGCTCGGTTTTCGAGCGAAACGTCAATTTTTATTCATAAGAAATAAAAAAAGAGTCCTTTCGAGTTCCTTATCTTAAAGTATTTGTCAGTATATTTTACAAACTAACGATTAAAGTTCTTAGGGCTTTTATACAAAATATATAAGTATCAGATATATCGTTATTAATTAATAAGCGGCATAGATGTTGCATTACGATGTATGCCGGAAAAACGATATATTCTATAGATATATTTATAATTATAGAATATATGGATAAACCCAGTAAGGAAGCGTCGTTTCATGTCCAAAAACTAAGAAATTCTTAGGTATAACCCAAGTGGATTTTGTCAAATAGGCGTTTTGACAAATATTTAACACTATACTGCGATATTTTTTGTTAGAGAACTTTGAAAGGGCGTGGGTGTCAAATTTTTGGGTCATGAGAACGGAAGAGTGGGAACAGGGCCGGTGGATTTGAGATAAGTCACTTCGTCTTTAACTCCGATCAGTTTTCCATGTATTTTTGTTTGATTCAAAATTATAACTAATAGTAATGAGGAGATATTGAATGAGGTTAAGTAGAATATTCTTTTTATTTTGTTTGTTTGCAGCGATGGTCCTGGGATCGACTGCTTCGTTTGCAGATAAGGGGAGTAAAGGAAGTAAAGGAAGTCATAGTAATGCGCGTCATCATAAGCATCGCGGGCATCATAAGCACCGTAGGTACCGAAATAAGAATCGTAGATATCAAAGATACGTCAGAAGGGCATGTAGAGATCTGCCTAGCCATGCAGAGTTGACAGAAGCTTTGTGCCAGGCAACGACGGGTACGGGTGATTGTTCGGCAGCTCCAGCGCACGGTGGTTTCAGTTTAAATATGTGGGGTACAGTGGTTAATCGTGATGGTGTTGTTTGTGCAGTTACTTTTACCGGTGATCATCGCGGTGATCAATGGCCAGGAAGCCGAGTGATTTCTGCGCAGAAGGCGAATACAGCAAATGCGTTCAGTTTGCCTGGGTTAGCCCTTTCAACGGCAAGTCTTTGGGAAGCAACACGTGATCAGGGCAGCCTTGCCGATTTGACTGAAAGTAATCCGGTAGATACCAAGGTTGCTTACCGTGGTCCAAGTAAACGCTATGGACAGTCGAATGATCCAATGGTTGGTCGCAAAATTGGTGGTGTTAATGATTTTGGTGGAGGCCTGGCATTGTACGATGCAGACGGCAAATTGATTGGAGCTGTAGGTGTCAGTGGCGATACGTCTTGTGAAGACCATTCCATAGCATGGAATACACGAGCTAATTTGGCATTGGCTAATGTTCCATTGGGTCCAACGACAGCGTTTGGACTGGCAGGTGCGGTTCTAGGTGATGAGCTGGTTTTTATAGATGCAGCAAATACTGCAGGTTTTGGACACGCGCATTGCTTTAATGATGCTGCGGGATCCGGTACTTTGTTCTAACAAGTGTATACAGCTAGGAAACAGCCCCGTTGTGGGCTGTTTCTTATTTGTTCAAACCCCGTCAATAACCTACCGCTGGGTGTTGCATTTACGCTCCAGGCAAATGAATTTTGATAGACGATACAATTTTTGCAATGTGGCGAATCGCCAAAAACCATAATAGAGTATTGCTAAACATCCCCAGTATCTTTGCCAGCGCTTGCGAAAAATGGTGTAGCATTCCGAATGCGTTGTCATCAAACTGTTCCAGCGACCAATAATCCATCTCTGTGTTGTCGCCGATCCAGGTATAAAGATTCATTTCATGTTCAGGTTCCAGCCCTTCAATAAAACCCATGCCCAGTGCCAGACCCAGGCATATAAAAGAGAGTCCTAATAGCCGTCTGGACAAACGATCGCCCAGCGTAGTCCAAAGAAAGTAGAATATGTACAGTGTGATGGCTGCGTAGAATGGAAAAAAAACAATCAGCCATGGATGACTGGGGAAACCATCTATCATCGAATCGCTCCCTTCTTGTGATTGCCAAATCGATAAGCTGATACTTTGGTGGATCAGCAGGGCGTTATCGATTGTCAGAAAGAGCAGGAATAGAGCTATTATTAGCCAGCTTGTTGACTCCAGAGAATATCCCGTTTGTTTTCTGGCGCAAAAAAAGAGTACGAAAACCGTCATACTGGTAAAAAGAATTTGAGTATTCGCGAACCATGAAGCCAGGTTGGTTTGTGATGTTATATCGAAAATGCGCTGCATTTCCTCAATTCCATTAAAGGACACAAGAGCGAAGAGATAGTCGGCGATTAAAAACCCTAATTCAATACCGACGCCTAAGCAAAGAACAAAGCGTGCGATAGCATTTGGATCGAAGGTTAGGTCAATGGATGCTGGAAAAGCTTGGCCGATACGGTTCATTGGGTTTTATTATTTTTATGAAAGTCCAAAAGTGTATCAGATCGGTGGAGAATATATAGTATTACGCGAGGGATATTCATGGAGGTCACGGTTGGAGGCTGAACAAGAAAACTCCAATGCCTAATCAACTTTATCTGCGGTTTCAAATCTCTGAAGATGGCGTACGCCATTATCAAAGGGTTTGAAGTTACGGATTCAGGTTAAATAGTTAATCGCGGTTAGGGTTCCCAACGACAGGGTTGCTATACCGACGATAGCCTGCAAGCCGTTATACAGCCATGTCAGGCCGTTGCAAGAATAACGCAGGGGGATGGCGATAATGACTGAAAGGGCGGCCATACCGATAATGGAACCCATGCCAAAAAACAATAGATAAAGTAGTCCTGTTATCGGCGATTGCACCGTATGCAGGGTTAGAATTATCAGTGCGGCTGATCCAGCCATACCATGCATGAGTCCTACCAATAATGCTTGTTTAGGAAAACCATGCGCGTGTTGGTGTTTACTGGTGCCATGCTCTTTTTCACCGGCATGTGAATGGGCATGAAAGTGCTGGGTGTTTTGATCGTGGCTATGTAGATGAAAATGTACACGTTCTTTATACAGCCTGCGTAACACGTCAAAGCCTAAGAAAATCAACATCAGGCCGACAGCGAATTCTAATGTCGCAGCCAGTTGTTCCGATATAGCGGTATCAATCAATATCGCCACTGAACCAAACAGAAATAAGGTAATGGAGTGACCTAAGCCCCAAACAGCACCTTGCTTGAGGGCGTCATTCCTGTTGCCACGACGGCTGACCAGACTGGCCACTGCGGTTACATGATCCGCTTCCAAAGCATGGCGCATGCCGATCAGGAAGCCTATCAACAATAAGCTTAGCATTAAGCGATCGCCTCATGGTCAGAATTCTTTCGCACTTGATGTTGCAACCAGTCATACCAGTCATCCATACCTTCTCCGGTGGTTGCGGATAGCTGAAATATATTGATATCGGGGTTAACTGTTCGTGCATATTCAATGCAGCCATCAACATTAAAATTGACATAGGGGAGTAAATCAATTTTATTCAGAATCATGACTTCAGCCGCGCGGAACATGTGCGGGTATTTGATGGGCTTGTCTTCGCCTTCGGTCACCGACAGGATGGCGATTTTACATTTTTCACCGAGATCAAACAGTGCCGGACATACCAGGTTGCCGACGTTTTCAATCATTACCACTGAATCCATCGGCGGTTGCAGTTCTTTGATACCCCGTGCCAGCATATCTGCTTCCAGATGACAACCGGTGCCGGTGTTGATCTGTACTACTCGACAACCGGTGCTTTTAATCCGTTCGGCATCATTAACGGTTTCCTGATCGCCTTCAACTACATTGATGGGTAAGCTGGCTTTTAAATCGCTGATAGTACGTTCCAGTAACGTGGTTTTACCGGAACCGGGGGAGCTTACTAAATTTAGTGCTAGAATATTTCTGCCGTCAAACCAACCACGATTGCGTTCTGCGAGTAAGTCATTTTTGGCCAGAATTTCAGCTTCAAGACTAATGGTAGTGCCATGCAACCCTGCATGCGCGTGCGCGGCGGATTGGTCATGGCTGTGATCGTGATTATGGCTATGACCATGGTCATGATGTTCATGAGTATGCTGATGGTCATGGTTGTGATCATGGGCATGATGTTCATGACTGTGGTCATGGTCATGAGTATGGTGGTGATCATGTTCGTGACTATGATCGTGATCATCGGCTGCAACTGCAACAACCTTACCGCTATCAAGGTCAGTTACAGTGGCTTTATCGTTATCGGAGCAACCGCAAGTTACACACATTTTAATAAACCTCCATCTCTTTTATTTTAAGTTCTTCGCCGGCTATGCAAGTGATCTGATTGCTACCACAAGAGCAACGGCCAAATAGTTGTTCAAGTTCAATTTCTGTACCGCAGGACTGGCAGCGGCCCAGGCCGGGAATTTCATTGATTTCCAGTGTCGCTTGGTCAAGCAAGGTATCTTTACTACAAACATCAAAACAAAAACGAATCGCATCCGGCATGATGGCTGAGAGTTTGCCGATATCCAGGGCCACACGTTTCACTTTTTTTTCACCGGCATGTTCGGTAACGATGGCCACAATATTGCGGGTGATGCCCAATTCATGCATGAGGTAATTCTCCAATGCTCAATGCTGTCGGTAATATTGCAACGTTAAATAAAGCGTCCAGTGGCTGCTGCCAAAGCTGCTGACTCAAGTCAGTTTTATATTGCTTAAAGCTATTACGATCATTGGTCTGTTCATCATTGGTGTTATATCTATCTTGGCTGAGTCTATCCAATAGTTGGTAAAAAGCCTCTGGCACAAAACCATCGTGCAATTTTATATGGATAGTCATGCGACCATCGCTGAACCACCATTCAAACTTCAAATCACGACTGCAAGTTGTGGTGCCTGATTCATCAAGTAAACGAACACGTTTGGAGCTAATACATTGAGTGACTAACTCAATAGCGTCTTTGACACCGGGTCCTGAGTGACCACTGACTATATATAAATTATTCCGTGACCAGGGTTCTGAGTCAGCAAAAGTCTTAGCGGCCATTTGCAGGGCTCGAAAGCCTACCGTGCAGCCAAACCATGAATCACCGTTGTGAAAAGCTTCTAGTTGACGATAATCAATTCGCAACGGTTCACCGTTTACCTTAATCGTCAGGTCGGTAGCTTGTGCAATGTTTTGATAGGCTGGCATCGTCATTAGCAGATTCTCGGTAGTTGCTCACCCACCAGCATGTCGACAACACGTTCGCCGCCAAATAGGGTCGAAAGAATAACGCGAGCTGCGGGTTGCTCTGTCACTTCGGCAATGATGGCGCTATGACGACCGTCAGGATGGGCGCGCATGACTTCGATCACTTTATCGACAGCCTGTGCAGGAATTATCGCGACGATCTTGCCTTCATTGGCCAGGTAGAGTGGATCTAGGCCAAGGATTTCACACATGCCGCGTACTTCATCGCGCATTGGTATGGCGGTTTCCTTGAGCCTGATACAGACGTTACTGCTTTGCGCAAATTCATTCAGCACTGTTGCGATGCCACCGCGCGTGGCATCGCGCATACAATGAATATCCGGGCAGACTTTTAACATGGCCGTGATTAACGAATTTAACGGCTGGCAATCGGTTTCGATGGTGTTTTGTAAAGCCATATCGCCACGCGCATCGACAATGGCAGCGCCATGATCACCGATAGTGCCATTGATGACGATAACATCTCCCGTTTGGGCACGATCAGTACTAATATTGATGCCCGCCGGAATCACGCCAACACCGGCGGTATTGATAAATAATTTGTCGGCGGCACCTCGCGGTACGACTTTGGTATCGCCAGTGACAATTTTTACACCCGCCAGATCGGCAGTTTGTCGCATAGAGGCCGCAATAGTGCGCAGATCAGCGACCGACATGCCTTCTTCGATGATCATGGCGCAGGTTATATATAGGGGTTTGGCTCCACCAACCGCAAGATCGTTAACGGTGCCGGTAACCGCCAGTTTGCCGATGTCACCGCCCGGAAAAAACAGCGGATCGACGACGTAAGAATCAGTGGTCATCGCCAGGCGATCACCCAAGGCAGTGAGTGTGTTTAAATCAAAACGTGCCTGATCCTCTAATTTATTAAGCTCGTCATTATCGAATGCTCTGACAAAGACATCATCAATGAGGTCGCGCATGGCTTTACCACCACTGCCGTGTGCCATGGTGATGGTGTCGGCATTACATTTGCCACTGCGTTGGTGAAAGTTGACGACGGCTTGACGAGTCATGCGTTTACCGTCTCTCTTTTCTGTAACAATTCATCCAGATTGCCGAAATTATAATAAGCGGCACAGGCGCCTTCGGTAGAGACCATTAACGCACCCATGGGTGTTTCAGGGCTACATTGAGTGCCAAATACTTTGCATTCCCAGGGGCGAATGACGCCTTTTAATACTTCGCCACACTGGCAGGATTTGGGGTCGGCAATTTTTAGATTAGGCACGGTAAATTTTCGTTCGGCATCATAAGCCGCATAGGCATCGCGCATTTTTACGCCTGAGTGATCAATAGAGCCAAGTCCGCGCCACTCGAAAAATTCGCGCAATTCGAATACTTTGGTCAAAGCATCCATCGCCGGTTCGTTACCGTTTTCCGGAACGATACGGGCATACTGATTTTCGACGTCGTGGCGCTTGTCGTTAAGCTGTTTGACTAACATCCAGATCGATTGCAAAATGTCCAACGGCTCAAAGCCAGTAACAACGATGGGTTTTTCATAGGTTTCAGCAACAAAATCAAACGGTCGTGCGCCGACTACCATACTGACATGACCCGGTGCCAGAAAACCATCAATTTTCATGTCGGGTGAATCAAGAATGGCCTTAATGGTCGGTACTGTGGTGATGTGGTTACAGAACAGCGAAAAGTTTTTGATGTTATCCTGTTCTGCTTGCAATACCGTTAGCGCGGTACTGGGCATGGTGGTTTCAAACCCCAGAGCAAAGAAAATAACTTCTTTTCCCGGATGTTTGCGGGCTAAATCCAAGGCATCCAGCGGTGAGTAAACCATGCGGATATCCGCGCCATCGGCTTTCGCCTGTAATAAACTTTTCTTTGAACCAGGCACACGCATGGCATCGCCAAAGGTGGTAAAAATAACGTTAGGACGTTCAGCTAAGGTCACACAATCATCGACTCTGCCCATGGGTAAAACACAGATCGGGCAACCGGGTCCGTGAATCAGTTCAATGGATTTCGGCAGCATTTGTTCAATGCCGTAGCGAAAAATAGTGTGCGTGTGGCCACCACAGAATTCCATTAATTGTAAGGGGCGCTGTTGGGTGATCTCAAGCTGCTCGGTAATGGTATTGATCTCATCTACCAGCATTCTAGCTTTTTCCGGATCTCTGAATTCATCAACATATTTCATAGAGGTGCCTTCTGCTATTGCTGGGTGGCTACGCCAAGTTTGCCACGGTGGTCAGCGAGTAAGGTATGCACCAGATCCCACAGTATGTGATAACTGGCGACATGCACTTCCTGCACGCGATGGATGGAATCGGTTTCAACCACCAGGCAATGATCGATTAGGCCACTGGCCTTCATCTCGCCGCCATTACCACCAGCCAATGCGAATGTGGTTATGCCCATCTGTTTAGCTTTTGTGAAAGCCGCTAGCAAATTTTCTGAATTGCCACTGGTCGAAAAACCGAACAGTCCATCAGCAGATTGTCCGTGTGCTTCCAGTTGTCGGATAAAGACATGTTTAATACCTACATCATTGGCCACCGCGCTAATCATGGCGGTGTCCATCACCAGATTAATTGCGGGTAAAGCGGGACGACCGGCAGTAATCGGGTGTTGAAATTCAACAGCAAAATGCGATGCATCACAGCTAGAACCACCATTGCCCATTGTCAACATGCGACCGTTATCGATATACACCTGGGCAATGGCCTTGGCCGCATCGACAAGCGCTTGTGCATTGTTGGCAAAGAAAGCTTTCTTCACTGTCAGGCTGTGTTCCGATTTTTGTTTGACTGATTCCAGCAGCGTGGTATTTTCTTGCTCAGGGTTTTTTTTGTCCCCGTGCAAAAATGGATACAGTTGTTGCAATTGGTTCGCCGTGTCGCTCATGTCACTGCATCGTTGATGTTTGCATCGCCATGATTTCAGCCTGTGCTTCACCCAGCTCTATTAAAAGATCAAGGGTCTTTTGCGCTTCGGCTTCATCAATACGACTCATGGCAAAACCAACGTGTACCAATACCCAATCACCGACGCAAGAATCGACGCTATGTTCTTCATTAACTATACAAGCAATATTAACCTGACGTTTCACACCAGAAACATTGACTAGTGCAAGTTTTTTTATCTCGTCAGTTATTTCTACAATCTGACCGGGTATACCTAGACACATAGCTAGTTCCTCAAATATTTTAGTAAACGTGCTGCGCCAATAACTGCTTGCCCCAAGGCGATACCACCATCATTGGTTGGGACTTGTTTATGCGTTAGCACCGTAAAATTGTCTTGCTCAAGCCGGGTCACGACCTGTTCAAATAAAGTTTTGTTTTGAAACACGCCACCGGATAAGGCCACCTTATGAATGATTCGCTGTTCGTCACGGGTGCTGAGTTTTTGAATCATCGTGACAATAATCCTGGCTAGACCTTTATGAAAACGCGCAGACATCACCGGAGCCGGTGTTTTTAAGATCAAGTCACCGAGTATGGCTCGCCACATTGCCAGGGGTTCGATATAAGGTAATTTAACGTCAAAACCAGGTACAGTAAGTCTTGGAATGGTAAAGGGATAAGCTAAGCGTTCATTTTCATTATGCAAAGCATCCTGATCAACGATGGCTTCCAGTTCGATGGCCGCCTGACCTTCATAAGCAACACCGTCCCGACAAATACCGATAGCAGCAGCAACGGCATCAAATAAGCGGCCACAGGATGAAGCCACCGGTGCATTACTACCCTTTGCTAACATGGCGTTAAAGGTTGCCAACGGTTTGCTTTCAAAATACTCGATCAGTTCAAGCTCGTCGAAATTCATTTTTAGTTCTGCCCAGCCCATCTCAGCCATCAACTGAGCATAAGTATTGCGCCAGGGTTCGCGCATAGCCATTGCGCCGCCTAACATCGCTACCGGCTTGAAGGTCGCTAAGCGCTCTGCACTCAGATAATCGCAGTGTAAAAATTCGCCGCCCCAGAAGCTGCCATCGCCGCCAAACCCTAAACCATCGAGAGCAATGCCCAGCACAGGCGGTGCCGCTAAGGGATAATTGTTTTCTGCCAAACAGGCGGCAATATGGGCGTGGTGATGTTGTACTTCCTGGCAGTCTATTTGTTTATCTTCGGCGAGTTGTCTACCCAGTTTGCTGGACAAATATTCTGGATGAGCATCTATAACGACCTGTACCGGTGTGTGTTGATAGAGCTGGGCATACAAGGCTAAGTTGTTTTGGTAATCATCATAGGTGATAGCATTTTCCAGGTCACCGATGTGTTGCGATAAAATGGCATTGCCGTCTTTGATCAGGCAGAAGGTGTTTTTTAATTCAGCTCCCATCGCTAATAGTTCGGGTGCTTGTTCAAATCCCTCTGGTAAGGGTAAAGGTGCGGGCGTATAACCGCGTGCACGTCTTAATAGTCGCGGTTCCTTATTGATCATGCGGATAACCGAATCATCGACACGATTCACAATATCTCGGTCATGCCAAAGTACATACTCGACTATATCACCCAGTCGAGTGGCAACTTCATCATTGCTAATCACTTGCGGCTCATCCGACTGGTTGCCGGAGGTAAAAATAATGGGTCGATTCATACGCCTTAACATCAGGTGATGCATCGGCGTGTACGGTAACATAAAACCCAGTGAATTTTGACCGGGTGCAACATTGTCGTCGATGGCGATTAAATCATACGGGCGTTCACCTTCAATGGTTCCAAACTGACGTTTTATGCCCGGTGGTGCTTGTGTAGTTTTTTGCAGGATAACGATGGGTGCTTCGGCACTGCGTAACAAGCCAACTTCTTCGGCAGTGATGGTAGCGTAGCGTTTTATGACGTCGGTATCGCGTGCCATTAACGCAAACGGTTTGCCATAACGTTGTTTAGCATCACGCAAGCGTTGTACTGCGGCTGCATTGGTGGCATCACAGGCCAGGTGAAAACCACCAATACCTTTAACGGCAAGAATCCCGCCGTTTTGTAATACCGTACAGGCGCCATCAACATCGTCGAGTTGAGTCAGGGTTTCCAGACAAACAGGATTACCATCGACTCTCGCCAGGCTTAATTTAGGGCCGCAAAAATAACAGGCATTGGGTTGCGCATGAAAGCGTCTGTCCGTAGGCGCCTGATATTCTTCGGCGCAATCCCCACATAACTCAAAGGCCTTCATACTGGTATTGATGCGGTCGTAAGGGATAGCGTCGACAATTGAAAAGCGCGGGCCACAATGCGTGCAGTTGGTTAAGGCATAACGATAACGTCGGCCAAAAGGATCCAGAGTATCGGTCATGCATTCTGGACAAACCGCAGCGTCGGGGGTGACGTTGGTTTGTACGGCGTTATGTTGACTGGCTTTGATGGAAAATTCGGCGGGGATGTGATCAGTTAGTGGCAGTGGAGACCGCTTAATTTGGTCGATACGTGCCAGCGGCGGCACATCGGCTTTCAGTTGTTCGATGAAACGCTCTATAGCCTCAATGTTGCCCCATACATTAATAACCACGCCCTGACTATCATTAATGACATCACCGGTTAGCTGAAATTGGTTTGCTAAACGCCAGACATTCGGTCTAAAACCCACACCCTGAACAATACCGGTTACCCTAATTTTCTCAGCACCAAGGATACTGTCTTGAATTTGTTTAGCGGCAATGTTCATACCGCCAATTTCCATAGGCTGACGCGATTATTGCCGGAATCGGCCACCACGATGATGTCGTCCATAGCCTGAATGCCATACGGCCAGCAAACACTGTCTGCGCACGGAGGCTGCCAACGGTTATCGCCTTTGTCATGAAAATTCATTTGCCCCGTTAATGCGCGGGCATCGGCGCCCGTTTTCAAATCATCAATATGCCAACCGAGTAGCCGTGAACTCGCGGTATCGGCAACCAATAACCAATCGCCAACCGCAGCGAGGCCATAAGGCATATTTAACGTATAAGCGCGTGGCCAATACAGTGATTGATTATGGTCTACCAAGTCAACGGCACTTTGTCCCAGAACGTAGTCACAATCCATACCATTGCTATCAGGAATGCCTTGCCAGATCATCACGCGGTTATTACCGGCATCAGAAACACAGAGATGACCTTGCCAGAGGGCAATGCCATGAGGCCAGCGCATACTCATGGCACTAGGATCGCTGCCAGCATTCTCATCACGCGTGGCAAAATCATGTTGTCCAAGTACTACATCGGCAGGCTGTCCATTGTCTGTGGGCAAGCCCTGCCAAATTAGCACACGTCTATTCTCAGAATCAGCAACAAACAAGTGATTATCTTGCCAGGAAACGCCATAAGGCCAATGCATACTATTTGCCGCAGCATAATCTTTGCCGTGATTGGCCAGGTTAGATTCAAAATTGGTTTGTCCCAATACAATATCCGCAGGCACATTATTGTCTTCCGGTAACGTTTTCCAGATTAATACACGATGGTTCCAGGCATCGGCGACCGCCATGCCATCACCACAAGCGCAAATACCCGTCGGTACATTGACTGAGCTTGCTGAAACATCGGTCTTGCCATTGCGGCCTTCGGCGTTAAAATCTTTTTGACCGATGACCCAGTCAGCCGGCGTATTGTCATCGGTGGGCATTTTTTCCCAGCCCAGTAGTCGATGATGGCCTGTGTCACAAATCCATAATGGGCCATCTGTTTTCATCAAGGCGCCACCGCGTGGACCGAAACAGGTTTTCTCGTCGGGCGTAACACCGCTGGTCACCATCGGCGGAATACGATCAGCACCCAGGATGGCAAAAGGTTCTATGCTCAATAGAGCTTGATGCGGAACGGTTCTGGCTTCGGCAACGCGCAGAGATGGGTCAGGGCTGACTTTTAAGCTGACCTTATTAACCTTGGCCTGTGTTGCACTCATGATAATTTTATTTCCACGCGCTGATTAATCACACGAACGGCGTGGGTATGTAACTGTACTTCCGGTGCGGTCAGGCATTCGCCGGATTCCAATGAGTATTCAAAGCCATGATGTGGACAAACCAGGATAGCGTTATTAACCGTCCCCATATCCAGCGGCATGCCCATGTGTGCGCAGGCGTTTTGATAACAGGTCACCTTGTCACCGAAACGACTCAATAAGACTTCATTACCTTTGACGGTAGCAACCTTGATATCAGCTTCCGGTACATCATCTAATGAACACACTATCAGCCAATCTTTATCTTCGTTACGAGCAAACGGGCTGACAAAATTGACGGTAACACCATCGACCGGTTTTGCTGTGACCCCGCCCCTGGCTTTGTTAATGGTGGTGATTTCAGGGCAGTGTTCTTTAATGGCTTTTTCAACGCCTTCGGATAAAGTGAGTGAAGAGGCCGGGCAGCCATCGCAGGCGCCTAACAAGCGAATGATGACAGTATCGGGCAGAATAATTTCAACCAACTCAACATTACCGTCATGACTTTGTAAATAGGGCCTGACTGATTCTAACGCTAAATCAACACGCTCGTGCAAAGACGCTTTGACGATGCCGTGATAGCGCAGCACGGCATACACGACTTCATCGGAAACGGCCTCTTTTAACACCGCCATTACCGCAGGCGTCTCTTTTAGCGCACGGATTAATCGAGTAAAGGCTTCCTTGTTTAAATCATCATGCGCCTGGGTTAATGCCTGTACGGTATTGCGTTGTTGCTCATCCCACTGTGCAACCAAGCCATCTAAGGACTGGATGTCTTTAAGCAAGGTATCCAGATCAGGCGGGTTCTGGAGTGTCATGGCTTCGGCAGATGCTGACATGATTTATTTGCGCTTAGCGATACTTAAGATCTTTGAATAAATACGGTTGCACAGCACCAGAAACCAGGCTGGCGATGATAATCACCGGCCACAGTGACAAACCGAGTATGGCCAAAAATAATGCCAGAAATAAAGCGATGGCGATACCGATACCCGCTTGTTTAGCGACACTGGTCAGGTCTTGAAAGAGTCTGCCCTGAACAAACAGCGTGGCTGAATTTAAAAACATTTCGAACATGATGACTCCTTAAGAGAATATAAATAAAACAGTTAGAATGCCGGGTACAGCGGCAATAGGGCCAAACATGCCGCCCATCATCGCGGCAAGTTCTTTGCCTAAATGTTCTGCACCGATAATTATGCCGCCGATTGCACCGCCTATGGCACCAAAAATGAGTGCCACGATAGTTCCGAAGATGTATGTCATCAATGTGATATCAGTGCTTACTATTGAATCGAACATGTTTTTACTGCCTCGCTATTATGTTAGTTAAGTGTCTAGTTAAATTAAATTCTGGATTCACCAAAACCTTTGCCGGCACGAGAACCCGACTGGCCCGTGCCTATATCAGCTTCCAGTTCTTCCATGATCTCAGTGATCATACTCACTTTTGGCGTATCGCCAAATTGCTTGAAAATTGTGCAAGCTTCACGATAGTAACTACGTGCAGTTCTTAATCGCTCGCGATTACCGGCATCCGGATTATCCAGATCATCGGGTAAATTACGCAGACAATTGGCCTTATTACAAAGGGTGTTGGCGTATTCATAAGGCGTGTCTTGGGCGGTTCTGACTTTCAGCGCCTCATCATAGGCTTCCAGTGCGCGCAAATTATTTTCAACGCCATGACTGCTGGAAACGTATTGCAAGGCATTACCCAGATTATTTTGTAACATGGCATATTCGCCGGGCTGGTCAATTAGATTGATAACCTTAAGCGCTTCTTGAAAAGATTGCACGGCTAGAGCTTCACGCATTTTTGCGCGTTCATCATTCATCGGAATCGATAGAAACGCAGTGGCAAGGTTGTTGTGCAAGATAGCATATTCAGTCGCATAAGATTCACGGGTAAAAACTTTTAAGGAGCGCTGATAGGCAGCAATGGCAACGGTGATCGGTACGGCATTAAAGCCAGCGAGCGATTGCAGAACCAGGCCTAAATTCATTTCAACTTCAGCAACTTCTTCAACGGTACCAGCCTGGCTGAGTACCGGTAATGCGGTTTCAAACTCAGCCTGTGCTTTAAACAGGTATTCAGTACCGGCTTCTGGAATAGCCTGTAAAGCGGTGCCTTTTCGGGCATGGGTTCGCGCTTGCAGCAGAGTATCTTGTTCCGGGCATAGCGCCAGAGCCTTATCGTAAAGGGTGACGGCATTGTATAACTGTTGAGGTGATTTAGGTTTTTGTTGCAAACCCACGGCTATTTGAAGCAGTAAATCAACCTTTTCATTAGCACTGATAGATTCGGACTCAATGGCCGCGAGTGCTTGATGGAATTCATGATCAGGAAGATTTTCAGCCACGTGCTTACACCTACAAGTTTTATTGTGTGATCGGCAATAGTAATCCAAGCTCTTTGAAGGTGTCAATAAATATTTCAAATAGTAAACTATATTTGCAATAATATGGATAACTCACAGAATATCAAAAACTAAGCTTGATATTTGTTAACTTTCTTTGCATACTGGGGCTATGAACAGCACTTCATTTATTATTATTTCTGGATTCAATGGCAAAGATGCTGTCATTTTGAATCGTTGCTTAAGTCAGCATTACCAAATCATCGCCATTAATGAGCCTGCTGAAGTATTGTCTGTGCTCGACAGTGAGACTATCGATTTACTGTTATGTAATGATGCAACCGAGGAATTTGACGCGCTGGAACTATTAATACAAGCACGCAAAACCCACCCGGAAACAATACGTCTACTGGTCGGCCAGTTAAGCCCTGAACAAATAAACCAGGCGATTAATGAAGCCGCCATCTACCAGTTTCTCTCCAATGATTGGTCGATTAACCAAATAGAACTTTTGGTTAATCGGGCATTGGAGAATAAAGAGCTGAGTTATCGGCACCGGCATTTAAACCGAGAACTGAAAATAGCAGAAGATGTATTGAATAAGCTCCATGGGCAAGTCCCTAGCGAGACAAGCAATACGCGCTTTGACAAATTGGTTTATGGCAGCCCGAGCATGGCGACACTTTGTAATCTCGCCAGGAAGGCCGCCACAACTAACCTACCCGTGCTGATTCAAGGTGAAACCGGTACCGGCAAGGAATTAATAGCGCGCGGTATACACCAAAATAGTGACCGTAACAATCAACCGTTACTGGTACATAATTGCGGCGGCATGTCCGATGAATTGCTGCATTCGGAACTATTCGGTCATAAACGCGGCGCTTTTACCGGTGCTATCAGCGATCGTTTAGGGTTATTCCCTGCTGCCGATGGTGGTACAGTATTCTTGGATGAAGTTGCCGAGGTATCGTCTACCTTTCAAGTCAGTTTGCTGCGTTTTTTGCAAGAAGGCGAAGTTAAACCACTGGGCAGTGATCAGGTTATTAAGTGCGATGTACGTATCATCACCGCCTGTAATCAACCCCTGGATGAGTTAATTTGCAAAGGCCTGTTTAGACAAGACTTATTTTATCGATTGAATGGTTTCCAGCTCAATATTCCGCCCTTAAGAAAACGCAAAGAAGATATTGAGGTTGTAGCCAATTTTCTGGTGGCAAAATTCGCAGTTGAGCTTAATCGAAAAATTCTGGGCATAGCTCCCGGCGTAATGGAGAAATTAATGCTCTACCACTGGCCAGGGAATGTGCGCGAACTTGAAAACGAGATAAAACGCATGATTGCAGTTAGCGATGGTGGCACATTCATTACCGAAGTCAGCCTGTCACCCCATATTGGCGCACTGAAAAGCAAGGTGAATAGTCTAGACCATGACTTGAATCTAGAGGGTCAAACCCTAAAGCAGAAGGTTGAAGAAATTGAATCCAAAATTATAGCCGATACTTTGATCAAAAAACGCTGGAACCAGAGTAAAACTGCTCTGGAACTGGGTTTGTCGCGTGTCGGCCTGGCTAACAAGATCAAGCGCTATAAACTCGCATCAGAGGTTTAGTCAGTTGTCTAATTCTGACGATAAGCCACGTCCCGGAAACAAGCAATCCATTGTTAAATTCCCACAGAGCAGAATCCTGCCCAAAATGAGTAAACCAGAATCCCGGGATTTAGGCGTTTCCAGATTGGCACAGCAACTGGGAAGCGTTCAAGCCCATTTAATCGGTCATTGGTGCAGCCAATGCAAAGGTATCTGGTATGGTTGCTCAGGCGAATGCGAATGTCCTGTGTGTGGTAATCGACAGGGTTGAGTCAATAAAGTAAAGAGGAAATCGTTTAGTGTAATTCAAGAAATTTATTATAGCCATTGTTGAGTTGATACAGCGATCGATTCATACAACCGAACAACAACACAATTGTGAACGCTCGAAGCATGTAAAACTTTAAAAAAATTTTTACGGTCAATAATACGAAGTTAACTTGGTCCACGTTTATTCAGTCAGTTCATCCAAGCCAACAAGAAACGGGTTCATAATGGTGAGCTTATTGATTTTCTGTTGATGCTGCATATCTTCACTTAACAAGTATTTGCAATCAAGAAATAGTGCTGCGGTAATCACTAAAGTATCCCACCAGGAATATGCATATTGATCTTGAATATCCCAGGACGCTTCAATCAACTGGGTCGAAATTTCTAGTGGCTGCCATACGGCGAGTGCCCATAAATCAGCTCGTGCTTGTTCTCTTGAAAGTCCTGGTTTGAGTTTTTGGGTTACGGTCACATAATACTCATTCATTACTTGAGTGCTTATTCTGCCAGATTCTTGTTGCCATAAATAGGTTAACCATTGTTTAGCGATAGGCTGTTTTTCAGACTCAGTACTATCGCGCGCATAGACTAAAATATTGGTATCAACAAAGTATTTAACGCTCATGTAAATCATCCCGCAAAGGATAGCGTTTTGAGGTTTTTAATGGCTGGGCCTCGACATCAAGAAACTGCTGCATGGCCTTAGTGTAGCCTGTTTTTTGCTTTTTCATTTGCTTTAGCAAATCACCGAGAATCCGGGAAACACTGGTGTTATGTTCAGCAGCCCAGACTTTTGACCAGTGAGCAACATCATCTTCAATTTTTATAGTAATATTTTTCATAGCACAATATTAGTGCTACACGATAATTTTGTCAACGTCCGTTAAACTACGAATGAGGGTACATGCAAAGAAGATATACAAACTACTCTGCAAACTATATTTTCATTAACGATTTAATAAGCGAGCCACTCTCTTTCATCTATTTATAAATAACTGAATAACAGTAATATATTTATAAATGCTATTTGGGCATGTATTTTGCTCATAGTCTACTATACAGCGATTTGCGTTGTTGTAATAAATATAAATCATAAAAACTGGAGGATGACATGGCCAATATTTTATGGCTTCAGGGCGGTGCCTGTTCGGGCAACACGATGTCCTTTCTGAATGCAGAAGAACCCAGTGCCTGCGATCTGGTTACAGATTTTGGCATGAACATTCTTTGGCAACCTTCGCTAGGTGTGGAGCTCGGCGATAATGTCAAAAAAATACTAAAAGATTGTCTCTCCGGCGCACTCAAGCTGGATATTTTTGTTTTTGAAGGTACCGTGGTTAATGCGCCCAATGGCACCGGCGAATGGAACCGCTTTGCCGGTCGTCCAATGAAAGACTGGGTACGCGAATTATGCGACGTTGCGGACTTTGTCGTGGCGTTGGGTGATTGCGCAACCTGGGGCGGTATTCCGGCAACGGCTCCCAACCCTACCGATTCTCAGGGTTTACAATTCCTGAAACGTGATAATGGCGGCTTTTTGGGTGCGGATTTTAAAGGTAAAGCCGGTTTACCGGTGATCAATATTCCCGGCTGCCCCGCCCATCCTGATTGGGTTACGCAAATTCTGGTTGCCATTGCAACTGGTCGGGCTGGTGATTTGGCGTTGGATGAATTTCAACGTCCGAAGACTTTCTTCCAAAGTTTTACCCAGACCGGCTGTACTCGCAACATGCATTTTGCCTATAAAGTTTCTACTACCGAGTTTGGTCAACGCAAGGGCTGCTTATTCTACGATCTTGGCTGTCGCGGACCCATGACCCATTCACCTTGTAACCGTATTCTGTGGAACCGGGTTTCATCCAAAACACGGGCCGGTATGCCCTGTCTGGGTTGTACCGAACCGGAGTTTCCATTCTTTGATCTGGCACCTGGTACAGTATTTAAAACCCAAACAGTCATGGGAATCCCTAAAGATCTACCCACCGGTGTGGATAAGAAAGGTTACATTAAACTCACAGGTGCTGCCAAAGCGGCGATGCCAGCGTGGGCAGAACAAGACATCTTCGTCGTTTAAGGGGGGTATAAAAAATGTCAGCACAAGTACAAACACTGGACATCTCGCCAGTTGGCCGCGTAGAAGGCGACCTCGACGTTCGTGTCGATATCGAAGACGGCGTTGTTACCAATGCCTGGACTTCGGCAGAGTTATTTAGGGGCTTTGAAATTATTTTACGTGATAAAGATCCTCAAGCAGGGTTGGTGGTCACACCGCGTGCCTGTGGTATCTGTGGTGCATCGCATTTGACCTGCGCCGCCTGGGCTCTTGATACTGCATGGGGTACTGAAGTTCCGCGCAATGCGATCATCGCACGTAACCTGGGGCAATTGGCTGAAAGCCTGCAAAGTTTACCGCGCCATCACTATGGCTTGTTCATGATTGATATGATAAACAAGAATTACAAGAACAGCCCTTTCTATGAGGAGGCGGTAAAGCGCTGGGCGCCTTTTACCGGCACTAACTATGAGTTAGGCGTGACTATCTCGGGGCGTCCTGTAGAAATTTACGCGATGCTCGGCGGTCAATGGCCACATTCAAGCTATATGGTACCCGGTGGCGTAATGTGCTCGCCTACCTTGAGTGATGTCACCCGTTCATGGTCTATTCTGGAACATTTTCGCACTAACTGGGTTGAACCGGTGTGGCTGGGTTGTTCACTGGAACGCTACGAAGAAATCCAAAGCTATGATGACTTTATGGCCTGGCTGGATGAAAAACCGGAACACGCCAATTCCGATCTGGGTATGATGTGGCGTATGGGTTGTGATGTCGGTCTCGATAAATTCGGCAAGGGCCTGGATAAATTTGTTTCCTGGGGCTATTTACCACACGAAGAGAAATACAATAAGCCGACTATCGATGGTCGTAATCATTCAATTCAAATGCCTAGCGGTGTATTTGATGGCGCCACCGGCACCCACAAACACATGGATCAGGCGATGACGCGTGAAGATACGACGCATGCCTGGTATGAAGAAGATGGAGCCGTTCATCCATTTGATCGGACAACGACACCGATATCAAATAACGAACATAGCTTTGAAAAGAACTACTCATGGGCAACGGCGACGGTACACGCTGAAAATGGCCACCTTGAAGCGGGACCGTTAGCGCGTGAACTGATTTATGGCGGTGAACACATGGAAGACTGGCAGCATCGTGACGGCCTGGTACTCGACATGTACAAAAAAATGGGTGGTGCTAACGTATTATTGCGCCACTTTGCGCGTATGCACGAGGTCAAATATATTTACCGTATGATTGAGCGTTGCCTGCGTGAATTGCGTCTCGATGAACCCTTTTATATTAAGCCTAAAGAACAGGACGGTCAGGGCTGGGGGGCTACCGAAGCGATTCGTGGCGCGCTGTGTCACTGGATTGATGTTGAAGGCGGCAAGATCAAGAACTATCAGATTATTGCACCGACCACCTGGAATGTCGGTCCTCGCACAGGCGAAGAGGAACGTGGCCCTATCGAGGAAGCATTGATCGGTACGCCTATCGCTGACGCGACTGACCCCGTTGAAGTGGGACATGTAGCGCGTTCTTTTGATTCATGTCTGGTTTGTACCGTGCATGCGCACGACGCCAAGACAGGCAAAGAGCTGTCGCGTTTTAAAACCTCATAGGATGATATTTATCGAGTGCCGACCTCTCCAGTTCGGCACTCGTTTTTGAGTATAATCCAAAACAATAACAATGAGGAATCCTTGTGAGTAACCAAGATGACGAAGCATTACGTGACCACATCGGCAGATTAATGGAAAATGGCCTGCAAACCAAGACCGAACCGTTCCCGGAAAATAACTTTGAATTCGAAGGAATACTGGATGAACTCAGAGTCTTGGAACCAGATGCACTAGAAAAAAAACTGGTTATTTCCGGTTTTGTTAACAAACCATATGGGGAAGACCAGCAACGTTGCCTTGAATGTATGTATTATCTGGTTCACCGGAAGTGGTGTGACTTGCCTGAACTGGCGGTACCGGTAGAAGCTGAATGGTGGTGCAGGCTTTGGAGAATATAATCATAACGAGGTAAGGCATCATGAGTAAAAATGGAGATGCCTCTATTGAACAAGGAGCCACAGATGATGTTCTGCGAGAGGTTTTAGAGGGCCATTTAAATAATGGCCTGAAGACTGAAATTGAACCACGAGCCTACAGCCATGAAGAGATTATTGAGATCGTAGCGCGACTGCAAACACTCGCTCAGAGTGATAACACGAACAAGCTTGTAGTTGCAGGCTTTACCACCACACCCTACAATCCGGGTGAAGATGTAGACGATGATCAAGCGTGTGAAACTTGCATGTACTATCTCGTTCACCGCCGTTTTTGCGAGTTACCCGAACTCATGTTACCGGTTTCAGAAAGCTGGTCTTGTCGTTTGTGGCGTATATAGTACGTGAGCTCGTCGACTAATTTCCAGCCGCCGCTTCGAGCAATACAACATATGTCTTTTATATGGGCATTTGTTGTCCTTCCTTGAATCTGCTTAAACTACACACTTAGTTTTTTACTGTGCTATAGAAATTTATGACGCAAGCAGCATTTCAGCAACAATTAAAAACAGCCTTCGAAAATGAACGTGACCAGGTTGCTGCCCAGTGTAGTAAAGAAGTTAATTTTGAATCTTTAAATACCGCCATCGTTAATTTTTATCGCCGACTTGATAACACCATAACTGGCGTTTCTACGCATATTGAACAAGACATTCAATGCCAGGAAGGCTGTTCCTATTGTTGTCATTTTAGGGTTGATGTCAGCGCCAATGAGGTATTTGCAATTGTGGAACATGTTCGCTCAAACTTTACCTCGGATCAGTTGGAAAAGCTTGTTCAGAAAGCGACCCACAATAAAACTAAACTCGAACTATTGTCGCAGGCAAAACGCATCGTTACTAATATTGCATGTCCATTACTCGAAGATAATACCTGCAGCATTTATTCCATGCGACCGTCCATGTGCAGAAAAATGCATTCGACCAATGTCGAATCGTGTCAACACTCTTATGATAATCCGGAAGATAAAAATATAGAAAATGCTGAACATCCTGTGTTATCCGCAATTACTATGACCATGCTCACCGCCGCACGAGAAGGATTTTCTGCATTGGGGCTCGATAAAACGGTTTATGATCTCAATGACGTATTGATTGCTGCCTTGAGTGATAGCAAATATAAAAAAAGATGGTTAAATGCTAAAAAGGCTTTCCCTTAATTGTTGATCGATTAACGCTTTATGTTGGTAATCATTGGTTGCGGTAATTCGAATAGACTAGACGATGGTGCGGGTGTTTATGTTGCCCGGCAATTAATGTCTATCATGAAAGCAAATCCTGTTGATCAAGTGCGTGTATATGATGCCGGTACTGCTGGCATGGATATCATGTTCCGGGCGCGCGGCTGTGATGCATTGATTATCATTGATGCCAACCAGAGTGCTTCTGAGCCAGGCACAATATTTGAGGTGCCGGGTTTGGAATTAGAGAATATACCTGAACCGAGCTACAATCTGCATGACTTTAGATGGGATAATGCACTTTATGCGGGCCGCCGTATTTATCAAGAACAATTCCCTGCTGATATCGCTGTATTTCTGATTGAGGCAGAGAATCTTGATTTAGGGATCGGTTTATCAGAATCCGTTCAAAAAGCTTCCGACCGTGTAGTTGCGTTAATCACTGAACGTATCAACCGCTATAGTCAAACACGATGCAACACATAATCTTAAAGAATGGTAATTTATATTTGGATAGTGAATTGTATGACACCTATTTCAACACGATTAACGCGGTCGCATTACTCAAGCAGGAGTCAACTTTTCTGATCATGCCCGTTCAGCAAGCAGGAGGCGGGCTACTTTTAAAAATCAAGAATGCCAAGGGTGATCGTATAATTCATGCCATCGAATTTTTTCAACAGTATATAACGGTCACTGACGAGGCAATCTCACTGGATGTGGAATGGCGCTCAGAACTTTGCGCCTTGACGTTTTCATTATCCTAGCAGGTCGCTGCGGTTTGCTGCAATTAAAAAGACCTCGAAGCAAAGGGGAAGGCTTCGAGGCCTGAGATTGCCCGGCTTTGGGGATGCCGGGACTGTTATCTACCCATAAGGGAGGATAATGAGCAGATCGCGCCGTTCCCAGCGCTTGTTATTTATGACAGTCAGTGTGCTTGAAAGTTCATCGCTAAGAGATGAATTAGTTGCTCCTGGGAGGCCGTCTGAGGATCGCAGTTATTACCGCAAATATTGGCTTAGGATGTGTTCCCTGGTCGTAGACGCGCAGCGTTTTTTATTTAACAATTAAAAATCAGGAAAGCGCGTGTAACTTCGGTTTTCCGCAGAATATTCCTCGGATTTCGTTACTACAATGGGTATTTTGCAGGCGGGATGGAGTGTAATGGAGTCCGGGAGCTCAGTTAATTATGGAAAGGCCCTTAATGAGCCTGATCCCAATTAACGCCACAGCCAATATCTACGTATAGCGGAACATCCAGATTTGCTGCCTGCTCCATCAAACGACGAATTTCCTTCTTCGCAGATGCTACGAAATTGTTGTCAATTTCGAAGACCAGTTCATCGTGTACCTGCATGATCATTTTAATGGGTTTTGGTGATTCAAAAATCCATTTGTCGGTTGCGATCATTGCTTTTTTAATGATATCTGCTGCGGTTCCCTGCATCGGAGCATTAATCGCTGTTCTTTCGGCGTATTGACGTCGTTGGGCATTTCTGGCATTGATTTCCGGTAGATAGAGTCGTCGGCCGAATAAGGTTTCCACATAACCCTGTTTGCGAGCAAGGTCTTTTATCGAGTCCATATAGTCTCTGACACCTGGATAGCGGTTAAAATATGAATCGATATAGGATTGAGCTTCACCCCGTGGAATGCCCAATTGGCGACCCAATCCGAATGCTGACATACCATAAATCAAGCCGAAATTTATTGCTTTTGCAGAACGGCGTTGCTCGCTGGAAACATCGTCAAGAGAAAGCCCGAAAACTTCTGCAGCCGTGGCCTGGTGTACGTCTAGATTGTCAGAAAAAGCACCGAGCAAATTTTTGTCGCCGGATAAATGGGCCATGATGCGAAGTTCGATCTGAGAATAGTCCGCTGCCAGTAAACAATGATCTTTTTCAGCGACAAATGCCTGTCTGATTCTACGACCTTCTGCGCTTTTAATAGGAATGTTCTGGAGGTTTGGATCAGACGACGACAATCGCCCGGTGGCGGCGACTGCTTGATGATAGGAAGTATGCACTCTGCCTGTGGCGGGGTTGATTTGCTCGGGAAGACGGTCGGTATAGGTTGATTTTAGTTTGCTCATACTCCTGTGTTGTAAAATTACCTGGGGTAATGGGTAATCGAGGGCGAGTTCCTGGAGTACTGCTTCGGCTGTCGATGGCTGTCCTTTTGGTGTTTTTTTTAATACCGGCAGCTCAAGTTCGTCGTAGAGGATTTGCTGGATTTGTTTTGGCGAACCGAGATTAAATTCATGACCAGCAAGTTCGAAAGCCCGTTCTTCCAGTCTGGCCATATTAGTCGCCAATTCCTGGCTTTGCATTGACAACATTTCGGCGTTAACGAGTACACCATTTTGTTCCATTCGGGAGAGTACCGCTACCAGCGGAATTTCGATCTCACGATAAAGTACTGTTAGTTGGGTAAATTTCTGCAGTTGAGGCCATATTTTATGATGCAGTCTTAAAGTTATATCAGCGTCTTCAGCCGCGTAAGGTGCAGCCTGCTCTAAGGGAACCTGCTGAAACGGAATTTGTTTGCTGCCTTTTCCAGCCACATCTTCATAGTGTATGGTTTCGATGTTAAGGTATTTTTTCGCCAGGGCATCCATATTGTGGCGAGTTGCGGTACTGTTTAATACATAAGATTCCAGCATTGTATCGTGGACAATTCCACGCAGCTGGACGTTATGGTTTGCCAGTACATTGGCGTCGTATTTTAAATTTTGCCCCAGTTTTTTAACACCGGCATCTTCCAGCAGCGGAGCCAATTGGTTGAAAACCCACTCACGATCCAGTTGCTGGGGCACCCCCAGGTAATCGTGGCCCACAGGTACATAGGCCGCTTTTCCCGCTTCAGTGGAAAAGGACAGGCCAACTATTTCTGCGCTGGCATAATCCAGGCTTGTTGTTTCCGTATCGAAGGCGAATAATTTGGCTTTTGATAATTGTTCTATCCATCGCTGCAGATGGGCTTCAGAGCAGATCATTTCATAATTGCTTGGGATTTTTTCAACTTGGTTTTCCGCTGGGTCCTCAGCAAGGGTTTGCGTTGCATCAGTCTCACTCAACTGGCGTAACCAACTTGAGAATTCATGTTGCTGCAACAGCGATCGCAGATGGTCTATATTACACTCAGTCTTTTTCAGATCTTCGATTCCAAAATTCAGAGGAACATCGCATTTTATTGTTGTGAGTTGTTGTGATAGAGGTATTTGATCGAGGTTGGCGCGAAGATTTTCACCGACCTTTCCTTTAATCTGGTCGGCACATTCAATCAGTTTTTCTATCGAGCCGTATTCCTTCAGCCATTTTGAGGCGGTTTTAGGGCCTACTTTGGGTACACCTGGTATGTTGTCTGCGCTGTCACCCATCAATGCCAGGTAATCTATGATTTGATGGGGGTGTACGCCAAATTTATCGAATACTCCCTGGCTGTCCATGCGTGTATCGGACATTGTATTCTCGATGCTTACCTGGGCATTGACCAGTTGGGCCATGTCTTTGTCGCCGGAAGAAATTATCACAGAATGACCAGCTTCAGTGGCGAGTTTTGCCAGGGTGCCGATTACATCGTCTGCTTCAACTCCTGTTTCCATGACTAACGGTAAACCCATGGCTCTGATTAAATCATGTAATGGAGTAATCTGGGCTTTCAGGTCTTCGGCAATCGGCGGGCGATTGGCTTTATAGTCGGCATATAATTCATCGCGAAAAGTTTGACCTGGCGCATCGAATATGACTATAAAATAGGGTGATGTATACGATACGAGCATTTTTCGTAGCATATTGGCTACCCCCAATATTGCTCCGGTAGGCAGGCCTTTGGAATTTGTCAGTGGCGGTAATGCATGGAAAGCCCTGAATAAGAATGAGGATCCATCGATTAGGATAACGGTAGAGTCAGAGCTAGTTGCCATTGGGTAGACCATGGAGTAGAGAAAAAGCGATAGAATCATTCATTTTAGAAAACCGGTAGTTTTGCATGCTGAAAAAGTTTTATTGGATAAGAAGGGGCTTTGGACAGTATATGCATACTTAAGATTATGTCGTTTGATCGATTTTTAGGGAAGCCAGTAGTTCTTGGAAAAATTGCAGTATTTCGTCCTTGGATTTAAAGGGTTTAACAATTCTGAATTGTTCGGGACCGTCCATTTTGAATATTGTCGGCTGATCCTCGATCATTTTAATGATTGGATTGGAATTGATATTGGGTTTATCGGTGAAAAGAATTCTGCCGCCAGATTGATTGGCCTCTATTTTCCTAATTCCCATCTCTGCAGACTGAAGTTTCATTTCAGTGATTGCAAATAGGTTTTTAGTTTCTTCGGGCAATAAACCGAATCTGTCAATCATTTCGACTTTTAAATCTCTTAGTTCGTCCACATTCTGTGCATTGGCGATGCGTTTGTATAGTATGAGTCGCGTGTGAACGTCGGGTAAGTAGGTATCGGGTATCAGTGATGAAAAATGCAATTCTATTTCAGGACCCGTGAATAGTGGAGATTCAAGCTCAGGTTCGTCACCGGATTTTAATGAGGCAATCGCTCGATCAAGCATTTCAGTGTAAAGCGAAAAGCCAATTTCCTGGATTTGGCCGCTTTGTTCATCCCCCAGAAGTTCGCCGGCACCGCGGATTTCCAAGTCGTGGGAGGAAAGCATGAATCCAGCGCCAAGGCTGTCTGAAGCTTCTACTGCTGCAAGCCTTTTTCCAGCGTCGCGTGTCATTAATTTTTTCGGTGGAACAATAAAGTAGGCGTATGCGCGGTGATGAGAGCGTCCTACCCTGCCTCTGAGTTGGTGCAGTTGCGCCAGGCCGAGTTTATCTGCCCGATTCAGCAGGATTGTGTTAGCGCTGGGAATGTCAATTCCACTCTCAATTATGGTTGTACACAATAGCAAATTGAAACGCTGATGGTAGAAATCCAGCATGATTTGTTCAAGCTGGCGTTCGGGCATTTGGCCGTGTGCAATTTCTATTCGTGCTTCGGGCAGTAGCGATTCTAGTTGAGCGGCAGTGCGTTCAATTGTTTTTACATTGTTGTGCAGAAAAAATATCTGTCCTCCGCGTCTGATTTCTCGCAGACAGGCTTCCTGTATCATGCTGTCAACCCATTCCGATATGAAGGTGTTGATCGAATGCCTGTTGGGTGGAGGACTGGCAATAATAGAAATGTCGCGCAGACCTGACATTGCCATATTTAATGTGCGAGGTATGGGCGTTGCTGTTAGGGTCAAAAGATCCACTTCGTTACGCAATTTTTTAAAATATTCCTTTTGGCGGACACCAAAGCGATGTTCTTCGTCGATGACAACCAGTCCGAGATCCTGGTATTTTATAGTGTTCTGTAAGAGCTTATGGGTCCCTATAATAATATCAATCTTACCCGACTCTATATCATTAATAAGTAGCTGTTGCTGTTTTGCAGCAACGAATCGGGATATGACTTCAATTCGTATTGGCCAATCGGCAAAGCGGTCACAAAAATTCTGGTAGTGTTGTTGTGCCAGCAAAGTGGTTGGAACCAAAATGGCTACTTGCCGGGTATTTTGTACCGCGATAAATGCAGCGCGCATACAGACTTCTGTTTTTCCAAAACCGACATCACCACAAATGACTCGATCCATGGGTTGTATTGCCTGTAGATCTTCCATGACCTGCCCGATTGCAGTTTCCTGATCCGGGGTTTCCTCGAAAGGGAAACTCAGTGCGAACTGGGTATATTCCTCCATATCGATGCTGTGAGAACGGCCTGTTATTGCTGCTCTTTGTGCATGGACATCTAACAGTTCGGCGGCAATATCTATGATTTTGGCTGCGGCTTTCTTTTTTGCCTTGCCCCATTGTTCTCCACCTAGTTTATGAAGGGGCGCGTTCTCTGCACTGGCTCCGGTATAGCGGCCAATTTTATGCAGTGAAGAGACAGGGACATAGATTTTGTCATTATTGGCATATTCCAGAATAAGGAATTCGGTATCTGTATTTTCCACTGCTAGAGTTTGTAGTCCCAGATATCGGCCAATTCCGTGCTCCTGATGAACAACCGGTGATCCCTGAGAAAGTTCCGAAAGATTGGAGACAATGGTTTCCAGATCTCGACTGGATGAGCGTCGTCGGCGTCGTCGTTGTTGAGCACGGGTACCATTTAACTGGTTCTCTGTGATTATGGCGATCATTGGGTTGACCATACATAAACCATGATCAATCGGCGCGACCAACAGACATAATTTAGTCTCGTTGGTTAAAAATTCCTGCCAGTTTGAAACCAGCTTTGGAGTGATAGACTGTAGTTTTAAAGTGTCCAGTAATGCTTCCCGATGTCCAGGAGTTTCAGCAGTTAATAATATCCGACCGTCGAATTCGTTGATGAATAAACTGAGAGATTGTGTTTCGCTGTTTTCCTGAGGGTGCAGGCAAACATTGGTTAATGTCTGACTGGCGAATTTTACTACCTCGTCTTCAGGTGTATCCGCTTCAGTCCGTATATGAATTTGAGCATGGTTTTCAATTAAGTTACTTAATTCCTGTTGTGTTAAAAATAATCTTGTCGGATTCAGTATAGGTCGTTCCAGGTCGTGGCACCGTTGTTGGAAACGTTGTTCAGTTTCAATTTCAAACTCCCTTGCAGCACCCATTACTGAATCAATAAAAACGAATATACTTTGGGGCGGACAATAATCAAAAAGTGTATTGGTTTCGTCTACGAATAGTGGCAGATAATATTCAATACCGGCGGGCATAATTCCGTTACTGACATCCTGATAAATTGGATTGCGTTTTTTTGCATTGGGGAATTCAGCTCGAAATTTCTGACGAAAATTTTTAATCGTGGCTTCGTCAAATGGAAATTCTCGTGTCGGGAAAAGACTGATCTTATTAAATTTTGTTATAGATCTTTGGTTGTCTACATTGAATGTTCGAATGGACTCGATTTCATCATCGAATAATTCGATACGATAGGCCTCAGAACTACCCATGGGGAATATGTCCAGTATTGATCCGCGGATAGTAAACTCACCATGTTGACAGACTTGAGCCACATTTTGATAACCAACCATGTCGAGTTGCTTTTTCATTTCTTCCAGTGACAGTCGAGTACCTACCTCCCATGAGAAACTGTTGGCAAGGATGTGGTTCTTTGGAGCTATGCGTTGCATGAGTGTTGCTGCAGTCAAGATCATGACGCCGTATTTGGCCCGCGCAAGTTTTGTAAGATTTTGTAATCGTTGTGAAGTAATTTCCGAAAGTGGAGAAAAACAGTCGTAGGGCAGCGTTTCCCAGGCGGGCAGTGTTAACACGGGTATTTGGTCATCCAGAAAAAATTCTAGCTCATGTTCAATACGTTGGGCGTTGTTTGAATCAGGTGCCACGACAATGTGGAATTGCTTTTTGAGTTGAATGGCAGACGCTAAAGCCAAAGACTCCGCGCAGCCGTTAAGGTTTTCCCAGTAAGATTTAGTGTTTGTTTTCTCCAGATGAATTGGATTCAACAGAGATGTTTCGATGTGTTGCGACGCGGATACCGACATTTTTATATTTTTTGCCTAGTTATTTTGGTGATCTGAAAAATTGGAACCCGGCATTTTCCCACAGTGTGTAGCCAACATTAAATGGCTATGTGAAAAAAACTAGGCCTGAATCTGGCAAACTAAGAGTGATTGGAACGATTTAGTCTATTATTGAACTAATTCTTAGAGTTTAATAAAACTATTTTTGACTATCCTGCTAAACTTATACGGAATCAATAAAATATGAGTATGTACGAAGCATTATCTCAAGGTTGTAGTTATTCGTATGATGGACTAAGTAAAATACTCAATATCATTGAAATGAATGAACCGGATAGAGAAAAATATTATGTGGATCAATAATACGTGTCGAATCAAATATTGGAATTAAATACACTGATAAATGGAGAATAAACTATGGCAACAAATTTTAACAAACTGTCTGAACGTGATTTGCAAGGCATGATACAGAATGCAGAGAAGGAGCTTAATACGCGTAAAGATAAAAAACGCAAAGAAGTTATTGCGGAAATAAAGAAACTGGCATTATCTATTGGGGTAACAGTAGAAATATCTGATATCGGTAATAAGTCTGTCAGAAAAGGAAAAAAAGTACCACCTAAATATCGGCATCCGAGTGACCCTGATATGCAGTGGAGTGGACGAGGTATGAAACCCACCTGGTTAAAAGAGTTATTGGCGAAAGGTAATAAGATAGAAAAGTATGCAATAAAAAAATAGAAGATCCGGAGAATATTTCTGGTATGGTACGGGGATTCTTTAGGGTTATTCTTTGATCCAGCCTAGCATTTCTCCGGCATGAGCAAGCGTTTGCTCAGTGATTTTTATACCTCCCAGCATACGGGCTATCTCCTGCTGGCGTTGTTTGCTGTCAAGCGGTCGGACTCTGGACTGTGTATTTTCGTCATCGCTGGCTTTTTCTACCAGTAAATGATGGTGTGACTGGGCAGCTACCTGTGGTAAATGTGTGATGCAGAGTACCTGTTGGGTTGATCCAAGTTTCCGTAAGCGATCCCCGACAATTTCTGCGATACCGCCACCAATTCCAGAATCTACTTCATCGAAGACCATGGTGGCTGTACTGTTACTGTCAATTGCGGCAACCTGAATTGCTAGACTGATTCTTGATAATTCTCCTCCCGATGCGACTTTATTCAAGGAGCGAAGTGGTAGTCCCGGATTGGTACTGACACGAAAATCGATACGATCAAAACCCGTTGGGCTGGGAGTATCTATTTCGTTTTGTCGGGAGATATTAATTTTAAACTGGCCTTGAGGCATACCCAATTCCTGAATGGCCGTGGAGATTTTTTTCTCCATACGCAGCGCATTTTTTTTGCGCTTTACTGATAGTTCTTCGGCAATCGTTTGATATTGTTTTAGTCGTTCATCGTATTCTATTTTCAGTTGTTCAACATGCTCCGAATTATTCTCGAGTTGGTTGATTTCTTCGCCCAAAGCGTCCAGTTTTTGCGGTAGTTCTTCAGGTCGAATCTGATGTTTGCGTGCCAATGAGTGCAGTACTGCCAGTCTATCGTCGAGATAGTTCTGTTTTTGTGGGTCTGCTTCCAATGAATCCAAATACCGGCGCAACTGTTGGCTGGATTCCTGTATTTGTATTTGTGCCTCATCCAATAAATCTATAATCGGTAGGTATTGTGGTGCCGCTTCACTCAGTTCTGACAAAGAACGAATCGAAGCGCCAATCAGCGAACTGACGGAATTTTGTTCTTGCTCGTAGAGAATATCGAGCTGGGCTTGTCCACTATTGAGAATGTTTCCTATATTGGCCTGCAATGTGTGTTCGTCAACGAGTGCCTGGTAATTAAGTGAGTTGATTTCCAGGGATTCCATTTCCTCGATCTGAAACTGAAGTAATTTTTTTCGGTCGCTGGCGTTATGCAGAGATTCACTGGCCTGTTTGAGTTGGTCACGTGTTTGTTTCCACTGGTCGACAAGCTGATGTATTTTTTTTACAAGGTTAAGGTTATTCCCGGTTTCATCGAGTAATTGGCGTTGTTGATCAGCTGCGAGGAGCGACAGGTGAGCGTGTTGGCCGTGAATGTCGATGAGGCGCTCTCCGAGTTGTTGCAAAATTTGCAGGGTTACCTGGCAGTTATTTATGAATGCTTTAGATCGCCCGTCCCGGCTCAAAATACGCCGTACGATACAACAATTATCACTGTCAATTTCTAATTCTTTGAGTAAGGCTAAAGCTTCGGGGGAATCCAGAATATCGAATTCGAGATTGATTTCAGCACGATCAAAGCCGGGTCGTATATATCCGGCGTCGGCTCGATCTCCAAGGGCGAGTCCCATGGCTGTTAACAGGATTGATTTTCCCGCACCGGTCTCACCTGTCAGCACCGTAAATCCGGAATTAAGATCTATATCCAGTGATTCAACAACGGTAAGACCTTGAATGCTGAGCCCACAAATCATTAACTACTCCAATTCAGTTTTGCGCGCAAAATTTCAAAGAAGTCGTAGTCTGTAGGGTGTAATATTCTCATTAGACTGGAATCTTTTTTGATCCGTATTCGATCACTGGTTAAGACATCAGGAATCGAAATATCGTCACAGCTTACTTGCGCGTTAATCTGTGTGTTCTGGCTGAAAGCGATTTCCACCTGACTGCTGTCTTTAACAACAATGGGCCGGTTTGTCAGTGTATGAGGGGTAATTGGCACAAGAACAATTGCACCAAGGGCCGGATGGAGAATTGGACCACCACCTGAAAGCGCATAAGCTGTTGATCCAGTCGGAGTAGAAATAATCAAACCGTCGGAACGTTGTGTATTCAAAAAAGCATCGTCTATATGAGTGATTATTTCGATCATACTGGGTGTAATCCAGCGATGGATGACAACTTCGTTGACCGCGGTTTGTTCATGAATGACGCGGTTATTTCTAACCAGTTCCGCTCTTAAAAGAATGCGTTCTTCGGTAACAAAATTGCCCTGCAGAATGTCATCCAGCCTTGACAACACCTCGTCGGGTGATATGTCTACCAAAAATCCGAGCCGACCAAGGTTAACACCGATGACGGGAACATTATAGGGAGCGAGATGCCGTCCGGCTGACAGCAAGGTACCATCGCCACCGACAGTAATTGCGAGATCACAAACTTTTCCCATCTCTGAAATTGCGACAGTTTTTACTGATTGTGAAGCAATAAATTTTTTGCTTTGGTTCTCGACCCGTACTTCGAAGTTTTGTTGGCACAAGTGGTCATAAAGAAGCGAAAAAGTTTTTGCAATCACCGAGTTTGGCTTGCCGATCAGACCTACCGATTTAAACTTGCTTTGCATGTTCTGAATATCCCACTGAATAAGGACGAGACCCCATCTATTTATCGAGGTGTTCGTATTGCATTTGTTGTTTGCGTATTATTTTCTGCAAAGGTAGCATGTTGAGCATTTCCATCCAAGCACGAATAGCGATCTTGACAGCTGGATTCAGGGTTGCTAGTTTTTAACTTGCAGTCGCTAAGGGTGAGTGCTGAATAATTCATGATTCTCAGGCTATGGTACAAAATTCTCCAGATTTAGACGAACGGGCGCAACAACTATTGAAGGTGCTCATTGAAAGATATATACAGGAAGGGCAACCTGTGGGTTCGCGTGCTCTATCGCGCGGCGTTGGCGTGAATCTGAGCCCCGCGACCATAAGAAATGTCATGGCAGATCTTGAGGAATGCGGTTTGGTTTGTTCTCCTCATACTTCCGCAGGTCGGGTTCCGACGGTTACCGGCTACAGAATGTTCATTGATTCGTTACTGACTGTGCGACCGTTGGCGGGGCAAGCGATTAGTCTTTTGAGACAGGGTTTATCTACACAGGATGATGGTCAAAAGTTGATCGAAACCGCGTCAGGTCTTCTTGCCAGTGTAACCCAGATGGCCGGTATTGTTACCGTACCTCGCAGAGAGTCAGCAGCCTTGCGTCAAATTGAGTTTCTACCTTTAAGTGGAACCCGTGTTCTGGTGATACTGGTGACCAATGAGCAGGAAGTACACAATAAAATTATTCATACCTCCCGGGAATTTAGTGCTGCTGAATTGCAACAGGCGTCTAATTACCTCAATTCTGTGTTTAAGGGACAAGAACTGTCGGATCTGCGTAAGCAGGTTATGGTTGAACTGAAAGAAACCCATGCGCAGGTAAATCAGGAGATGCTTAATGCGATTGAAATGGCCAATTTGGCTTTTGGAAAGCAGAATGCGAAAGATGATTTTGTCCTGACCGGGCAAACCAATTTAATGGAGTTTTCTGAATTGTCGAATGTAGAACGTCTTAGGCAGCTATTCGAGGCATTTAACCAGAAACGTGGACTGCTACATTTACTGGATCAATGTATGGATGCCGATGGGGTTCAGATATTTATTGGTGAAGAATCTGGTTACGATGCGTTCGATAACTGCAGTGTTGTTAGTTCATCTTACTCTATTGATGATCAGCGGGTCGGTGTTTTGGCGGTCATAGGGCCGACACGAATGGAATACGAAAAAGTGATTCCCCTGGTTGATCTGACAGCAAAATTACTGGGTACGGCCTTGAATCAGCAAACAATGCCCCCATCATAAAACGTTCATAGTAGTCTGCTTTACCGAATTGCCAGGCGTTCGACGTATTTCTCTTTGATTTAAAGCAAATTGGATCGGTTGGATATTCGAACTACTTTTATCGGATGTCTATCGTTTGCTGCATATATCTATATGACTGATTGAAGCAAGTTTGGTTTGGCGTTTAGGGTATTGATCATAGTTTGTTTAGGGTGCAGATCACCTCTGGGAACTTAGTTGTAAGCTCTCTGTTGCAGCAGTCTGTACGATCAAATGAGTACGCCCTTCGGTTGAGAGACCAGATAGCTACATTGACATTAATATCGTTGAATTAAAGATCGAGTAATTTTGCAGGTTGGAGAAAATCTATGAATGATGAAAAGCAGGCTATTGAGCCTTCAGAAGAAGAAATCTTGAAGTCTGTTGAAGACAATGACATAGCTGCAGATGAAGAGTTACCTGCCGAAAGTGCTAAGGTCGAAGACACTAGTGCTGATGATTCGGAAGAACAGTTACAAAAGCAGTTGAAAGATTCGAGACAGGAAGCCCAGGACAATTGGGATAAATTGCTACGAGTGCAGGCCGAAATGGATAATTTGCGCAGACGCAGTGAAAAAGAATTACAAAATGCACATAAATTCGCGCTCGACAAATTTAGCAAAGAATTGTTGCCGGTTATTGACAGTCTTGAATTGGGTGTCCAGGCTGCTGATGCAGAGGGAATAGAAATCGGCAAGCTCAAAGAAGGCAGTGAATTAACGCTACGACTGTTAGCCTCAGCTTTTGAAAAGTTTATGATAGTCGCGGTCGATCCGGTTGGTGAGGTTTTTAACGCTGAATATCATCAAGCTATGGCGATGCAACCGACCAATGATCATGAGGCGAATACAGTGATCAAGGTTGTTCAAAAAGGCTACTTATTGAATGAGCGTTTGATTCGTCCGGCGATGGTGGTGGTCGCACAACCTGCTGAACCTGTAAAAATAGACGAGCAGGCTTGAAATTGCTGACAGAATCCCCACATCATGTAATAAGGTTTATTTATATGAAGCATCGTTAATGATTTATTTGGAGAATAGTTAAATGGCAAAAATAATTGGGATTGATTTGGGTACGACAAATTCCTGTGTTGCTGTACTTGAGGCCGGGTCTGCCCGGGTAATTGAGAATAGTGAGGGCGCGCGTACTACACCCTCTATCGTTGCGTTTTCCACGGACGATGAAGTCCTTGTTGGACAGTCGGCAAAACGTCAGGCGGTGACTAACCCAACCAATACATTATTTGCAATCAAACGACTAATTGGACGGCGTTTTAAAGACGATGTCGTGCAAAAAGACATTAACATGGTTCCCTACAATATTGTTGAAGCGGAGAATGGTGATGCGTGGGTTGAGGCTAATGGCAATAAAATGGCTGCGCCGGAAGTATCTGCCCGGGTTTTAATGAAATTGAAAAAAGATGCTGAAGCATTTTTGGGTGAAGATGTCACTCAGGCGGTAATAACCGTGCCGGCGTATTTTAACGATTCACAGCGTCAGGCAACAAAAGACGCCGGTCGAATTGCCGGTTTGGAAGTCGAACGGATAATCAATGAGCCGACTGCCGCAGCTTTGGCTTATGGGATGGACAAAAAGCATGGAGATTCCAAATTGGTTGTCTATGACCTGGGTGGTGGTACATTCGACATATCCATTATTGAAATTGCCGAGGTGGAAGGTGAACATCAATTTGAGGTGTTGGCCACTAACGGTGATACATTTCTTGGTGGTGAGGACTTCGATCTGCGTATTATGGACTATCTTGCGGACGAATTTAAAAAAGACAATGGTATAGATTTACATAATGATCCATTGGCTTTACAACGACTTAAGGAAGGTGCCGAAAAAGCTAAGATAGAATTATCCTCTACCCAGCAAACAGATGTTAATTTGCCCTATATCACTGCAGATGCCAGTGGCCCCAAACATTTGAATGTTAAGTTTACTCGAGCAAAACTGGAATCTCTTGTTGATGACCTGGTTGAGCGTACTAAAGGTCCGTGTGCCACAGCGCTTAAGGATGCAGGTTTGTCTGCATCAGATATTGACGATGTGATCCTCGTGGGTGGTCAGACGCGTATGCCCAAGGTGCAGGAAATTGTCAACGATTTCTTCGGTAAAGAACCACGAAAAGATGTCAATCCGGATGAAGCAGTAGCCATGGGTGCAGCGATTCAGGCTGGTGTGCTGGGTGGTGATGTTAAGGATGTTCTTTTGTTGGACGTTACACCATTGTCGCTGGGGATTGAAACCCTGGGCGGTGTTATGACCAACCTGATTAATAAGAACACAACCATTCCTACTCGAGAGAATCAGGTATTTTCGACTGCTGAAGACAGTCAAAGTGCGGTCACAGTGCATGTGCTGCAGGGTGAGCGTGGAATGGCTTCGGGTAATAAATCACTGGGTCGTTTCGACCTGACTGATATTCCACCTGCACCGCGTGGAGTACCGCAAATTGAGGTGATATTTGATATTGATGCCAATGGTATTTTAAATGTTTCCGCCAAGGATAAAGCAACAGGTAAATCGCAGTCGATTGTTATTAAAGCATCCAGTGGTCTTTCTGATGAAGAAGTCGACCAAATGATTAAGGATGCTGAGGCTCATGCGGAAGAAGATAAAAAATTGCATGAAATGGTAGAGACACGTAATCAGGCAGAAGGTCTGATACATGCAACAAAAAAATCCATGGATGAATTAGGCGATAAGGTTGAAGCTGATGAAAAGACTCAGATCGAATCGGCCATCGATGAACTGAAGAAAGCTCTGGAAGGTGATGACAAAGAACTGATCGAAGCGAATACCAAAACTTTGACCGAACTATCCGGTAAGTTAGCTGAGCGTGTATATACCCAACAAGCCGAAGCGGATAGCGGCGGTGGTGTTGATGGTGCAGCGGATGCTGGTGCTTCTGCAGACGCAGGCACCGGTAACACAGATACAACAGATGATATCGTGGATGCTGAATTTGAAGAGGTTAAGGAAGATAAAAAATAGAATCAATCGACTCGTCGTTTCCCGTTAATTCAGATTAAGAGATAAGCCGCCGGCCTGTGCCGGCGGCTGTGTATGTTATGGCAAAAGAAGATTATTACCAATTGTTAGGCGTCCAGAAAAACGCCAGTGATGCCGAACTGAAAAAAAGCTACCGGCGTTTGGCGATGAAATTTCATCCGGACAGGAATAAAGATAACCCGAACGCGGAAGAAAAATTCAAACAGGCGAAAGAAGCCTACGAAGTATTGTCGGATCCTAAAAAACGTTCAGCCTACGATCAGTTTGGTCACGCTGGCGTTGATGCGTCAATGGGAGCAGGAGGTGCTGGTTTTGGGGGTGGTGCGGAAGCTTTCAGCGATATTTTTGGTGATGTGTTTGGCGATATATTCGGTGGTGGACGCAAACGTAGTAGTGTCCAAACAGGTTCTGATCTGCGTTATGATCTCGAATTGTCGTTAGAGGAAGCCGTATCCGGATCTGAAATAAAGATCAGAGTGCCGGTTTTAACGACCTGTGGTTCTTGCCGTGGCAGTGGCGCAAAAAAGGGTTCAACACCGGTTACTTGTGGAACTTGTAATGGCGTTGGAAATGTACGTATGCAGCAAGGGTTTTTCTCTGTGCAACAAACGTGTCCAACCTGTCGCGGGAGCGGTAAGCAAATCAAGGATCCTTGCAGGGAATGCCATGGTCAGGGACGTGTTCAGGAGGATAAAACTCTGTCTGTGAAGATTCCGGCCGGGGTTGATACTGGAGATCGTATTCGTTTGGCGGGGGAGGGCGAAGCTGGCCAAAATGCGGGTCCTGCCGGTGATCTTTATGTACAGGTTCATGTAAAGGATCATCCGATTTTTACTCGAGATGGGGCAAACCTGTATTGTGAAGTACCGATTAGTTTTCCGACAGCCGCTTTGGGTGGTGAATTGGGTGTACCTACACTGGGCGGTAAAGTGAAATTGAAAATCCCGGCAGAAACACAAACCGGAAAATTGTTCCGAGTGCGTGGGAAAGGGGTAAAACCAGTGCGAGGTGGCGCTGTTGGAGATTTGTTATGTCGAATTCAGATCGAAACGCCGGTTCGATTAACCAAGGAGCAAAAAAGGTTGATTCAGGAGTTTGATGAATCCTTGATTGGAGGTGGCAGTCATCATAGTCCTCAGGCTCATTCCTGGCTCAATGGCGTAAAACAGTTTTTTGATAAACTGACAAGCTAATAAAAGAAATGATCAAAATTGCGGTAATGGGTGCGGCGGGTCGCATGGGGAAAAGTTTGATTCAAGCCTGTGATTCGACGGAAGGTGTTGAGTTAACCGCGGCAATAGAACATCCGGATTGCCCGCTAATAGGCGAGGATTCGGGCCAGTTGGTGGGTTTGCAAGCAACAGGAGTTCTTGTTTGTAATGATTTGATTAGTGTGATAGACAATTTTGACGTGCTGATCGAATTTACCCGTCCAGGACCTTCCATTGAGCATCTGCGGGCTTGTCATAGTGCAGGTAAAAAGCTTGTAATGGGTACCACTGGGTTTTCTGTAGAGCAACGCGCCGAAATTTCTCAGGCAGCAACAAATATACCGGTTGTTCTGGCGCCAAATATGAGCGTTGGTGTGAATCTTTCGCTAAAATTGTTAAAGCTTGCGGCTTCAGTCATGGGTGAATATACGGATATAGAGGTTATCGAGGCCCATCATCGGCACAAAGTGGATGCGCCATCGGGAACAGCACTTCGTATGGGTGAGGTTGTCGCGGAAACTTTGGGTAGAGACTTGGCCGATTGCGCTGTATATGCACGTGAAGGCCATACTGGTGAACGCAAATCGAAAACTATCGGTTTTTCTACTATTCGGGCAGGCGATATTGTTGGAGAGCACACAGTAATGTTTGCCGACGAAGGTGAACGAATTGAAATTACCCATAAAGCGACCAGTCGAATGACATTCGCCAATGGTGCTGTACGCGCAGCAGCCTGGTTAGGTGATAAGCCTGCCGGGCTTTACGATATGCAGGATGTGTTGGGATTGAATGATTGATTGGTAATTTGTGATTATAGTTTAATCTTATAATCAAAACAGATGCTGTGAATTCGCGGGGGACTTTGTCCTTATCTATGCGTACCTTTATGTACGTTTAGTCTAAGATGATGAAAGCTAATCAATCTTTTAATAGTGAGTTTTGGCACGAAGTCAGCCGATATGGTGTTATTCACCATTCAAAGATTGGTAAAAGATCCGATACCAGTACTAAGCCTAAGAAAGAATCGGTAAGTCTGCTGGTTTTTGTTCATGGTTTTCTTGGAGATGCAAACCTGACATGGGGCAAAATGCCTGGCTGGGTTTTAAAAAATGCTGGCTTGGATATGGATGTTGTTTCTTTCTCCTACCCTTCAAAATTATGGCACAGAACCAGCGTATCCCAGGCTGCCTACGATTTGAAAACCTGGATTGAAACAGAATTTACTGGCTATCAACATTTTATTTTCGTAACCCATAGTACGGGTGGACTTGTGGTTAAGCATTTGCTCAATCAAGCCTATCAGTCTATTCAAGGTATTGGTCTTTGGGGGAAAACACGCCAGGTTATTAATATTGCGGTGCCACACTTTGGTGGTTCTCCTGTGGTGACACACTCTTTGAATATCTTCTATCAGTGTTTTTATCCACTGTTTTTCCCAGTATTGAAGAGTACTCGTTTTTTGAGTCAGGGAAAAAATGATTGGGGTCGAAACAATATTATCCCGGCCCTGAGGTGGAAGAATCGATGGCTTTTAGAGCTTGATGAATTATTTTTAGGCTTCCTTAAGCATTCATTTGATTCGCAGCAACCGACACCTTCTATTATAGATATCTGTGCAGATTCCGATCAATCGGTTCCCAGGTTTGATGATCAAAACAGGCAGCAGATTCGTATCAGAGGTACCCATAAAAGCGTTAAAATACCGAAACGATCAAATGCTCCTATCGTTGGTATCGTCGCAAAGATTGTCAGTCAATATCCCCAGGATATTTCATTATCTGTCGTTGACTCAATATTAACCAGGATTCAGGCGGTAAATCAGACTGCAGGGTTTCAATCATTGATTGGTAAAGCAGGTAATCCTGAAGAACTCAGTGATTCTGTGCCTCTTCCAACAATTTCAACAGGAGATAATGGCAGTCAGGAGGATGCTTGTCAGTTTGTCATAGACCGTATCACTACTGATAGCGATTTACCTACCCGGTTGGTATTAACGGGCGCAGGGGGTGTTGGGAAGTCAACAGTTATGAGAATGATAACCTGGCGATTGGGATGCGAATATTTAGCGAATCCAGGTGCTACGCCCATTCCACTATTTATTCCTTTACAACAAGTCACAGTGACCGATTCTTCTGATCAAACCTATACCTGGGAGAGACTTTGGGTGTGGTGGCTGGATTGGGCTCACAGTTTATTTCCAGATGAAAATTGTACAATGGAATGGTTGGAGAAAAAATTCAAGGATCAGCCTGTGGCAATTATTCTTGATGGGTTAGATGATTTTTTGGTCAATCATTCAAGTATAAGTCTCTCGACCATTGTCAGTTTGTTAAGACTCGTTGTTCATCAGTATTCGTCAAATATCAGCTTTTCGATTGTGGTTGCTATTCGCAATGATGTCTATGGTTTAGACCGATTGGCGGATGATCCTTCTGCAACCTATGAAATATTACCCTTGTCCAGACACCAGGCGCTTGAGGCTTTTCCAGACTGTAAAACATGGCTTGGTAATGTCCAAAATATTAAATTGTTAGATAAGATACTAACGCCACTGGTGCTAAACAACTATAAACCGACAGCCGCACAATTATCAGGTGCATATCGTATTACTCAAGCATCGATATTAAATCAGATAATAGAAACATTTCTCAGGAATAGTCGTCTTGTGGGCAGGCATTTAAAAAACAAAGAATTCATTGAATTGGAGCATTTGTTTATTTCACTTTCAATTGTTGCCTGGCTATTTTTTTATAAATCCCGGGGCGAAATTCATAATGAAATTTTATCAAGCGAAGCCACTCAGCTTAAAAAGCAATGGCAACACTTTTTCATTAATAAGGGAAATTCCAGGGAAAGCGAAGTCTTTATAACAGCCTGTGAACTTATTGAAAATAATGAATTGTGTACCTTGCTATTAAATAGCGATGTATTTATTTCCACCGGTCCCGGCATGGTTCGATTTACGCACAGGCATTGGCAGGAACTTTTATTGGCGCGTTTTTTTCTGAACTGTATTCAATACCAGAATTTCGAAGATTTTCGACATGTAAAACTATATGCCGGAATTTACCGAATGGCTGGAGATATGTATCAGGGCCAGGCTATTTCTTCGGAACAGGTGCAATGCGTAATTAACAGCTGGAGGGCAACAGGCAGTACCTGTGTGACGGCCAATTTTATCGGGTTTTTATCCTGGACTATTACGCCCATTGATGCTCAGGCAATTAAATTGTTGTTAGAAGAATATAAAAATTTTAAAGGTCTTTCGCGAGTCATTCTTATTGGTGGTCTGGGTTATCGCATTTTGGTGAATAACCCACTCGACCGTTCTATAAATGATATTCGACGGGCCTCGTTTCAAAAATTTATCGAATATTCGAATCCTGATAGTTGTTCAATATTTGCACCTGTAGCGACAAGCCTTGCCTGGTGCTACCAAAAAGCGTTTGCTAAATTATTCGACATTCAGGAGCCTGTTAACCCGTGGCCAGAGTTACACTTTGATGAGGATTTGGCTGTCAGGATTCTTTCCATGGTTGCGACGGTCACAGATGGCGAAGCTACTTTATCGGAGTCGTCGAAGTCTTTGCAGCAGGCCCTGCTTACCCCAATTTTAGATACCTATCAGTACCCTGATTATATTATTCGGGCTGTTCATTATCTGTATATCTTAGTAATCGCAGAAAAGTACAACGTTCATGCATTTGCAGTTTCCCAGGAATTGCCGGCATTATTTGCTTCCGGCTCAAATTTCGAAAAACTCATAGCCGAATATGACCTGGTTCCTGAAGTGGGGAAGTTGTATAGAAGTTGTCAGCAATTACATTCCAGATTGGAAACTGTAATGTAATTATTCAGCGTATATTTGCTAAGGAGCGAGGTTTTAATAAAATGCGAAAGATTGACGCAGGATTATTGTTTGT
>CAZGQY010000009.1:0-47071 GCA_964528035.1 uncultured Methylococcaceae bacterium | reverse complement strand
CTCCGACCCCCTGCACCCCATGCAGGTGCGCTACCAAGCTGCGCTACGCCCCGATCGTGAATATTTATGAAACCAGAAGGTTGCTCGAGAATCGAGAACCGACCACGGAAAAAGAATGAAGGCTACTTTAACAGACTCAGAACTTCTTCCAATTCAATACACAACTGTCTTACCAGTTGCTTGGATTGATTGATATCTTCTTTTGCACCGTCACTTGTGAGATGTGAACGAGCACCACCAATGGTAAACCCTTTCTCATACAACAATGATCGTATTTGACGAATCATCAGCACATCATGACGTTGGTAGTAACGTCGATTGCCGCGCCGTTTAACCGGTTTTAATTGAGTAAACTCTTGTTCCCAGTATCGCAATACGTGAGGTTTTACAGCACAAAGATTGCTGACTTCACCAATCGTAAAATACCGCTTAGCAGGAATACTGGGTAACTGATCGTTATTACTCGGTTCCAGCATACACTTCAACTCGAGCTTTTAATTTTTGCCCAGACTTAAATGTGACGACTCGACGGGCGGAAATTGGAATTTCTTTCCCGGTTTTTGGGTTTCTCCCAGGACGAGTATTCTTATCCCGTAGGTCGAAATTACCAAAACTGGATAATTTGACGTGCTCTCCAGTCTCCAGTGAATGTTTAATTTCTTCGAAAAATAACTCCACCATTTCTTTGGCTTCGCGTTTATTTAAGCCTAGTTCATCAAAAAGTCTTTCGGCCAAGGTTGCCTTGGTTACTGCCATACGCTATTCCCTCAGTTTTGCGTCAAAATTACATTCTAGTTCTTTCAATATATCAGATACTATAGCATCTATTTTGGAATCTTGAAGTGTTGCTGAAGAATCCTGAAAAATCAGACCTAAAGCCACACTTCTTGCTCCAGATTCTACCCCTTGCCCACGGTACACGTCAAAAATTTTTATGTCTGTAATCAAGGCTCCATTAGTTCTATATATCAAATCAACAATATCACTGGCCGCAATATTTTCTTTGATTATTATCGCTAAATCCCGTCGCACCGAAGGATATCGTGATAACTCACTAAATACGGGTATCGATTTTCTAAGAATTTGTTCCTGAAGCAAATCAAATAGAAACACTCGAGTATCAAAACCCAGAGACTTTTCAAGTTGCGGATGCAACATGCCGAGCCAGCCGCAATCTGTGCCGTTGGAGGATACTATTTTCGCACTCTGACCGGGGTGCAGTGCAGGATGCGCGGCGGAAACAAATTGGTAACGATCACTTGTCAAATCCAAAATAGCTTCAACATCTGACTTTATATCGTAGAAATCCACACTACGGGATTTTTGCGTCCACTGCTCATCAAGATCTGCGCCCAATATTAATCCTGCAATCGATTTGTTTTGCTCTATCGAATCATTACTGCGCTCAAAACGCAACCCGGTTTCAAAAATTCTAATGCGTGACTGTTGACGATTCAAATTATTTTGTGCTGCCAACAGCAAGCCACACCAGAGTCCGGATCGCATAACCGCAAGTTCTGAAGAAATTGGGTTGGCGAGTCTGATAGACTGTTTTTCCGGCTCTATTCTTTTTTGTATTTCGTCATCAACAAAACTGTAGGTTATTGCTTCCTGATAACCTCGCGCTGCGAGTAAATCCTTAAGCCTCTCCAAATCCATCCGTTTCTCGGAATCTTCGGATAATTCGGCGTGCATCAACAGTTGGTTACGCGGTAAATTATCATATCCAACAATTCGACCGATTTCTTCAATCAAATCAGCTTCAATCACGACATCGAATCGATAACTTGGCGGTGTTACCCGCCAACCGGACGAGTGAGGTTCCAGAAGCATACCCAATCTAGAAAGAATATCTTCAATTTCTGCAGGATCCGGATCGATTCCTAGAATCCTTTTGATGCGATCAATTCGTAATACAATCGACTGAACAGGTGGTAAATGCTGTTCCGCGCTGACTTCATTAACCTTTCCGGATGTACCCCCCGCAATATCGATAATCAACTGCGATGCGCGCTCAATGGCTCGTTCCTGTAATTGCGGATCGACGCCGCGCTCAAAACGATGAGAAGAATCTGTATGCAACCCAAAGTTTCGGGCTTTACCCATCATGACAGCGGGCGCAAAAAAAGCGCATTCAAGAAATATATCTGTCGTGCTGTCACTGACAGCAGATTCCTGCCCACCCATAATACCGGCCAAAGCCAGGGGTTGCTTAGAATCACATATAACCAGACTGTCCGTTAAGAGTTTGATCTCTTCACCATTCAATAAGGCCAAACATTCTCCCTCAGCAGCATAACGAACCTTGATACCGCCTTCTATTTTGGCATTATCAAAGGCATGCAGTGGCTGACCCAATTCCAGCATAACAAAATTGGTCACGTCAACGAGAGGACCCAAACTACGCAAACCGGAACGTCGTAATCGTTCTTGCATCCATAGTGGAGTCGCCGCCAAAGGATTAACACCTCGAATAATCCTACCCAGATATCTTGGACAGGCTTCTGAAGCATCAACCTCAATCGGCAGGACTTCCTCGTTGTAAGCGCTTGGCTTGCAACTATTAGTGTCCATATCGATGCGATTGAGAACGGCAACTTCGCGGGCAATACCTTCGATACTCAGACAATCCGCCCTGTTGGGTGTCAGATCCACTTCGATGACAATATCATCCAGTTGCAGAAATTCCCGAATGTCCTGACCAATCGGTGCATCGCAGGGTAACTCCATCAACCCATCTGCAGCATCGGCCAATCCCAGTTCTTTTTCCGAACACAGCATTCCGTGAGAGGCTTCGCCTCTAAGTTTCGATTTTTTGATTTTAAATTCGCCTGGAAGCTCGGCATTAACCAATGCTGTTGGCGCCAGCATACCTTCATAAACATTGCCGGCACCACAAACGATCTGCAACGGATCTTCGTCTCCAATATCGACTCGACAAACTCTGAGGCGATCTGCGTTAGGGTGCGGTTGGAGTTGAACAACCTTACCCACAACAACCCGGCTAAACTGCCCAGCGGCAGGTTCGGTACTGTCGACTTCCAATCCAGCCATTGTCAATTGCTGAACCAATTGATCGTTATTGATATCAGGATTTACGTATTCTCGTAACCAGGCTTCACTAAAACGCATAGGTTTACCTTATTGTAGAACTCGGAGATTAAGAGGCTGTCCGAAAATAAAGAGGTAAAAAACTCCAGAATTGCCCAGTTACGCAGCAATCGCTCAGACTATTGATCAATCAAATGAAGCAAAAACCGTCCTTACTAATTAAATTGCCTCAAAAACTTCATATCATTTTCAAAAAACAGTCGAAGATCATTGATCCCGTATCGCAACATAGCCAGGCGTTCCACGCCCATGCCAAACGCGAAACCTGTATAGGATTCATTATCGATATCAACAGACTCGAATACAGCAGGGTGTATCATGCCGCAACCTAATACTTCCAGCCAGCCAGTATGACTACATACCCGGCAACCCTTTCCGTCGCACATCACACATTCAATATCCACCTCTGCCGAGGGTTCTGTAAACGGAAAATAAGAAGGACGAAATCGGACTTGTACATGCTTTTCGAAAAAACAGGTCAGGAATTGAAACAGCAGGCCTTTAAGGTCGGCAAAGCTGACATCAGTATCAACCAAAAACCCTTCAACCTGATGAAACATGGGAGTATGAGTCAAATCTGAATCGCAACGATAAACACGGCCGGGTGCGATAATTTTCAACGGCGGCGGGTTATCTTCCATGACCCGAATTTGTACCGGCGAGGTATGGGTCCTGAGTAATGTATGCGGATCGAAATAAAAGGTATCGTGCATCGCCCGAGCCGGATGATGCGCAGGAATATTTAAAGCCTCGAAATTATGATAGTCATCTTCTATTTCGGGACCCTCCACCACTTCAAATCCAACACTGCCAAATATTTTCGAGATGCGTCGCACTGTCAAAGTCACAGGATGCAGACCACCGCTCGATTGCCCTCGACCCGGCAAACTCACATCAATTTTTTCACTGGCCAGGCGCGATTCCAATAGCGCGCTTTCCAATAATTGTTTGTGTTGATTGAAAGCGCTCTGAAATTCTTCTTTAGCGTTATTTATCGCCTGACCGACAATGGGTCTCTGCTCTGCCGATAATTTACCCAGGCCTTTCATTTGCTGAGTAAAAATACCTTTCTTACCCAGATATTCCACACGAATGCGATCCAATTCGACCAGATCAGCAGAATTCGCAATTTGTTTTGTTGCGCACGCAACCGTTTCCTCCAGGGAAATACTCACAACCCTACCCGGTACAAAGACAATTCGATCTTATAAGTTCAAACTAGCCCTGGGCCAGTTTTGCCAATTCAGCAAACGCCTCTTTATCGTGCACCGCAATATCGGCCAGTACTTTTCTATCGATATCAATCGATGCTTTTTTCAGTCCATTCATGAACCGGCTATACGACAAACCGCATTCACGAGCCGCTGCATTGATACGAGTAATCCATAATTGTCGGAATTGGCGCTTTCTCTGCCGACGATCACGATAAGCATATTGTCCAGCCTTAATGACTGCTTGCTTGGCAACCCGATAAACCCGGCTTCGTGCACCGTAGTAACCCTTTGCTAGTTTAAGTACTTTCTTATGTTTGGCTTTCGCGGTTACACCGCGCTTAACTCTTGGCATTGATTTTCCTCAATTACATTTAATACGACTGGTTTATCGAGATAAATAATATCGGGTCAGATGTCGATCTGCTTTTCAATCAAAAATAACCCCGTCGCGAAATTTGTCCTGAATCAATAGTTGCGAATAAATAAGGCATATCTATCAACATTCCTGATAAATTACCCCAACGTCATCTTCCGCTATAGGTTCTTCATTCCCAGCTAACCCTCTCAGGAAAAGGTACCGCTGAAAGTGATCCCTATTTGGCAACTCCAACAACGCAGAGTGCCCTGTCAGATCTAATATTCATCGATATAAAACGGGTAAACACTAGCTATAAGGTAACATCCGCGCCGCACTGCGAACATCAGACGCATGAAGCTCTGCAGATTTCCGCAGTTGCCTTTTACGTTTTGTACTTTTTTTAGTCAATATATGTCGACGAAAAGACTGTCCACATTTAAAACCGCCACTGGCTCGCCGCTTGAAACGCTTTGCAGCCCCGCGATTAGTTTTAATCTTCGGCATTTCGATAAACTCCAATATAAAAATCGCTAACTGCCCAGTCTAACACATATAGCGGTATGATTTAAATCGTAAGGATCAAGTGACCAAAACAACCCATCCAAAAACCCACTGTACAGTAATTCCATACAACTCCACTCTGTCAGGTTCTGGTTCAGGTGGCCATATCCCAGAGCGGAGAGCTCCCGTCACTGAACTTCTGGCGCATCTCTCGTATATTATTTCTTTTTCTTAGGCGCCAAAACCATCACCATCTGCCGACCTTCCATTTTCGCGTATTGCTCAACAGTGCCAATTTCCTCGAGATCTTTTTCTACACGCTTTAAAAGATCCATACCCAATTCCCGATGCGCCATTTCCCGCCCCCGAAAGCGTACTGTAATTTTTGTTTTATCGCCTTCGTTCAGGAATTTAGTCAAATTTCGCAGTTTAACCTGGTAATCACCAATTCCGGTTCCTGGTCGAAATTTAATTTCTTTGACCTGGATCTGCTTCTGCTTCTTTTTTGCAGCCTGCTGCTTTTTATTTAGCTCGAACCGGTACTTACCATAATTCATTACCCGACAAACCGGCGGTTCAGCATTAGGTGAAATTTCCACCAAATCAAGATCGGCATCATATGCAATCTTTTTTGCCTGATCGAGAGATACAACTCCTGCTTGCTCGCCTTCGGCTCCGATCAATCTTATTGTGGCGGCAGTAATCTCGTCATTTAAACGAGTTTCTTTATTAGCGGCGATAGCCTTTCCTCCTATTTAGCTGCAATGGTTTTCGACATTCTGTTCCAGTAACTTTAAACATGCTTCAATTGTTTTAGATCCCAAATTCTGACCGCCCTGAGTTCTAACGGAAACGGTCTCACTTTCTAATTCTTTATCACCCATAATGAACAAATAAGGAACCCTCTGCATGGAGTGCTCGCGGATTTTAAATCCGATCTTCTCATTTCTCAAGTCTAATTTAACTCGATACCCTTGTTTTTCAAGGACTCCAGCAACATTTTGAGTATATTGCGCGTGTCGGTCGGCGATATTCACCAAAACAATCTGCACGGGTGCCAACCACATCGGCAATGTACCTGCATAGTGTTCGATCAGTATGCCAATAAATCTTTCCACTGAACCAAGGATTGCTCGATGCAACATGACAGGCACCTGTTTGTCGCTATCCTCGTCAATATAATGAGCCGACAAGCGTTCCGGCATTGAAAAATCGACCTGAATCGTTCCACACTGCCAAACCCTGTCCAGGCAGTCTTTTAAGGAAAATTCGATTTTAGGGCCATAAAATGCACCTTCACCAGGCTGTAACTGCCACTCCAACTGTTTATTGTCCAATGCTTTTTCAAGCGCTTTTTCCGCTTTATCCCAAACCTCATCGCTTCCAACTCGATTTTCCGGTCGCGTGGACAGCTTAATCAATATCTGGTCAAAACCAAAAGCTTTGTAAACCTCAAACAATAAATCTATAAATGCGGCCACTTCACCCTGAACCTGGTCTTCGGTACAAAAGATGTGCGCATCGTCCTGGACAAAATTTCGCACACGCATTAATCCATGCAGCGTACCGGATGGCTCGTTGCGGTGACAAGATCCGAATTCTGCCATCCTTATCGGCAGATCGCGGTAACTCTTAACTCCCTGATTATAAATCTGTACATGGCAGGGACAGTTCATCGGTTTAATGGCGTAGTCCCGATGCTCGGAATGAGTGGTAAATATCATATCGCCGAACTTATCCCAATGCCCGGATTTTTCCCACAATGAACGATCAACCAATTGGGGTGTTTTTACTTCAAAGTAACCCTTAGAGCGTAGCTTATCACGAATAAACTGTTCGATTAACTGATAAACAGTCCAACCCTTGTCGTGCCAAAACACCATACCGGGAGCTTCTGCCTGAGTATGAAACAGATCCAATGATTTTCCAAGCTTGCGATGATCCCTTTTTTCGGCCTCTTCAAGCCGATAAAGATAGGCTTTTAATGCTTTTTTATCCTGCCAGGCGGTTCCATAGATACGCTGCAACATTTCGTTTCTGGAATCACCACGCCAATACGCCCCGGCTATTTTCATCAGCTTAAAAGTCTTAAGCTTAGCGGTACTGGGTACATGAGGACCGCGACATAAATCAGTAAAATCACCCTGACTGTATAGCGATATAGTTTCCGATTCCGGCAAATCGTTAATAATTTCAGCTTTGTAATGCTCACCCAACTGTCGAAAATAGTCGACAGCTTCTTGCCTGGAAACTACCGTTCGCTGCACATCGATGGCTTCATTAACCAAGCCATGCATTTCTTTTTCAAGAGCTTCCAGATCTTCAGGCGTGAAAGGCCTTTCATAGGCAAAATCATAGTAAAACCCATCATTAATAACGGGGCCAATGGTCACCTGAGCTGTGGGAAATAAACGTTTAACAGCTTGCGCCAGTAAATGCGCTGTTGAATGCCGGATAACTTCCAGTCCCTCGTCATCGCGACTGGTTATCACTGAAATTTCCGAATCGGAATCGATTAAATAATCGCAATCGACAAGCTGACCACCGACACGGCCTGCGATTGCTGATTTGGCCAGCCCCGGCCCTATTGATTCCGCGACTTCCATCACGGTCACGGCGTGATCAAAATTGCGTGTTGACCCGTCGGGCAAAGAAATTGTGGGCATAATTTGTACAGACTCGTAACGATCGTTCCGAGCAGAAATATTTCAGTTAAAAAGAACAAAGCACCGCAATGCGATGCTTTGTTGTATTGGTAGGCGCGATTGGAGTTGAACCAACGACCCCCACCATGTCAAGGTGGTGCTCTAACCAGCTGAGCTACGCGCCTGTTAATTACTCATCGATCTGGGGAAGTTTAACCCATTTATAATGTTTCTTAAAGCGCTATTCGCTACAAATAAAAACTTTTTGAATAAATATTTCAAATCGGCAACAATCTAAGTTAAATTGAGCGCGATACTCAAACCAGAATTTGCCGCTGAATACGTTTAATTTCATCCCGAACCCGAGCAGCCTCCTCAAATTCAAGCTCTCTGGCGTGTGTATACATTTGTTCCTCGAGTTTTTTTATCATTTTTGCTGCTTTTTTAGGGGATGATACCGCATAAATCTGTTCCGACTCGGCCACTTTTTGTTGAGAAGGCTTTTCCGAATACAGCCCTGCGCCCGGAATCGCCACTTCCAGAATATCCTTGACCGATTTAATTATAGTTTGCGGCTGAATTCCGTGTTCTTCATTATAAAGCTCCTGTTTTTCGCGGCGCCGACCTGTTTCCTCGATTGCGTGCTGCATAGAACGCGTCACTTTATCGCCGTACAGAATGGCTTTACCTCGCACGTGCCTGGCTGCTCGACCGATGGTCTGAATTAGCGAAACGCTGGACCTTAAGAAACCTTCTTTATCGGCATCCAATATGGCCACCAGCGAAACTTCCGGAATATCCAAACCTTCCCGCAAAAGATTTATCCCCACTAACACATCAAATACACCCAATCGAAGGTCTCTAATGATTTCCACCCGTTCGACAGTATCAATATCAGAATGCAGGTAACGAACTCGCGTATCATGTTCCATAAGGTAGTCAGTCAAATCTTCTGACATCCGTTTGGTCAAAGTAGTCACCAGCACACGTTCATTTTTTTCTGCACGAACCTTTATTTCCGAGAGCAAATCATCGACCTGTGATACCGCGGGACGAACTTCTATTTGCGGGTCAACCAGGCCCGTAGGACGCACGACTTGCTCAATTACTGAACCCGATATTTCATTCTCGTAAGGCCCGGGAGTGGCTGAAGTATAAATTCGCTGCGGAGAACGCCACTCAAACTCATCAAATCGTAACGGTCGGTTATCCAGGGCAGAGGGTAATCGAAAACCATATTCGACCAGAGTCTCTTTTCTTGACCGATCACCCTTATACATAGCACCCAGTTGTGGAACAGTCACGTGACTTTCATCGATAACCAGCAAGCCATCATCAGGAAGATAATCAAACATGGTGGGCGGTGATTCACCTGCCTGCCTGCCCGACAAATAGCGTGAATAGTTTTCAATACCGGAGCAATACCCCACTTCCAGGATCATTTCTATATCAAACAAAGTACGTTGTTCCAGGCGCTGCGCTTCAACCAGCTTATTACTCGAACGCAAATCTTGCAAACGCTCAGCCAATTCGATTTTAATTTCACTTATTGCTGACAATAACTTTTCCCTGGGGGTCACATAGTGTGTTTTAGGATAAACCGTGTATCGGGCAACCCTGCTGGTAATTTCACCGGTTAAAGGATCGAACAGTGACATCCGCTCAATTTCCTGATCAAACAACTCGACCCGCAATGCGTCCTTTTCTGACTCCGCCGGGTAAATGTCGATCACATCACCTCTCACCCGATAAGTCGCCCTTCTCAGTTCAGTTTCATTGCGCATATACTGCATTTCCGCCAACCGACGTAATAGAGTTCGCTGATTTATTTGATCACCGCGAACCAGATGCAACACCATGCTGAAATAGGATTCTGGTTCGCCCAGGCCATATATTGAGGAAACGGTTGCGACTACAATCGTGTCTTTCCTTTCAAGCAAGGCTTTAGTTGCGGACAATCTCATTTGTTCAATGTGTTCATTTAATGAGGCGTCCTTTTCGATATAGGTGTCAGAAGCCGGGACGTAGGCCTCAGGTTGGTAGTAATCGTAGTACGACACAAAATACTCAACTGAATTTTCGGGAAAAAATTCTTTCATTTCGCCATAAAGCTGAGCCGCCAATGTTTTATTAGGGGCAAGGATCATCGTTGGACGCTGAACTTCGGTGATTACATTAGCAACCGTAAAAGTTTTCCCTGAACCGGTAACACCCAGCAAGGTCTGATGCAATTCCCCACAATTGAGGCCGTCGACCAATTTTTGAATTGCCTCGGGTTGATCACCCTCGGGTTTAAAAGAACTGCGTAGTGTAAAAATTTTTGCCATGCTTAATTTTGCTGTAATATTGAGCTAATAACTAGTCTGTCTATTCAGAGAGTTTCTGATTAGAACGCAAATTAAATGTTTGCCTGGGCATGCAACCGTCTACCCATGATTACTCTCCTGTGAAGTTGCTGTTGCATAAACCCAAGTAATTTATAGCTTGCACCCTCAGAAAAATAGTTTCTAATTAATTAGCAGGTATAATTGAATATCAAGACTTCGGAGCGAGGATTCAATAACATACGAATCTTGACTTGTCTTATTGTCCGTCTTCTGCGTTGTCGCAACAGTTGCGTAGCCCTGCTATGCGCCTGTGGCTACGCCTTGAAGACAAACAATAATCCTGCGTCAATCTTTCGCATATTATTAAAACCTCGCTCCTTACTCATCTTGTAATGCCTTGTGTTGTAGCCCAATAAAATCAAAAACAACCCAGATCGACTTTTAACCGTTAAGTGTTTGTTCCCGAACACGCCCAATTTAAAATAATAATCGCAACAAATGGACCCCAAGAATGACAATTTCACTTTCCGATAGAGTTAACGCCATTAACCCCTCACCCACTCTGGCGATCACCAACAGAGCGAATGAAATGCGGAAAGCAGGTAAGAATATCATTGGTTTGGGTGCAGGTGAACCGGACTTCGATACACCGGAACATATAAAAAATGCCGCCATCGAAGCCATTCATTCGGGTTTTACAAAATACACTGCCGTAGATGGGATTCCCGCGCTTAAGACCGCCATAATTGAAAAGTTACGTACCGACAACCATTTATCCTATGAGCCCGATCAGATACTGGTATCCTGCGGAGGGAAACAGAGCTTTTATAATCTGACACAAGCGATTATAAATCCAGGAGAGCAAATAATCATTCCGGCACCCTATTGGGTTTCGTATCCGGACATGGCTCTTTTGGCCGGGGGTGAACCGGTTTTCCTGCTCGCCAACCAGGATCAGAATTTCAAAATAAACCCGGAACAACTCAGAGCCAGTCTCAATGATCGCAGCCGTCTGTTTGTTATTAACAGCCCATCCAATCCAACCGGCATTAGCTACACTGAAAATGAATTGAAAGCACTGGCCAGGGTATTGTTGGAATTTCCTGACCTGATCATCGCAAGCGATGACATGTACGAACACATTGTCTGGAAAGCGAACAGTTTTTGCAACATCCTGAATGTTTGCCCCGAGCTCTATGACCGTACCCTGGTTCTTAATGGAGTGTCCAAAGCCTATTCCATGACCGGATGGAGAATCGGTTACGCCGCCGGCCCACGATCAATAATCCAGGCGATGAAGAAAATCCAATCTCACAGTACATCAAACCCAACATCCATTTCCCAGATTGCTGCTGAAACAGCGCTGAGCAACGATCAGTCCTGTATAGACACAATGAAACGGGCGTTTAAGGATCGGCACGATTTTGTCGTCGATGCATTGAATAAAATAAAGGGTATATCGTGCCTGGCCACTGACGGTACATTTTATGTATTTCCCGATTTACAAAATGTCATTGCGACGCTGGAAGGTATTGATGATGATGTCGCATTATCCGAATTTTTGATTGAAAAAGCAGGCGTTGCTGTGGTGCCTGGTTCAGCATTCGGCTGCCCAGGGCACGTTCGCATATCGATCGCCACCAGCATGGAGAATTTAGTGGATGCCTGTGAACGAATTCGACGGGTTTTGGGTGTTTAGGAGCGAGGTGTCAATAATTTTCCCACAGAGGCTTCCCGCACCAAGCCTGACTTTAGGCTCCAACGCTGCCCTTCATTAGAGGCAAAAGGCAGAGAAATAAACTCTTCTGCGCTGCTCGGCCCGAACGTTAATACAAAGCTGGTACACCGATTGGGAATAATGATGCCATGATTGCTGCGCATGCTCGGCATCTCGGTGCCGTATTGGTCACCAACAATCAAAAACACTTCTCAAAAGTTTCCAAATTGGAATTGGACAACTGGGTTTATCCGAGCTAGAGGTGGGTCGGTAGCATCAACAACGCGAGAGTTTAGAGTAGCATTTTGGTAACCCAGTGAAAATTACGGGTCAGCAAAATGAAATGATCCATTCACCACGTCAACAAGAATATTGGGCCTGGAACGACTTTGCCATCTTACCAGCAGTAAGATAAATAAAGCCGCACGGAGCTTTCCCTACTGTCAACAGCCACACATCACTTTCTGTTTTCTAGCCGTTTCGTATGTTATTACGATCCAAGTTCGCCAAACAGACCTTCCATATCTCGAATGGCCCCTGTTCAAGTTGACAGAACCATAATGGATCAATCCGCAGCACCCCGGTACTTCTGAATCTAAAAACCGACCCTGATACCCCCGCTCACAATATAACTATCGATATACGAATGCGCAATAGTTCTCTGATAATCAACATACAGTTGAACACTATGAGGAAGTTGAGTAGAAATCCCAGCCGCTAAAGTGACATAATCTCGATCAGGATTGTCAGTCTGAAACCCACTTGAAGTTGAAGTACCAATAAGTGGTGAGGTATTGATCACACGATTATCATTTAAGAATTCATGCAGATAAAAAACCCTAATATGGGGAGTAATCACGCCCCAGTTCTGACTCCATGCGTAGGTTAAATTTACACCTGCTAAGGTTTTCAATGAATTGATCCTCTGGTCTCCAACATTCAAATTTGCCGCTCCTGCTCCGACTTCACTGAAGCCATTAATCCAAGAAGTTAAATAGTCAACCGAGACTTGCGGCAAAATCGTAAATCCACCGATATTGAAGTTGTAAGAAGAGGATAACCCCGCTACGAATTGATCACCGTCGGTTTTACTTTGAGCAGATCCAGTACCTGCAATTGTGCGGGTACTATCAAAATTAAGACCCGACCAACCGGCATAAGTATTGACTGTGATGTTATAAGTTGGCGTATATACTCCGTGTAACAAGACGACGACAGTTTCTAAATCAACCTGCCCTACCCCTAAATCCATATTGGCTTCGCTATTGGTGTAACCGATAGAAAGGCCTGCGATAAATTCCTCGAAAAACCGATAGTCAAGTCCGGCTACAAATCCCAAAAGATCCGAATCGTAACCCACCTCTCTGGCGGTTATTTTACGGTCTATATTGGTACCAACGCCCGACATATAAAATCCAAAGCGCTCCGACACCATTTCGTCTCCAGCAGATTGGGATTCGCCGGAAAATCGGCTGGTTGTATTGGTACCATCCATAACACCGTCAATGAAAAGGTCTAAAACCGGTGTTGCGATATTGCCATACGCCCCGTATATGGTCTGACTACACTCGCCGCTAACCAAAGAAACTCCGGCGCAGGAACTATTATTCACCGAGGGAGGCGGTTGATTAACCTCAGGAGGAGATATTTCCTGAGGGGTAGTTGTTTCCGCAGGAGTAGTTATTTCCGGAGGCGGTGGCGGCGGTGGCGGTGGCGGCGGGCCAGTACCTGCTACTGCATTAAAGGCCAAAAACTGAATGAGTGCAAAAATTATCGCAACAATTGAAACCTGTTTCATATTCTGTCCTTAAATCAATTCAGCCCGAAAAGGCGTGGGCTCCGTTAAACTACGATAATTCCTTTCTATTCGCAAGGTCATGGATATACCGTGCCGTTCGTAAAGCCAAGGCTTCGATCGTCAGAGACGGCGCTTCTCCGCCTCCTGTACTAGGAAAAACACTGGCATCCACTATAAATAAATTTTTCCAACGATGGACTCTGCAAAAGGGATCTACGACGGAAGATTGCCAATTTTTTCCCATTCGACAGGTTCCGAAAACATGGGTAGAGCTGAATATATCATAGGTCCCGAATTCTTCAAATAACTCGTTAACACCGCACGCATCCAATATCTCTCTAGACTTTCCGGCCATAAACTCGATTCGTCGAATCTCATTTTCATCAAGATAACTGTTAATTTTGGCGGTGGATAGACCTAAGCTGTCCTTTTTTTGCGCATCCAGTTCGATAAATGATTTTGGATTACTCAGTGATTCACCGACCGCGTTAACACACAATACCCGCCCGTAAATCTTGCGCATGGCTTGTTTATGGGCTTTACCCCAGCCACTTACAACCCGTGTGGCATAACTGATTGGCCCCAATAGATCAGCCTCTGCGGTACCCGCAGCAAACCGGCACCCGCCAATGACATTCGGTATCGAATCGGGCAAGTTATAATCCCAGCATATTCCGTCGGATGGCAACCCTCGCTGGCTTCCCAGTATCGAAGGATAAATCCCGCTACTGGTCCAACCAATGGTCTCCATGAAGTTTTTTCCGACCTGCTCCGAGTCGTTGGCCAGTCCGGCTGGCGCAAATTTGCTTTTGGAAAGCAGCAATAACCGCGGAGTGTGAATCGCACCGGCGGCAATAATGAACGCTTGCCCGAATACTTCATGGACATTACCGGCACGATCCGAGTATTGAACCGCAGTAACGCGATCGTTAGGCCCTGCTTGAATATTGATGACACGAGATTCTGTGCGTATTTCACACCGCTTAGAATTACGGACCTTGTGCAGAAAAGTTACATCGACACTGCCTTTATCTTTTCGCGGACAACCCCGATTACAATTCATGCAATAGTTACATCCCGGTCGTCCGTCATAGGGCTTTGAAAGAATGGCTAAAGAATTTGCCGTCCAATTTAATCCAAGCTTGCGAAACCCAATAGCTAATTTTTGACTGGTATAGCTGCTGGGATGTTGAGGTAATGGATACGGCTCAGAACGAGGCCGGAGTTTATCTGAATTTGGTCCGGCGACACCCACAATCTTTTCGGCATTAGAATAAAAAGGTTCCAATTCCTGATAGGTGATAGGCCAGTCCGCGGAAACCCCATACCGGGATTGCATGTGCATTGATTGCGGACAAAGGCGATGGGCTTCGCCTGTAAAGTGCAATGTTGAACCGCCCACCCCCTGCACATGGTGATATTTCCAGGCCATTCTTTTGTTGCTGGGATTGTAGCGTCCAAAACTATGATTCCAGGATCGTATATGCTCAAACTCATCCGATAATTCCTGCATGGGACCAAAGCTATACGGGAGCGATCCAGGTTCTTTGTGCGGAAATCTTTTTGTTTCCCATTCGGTAGATTCAAGACAATAATCAGAATCAGGGTTATAGACAGGACCAGCCTCGAGAATCAATACTTTTAAACCTTGGTTAACCAAGGCCCACGCACATGCGCCGCCGCCCGCTCCAGAGCCGACAATAACCGCATCATAAAACACTTTTTTCATAAAAAAAGACTGCCCATTACAGGCTACTTAGGAGGTAGACCATGATCCAGAAAGCCCAAAGGTTGCGGCGGGCCCGAATAGGACAATAACGCTAGCGCCTTGGGGTTCGAATAGTAATAAACAAATGAATCGCTGCGTGTTTTCAAGAAAAATGAATTTTCCGGACTGCCCGGCAAACTCATTTCGGCAATTCGAACAATTTTCTCCTTGTTTTCTTCAGACAGTTTTGAAAAACCTTCGAATCCTTCCTTCCTAGCCTGCCGATTCAACCATTGGCACCCAGAGACAATCATCGCTTGATATGCTGCTTCAGTTTCCGATTTCTTTAAAATCCTATCTACAACCCCTAGTGCTACCGCACCTGGAGTCTCATCAGGCGGGATTAGAGTATCCACATACGCTTCTAAGGCAGTTATATCGATAGAATCTTTGATCGGCTGAATCTGAGCCCATGCCAGCAGCGACCCAAAAATAGTGCTTAATCCTGTAAAAGCGACCAGTTTCGAGAAAAATCGACGTGAAATTTTTATCATTGAATTTAGGTAATACGCTGAAAAAAAAGAATTCGAGATTCTAATAAAGCAATCACTGTGTATAGGTCAAATGGTCATTAGGAGGTGTAACGCATCGCAAGGTGAATTCAAAAGGACCAGCGCTTCAAAATCCGGTCAGGTGATCGCTCTGCTCGTTTATACATTTGCCAGAATACTCATAAATAGAAGAATTCAAGACATATCTCACGGTCAAAGACTTTTTTTTGCGTAATTGTTGTTTACTTTGTCGGCCTGTGTATTCAGACCAATTTCATCAAATATCTAAAACCCTACCGTCGCCTGCACCGCAAGCGTCCGCGGTCGGTCAGTGGATTTACGCAATGCGCCGGTCAATACCGGTATATCATTACCATCAACGCTGGTCAGCTCATTAGTCAGATTTCTTCCCAGAAACGCGATTTCCCAGTGGTTCTGGCGGTCTCCTATGGCTATACGCACGTTCAGTTTTGCGAAGGCCCGCTGGCGGAGCAGCGGATCCAGGTCTTCGGCTAAAAAGAAACTGTCACTAAAATTGACGTTCAATCGAGTGCTCAGTTTCAATTCATCCAGAACTGATGATCCAAAATTCAATCGGCCAAGCGGAAATACATGGTCGATAAAAAAGCTACCACTCCATTCAGGTGCATAAGGCGTATTCTTTCCCGATAGATCCTGAGTACAAGGACCCGCTAAGCCACTTATTCTAAATTCCGCAAGCTGAGCTGAATGACAGGTTGCATTGTCAAATTTATTATACCGGGCATCCAGAAAAGCAACCGCCATAGATAAACTCAGATCCTCGGTCACTTGCCAACGACTGTCCACCTCGACTCCCTGGGTTGTCGCCTGTGCTGCATTACCGACCAAAAAAGCACCAACGCCATCAAATTGGCTAACCTGCAGATTATCGAAATTAGTTCTAAAAAGTGCGATATTCAGACTTAAGGAATCGTCCAGCCAATAGGTTTTCACTCCCAGTTCATAACCCACAGCGTATTCGTCAGCAAATATGTATTCCTGCAAATTTCCCGAAGTTGCATGTGCATCGAAGCCACCACTCTTATAGCCAGTGGAAAAGGTAAAATACGCCATATCCTGCTCTGTAAAATCCCATTGCAACGAAAACATCGGCGCAACTCGTGACTCGGTCCGTGATTCCTCGAATTGGTGCGGAACAGTTGCAAATATGGCAAAAAAAGGTTCCAGCGATGGATTTCGTACCCGCGTGCCAAGATCAGCGATAATCAAACGTTTTGATGCGTGTTTTGTTTCGTTGGTGTAACGCAAACCCGCAACCACTCGCCAATCGTCCAACGGATGCCAGGTCATTCTACCAAACACAGCCCAACTGTTAGATCGCTGAACAGTACTATTGATACGCGACGCCGCACCCGAAGGAAACCTGAGACCCAATGCTGTCCAGGGCCGAGTATCAAAATTGTCACTGCTCGAATAATCGAATTCCTGGTATTGGTAATAAGCACCCAGCATGTACTCAAGCGCATCAAGATCCCACGGCACCCAGGAAGAACTTTCCGCAGGATCTGAACGCAAACGTAGTTCCTGGCTAAACTGCGTAAAGCTCTGATCAAGTTCTTGCGCGGCGGTCGATAAAGCAGAAAGATCCAGATCAAAAAGATCATCGTAACTGTAACTGTTATAGCCCGAGGTTGCAGTAAGAGTATGTTTATCGAGCTGGATATCAACGTTTAACAATGCATTTTGATAAACTGTATCGCTTTTATCAGGGCCAAATGCAGCGCTGTTGCTAGCCACTGACCGGCTTAAATTAAAGTCCGACTCAAATTGAGGAACACCCGCCCGGAATACTGGTTCGAATGGCCCAGTTTCCACAACTTGGGAAGTTCGACCATTATCCGAAAAATGACCGAATTCATATTTCGCTGAAACATCGATATTTTCCGCTGCATCCCAATGGAGAATAGCGCGAACTTGTTGCTGTTCAGTCTCTGGTTCCTTCCTGTCTAAAACTGTATTTGTCAGATAACCATCCAAATGTGAAATCCGACCTGCAATACGCGCAGAAAACCCATCGGCAATTGGCCCTGAGACATAGCCTTCAAGGTATTTTTCGCCATGATCGGGTGCATACAAGCCCGAGATTCGAGATTCAAACTGCGATCCCGGCTGAGCACTAATAATGTTGACCGCACCGGCAGTTGTATTTTTCCCAAACAACAAACCCTGAGGTCCTTTTAAGACCTCAATACGATCAACATCCAAAAGTGGGATACGTGATTGACGACCACGCCCGGAATAAATTCCATCGTTAAATATTCCAACCGACTGGTCGAAACCTTGATTCAGGCCCGAACCAATACCTCGAATATAGACCCGGCTAAATACGGCACCTTTCACAATATTTAGATTCGGTGCAAAAGCAGAAACATCCTCAAGTTTCCTTATTGCCATATCAGTAATTTTCTTGCCTTCGATGACACTGACAGATTTAGGCACCTGATAAAGATATTCTGTGTACTTATCGGCAGTGACCGTAATGGGATCCAGTGAAATTTTTTCCGCTTCCAACTCATCTGCGTTGAGCGACGATAGTATCGTAAAAACTCCAAAACAAACCGTAAGTAGGTAACGATAGAGCATTTTATATTTTTATTATCTAAAGCGAAAAGACCGTCGCACTATTCAGCTACGCTATTAGGAGCGAGGATTCAATAATATACGAATCCTGACTTGTCTTATTATCCGTCTTCTGCGTTGTAGCAACCGTTGCGTAGCCCTGCTATGCGCCTGTTGCTACGCCTTGAAGACAAACAATAATCCTGCGTCAAGCTTTCCCATATTATTAAAACCTCGCTCCTTAGTATCACACCTCCTGGGTACAAAAACTCTTCACAAACAGACACTTCAACGGGCAATTTCTTCAATTTGATAGACTGAAAAAATACGAGGATAACTATTTGACCGATGAAACAATCTGTCCACATCCGAGGATACCGTGTCTCTAAACGATTTTCAACGTACCAAGGTAGATCGGGCTTGTGCAACAAAGAGATTACAGCAGGGCTTACATGGAGAGTTTCATGCATCCCGAATAATCAATGGCTTACATTCTGGCTACCGAAAGCGCTGATCACCTCCTGAAACTTTATAACCTTTCTCCATGATCCTGAATTATTCTCTCTATTTCGGCTTTTGCAAACCCGGCAATTTTTTTCTGCGCATTTCTTCGGACATTTGAGCTTGTGTCAAGGTCGCCAAGAATAATAATATTTTCATCATTTAGCTGATTGGCTGCCCCGGTATAGTTAAATGACCCGGCAATTACGACCTGCTCATCAAGTACCATCAATTTGTGGTGCAAATGGCCGATACCATTGCCCGGCCGCACAGAAAATAATTGCGCGCCATTTTTCTTCAATGCCGGTATCGCCGCCCAGCTTTGTGCACCCTGTTTCGCATCGAATGCACCACGAATAGGCATGCCTGCCTGCAATAAACGAATCATGGTATCGTCAATGCCTGATGATTTCGCGAAAGTAAAGATGGCAAAGTCAATGCGCTTCCTTGCCTTCAACATTTGCTTCATAATCTCCATTTCAGGATGATGATCCGGTGAAAAAAGTACTCGTACCGGTACGTTTGACACCACAACATCTGTTGGCGCAATATCATGCCCCTCATTCAATCTGCCAAAATGCCCCTGCTGTATCTCCTTAAATTCTCGACCATATATTTTTGCTACTGCGGGATCATGGACAACGACAATATGATTCAGGTTTTTACTCGTTCCAGTTGGCGTAAAATTGGTTGATCCGCTAAGTAAAGATTGCCGGTCACGAATAATAAATTTTTGGTGAAAGATGCTTTTATTATAATCTGTTTTAACATCTATATTGGCACGCAACAAGGCATCGTGAATCCGCCGGTTATTTTCGTTCTTTCCGCCTGGAGACCAGGGGTTACGTCGATTTCTTGCTTTCAAATAATCTTGTTCAAGAACAATTTTGACAACAAGCCTGCGTTTTCGTGCCTGTAGAATGGCTTCCGCTATGGAGGGACTTTCCAGTTCCTGTACAGCTACTTCAAGTCTTGTTTGAGCCGCATTGATAAAATCAACAACCACCTTTTCCAGATCATCGGGGGCGCCCACCTGATGTGGGCCCGTATAAAATTCGACATTTCCTACTTTTATGGGCACCTGTTCCTCCTGAACATGAATATTTAAAGAGACGGGAGTGTTACAGAACTCGATGAATCCTCGCTCCTTAGTGTGCAGACCATTGGCTTTTTAACCCTGGAGCAAAGTAGCCCGAGTCTGCATTCAAACTTTGAGTAAAGGGTGAACCCGATCAATTTCGCCGATCACTTTTCCCGCACCCTGCGGGGATTGAGCTCTGTAAACAGTTAACGCAGAAGGAGATATATAACCCACTTGATCGGCTAATTCTGACAGCTTTACCCCTTGTCTGACCAGATACAACAAATATGAATGGCGCAGCGCTTGATTAGAAAACCTGTGACTATCCATATCTGCATCTGTCGCCAGACAAGCAAGCAAGGCTACGAGATCTTCGACATTTCCTCCACAAGAACTTTGCCAGGCGGGTCTGTTTTTCGATTGCCTGAATAACTCGGCCAACCCTTCAGATATTTCTATTGTCCTTGAATGATCTCCTTGAATATCGATTGTGTTGAGCTGTAGATCGATATGCTGAGTTTCGATCAATGCTGCCTCATCAATGCTTATGCCACTCAGCAAAATGCCGATCAATTGTTTTCCCCTGGCAGTCGATTGCTGCCAAAATAAATGCAAATCACTGTCTGTTAATTCTTCTGGCATCGATTGTTCCAAAGGCAGGATTGAGGGCCGTCCAGGCAATTGTGGTGTTTGCATGACTGGAGGCAAACCAGCAAGATTTTCATCAGAATACATATGCAGACCGGAAAGAGTAATTCCCGGCGAAGCAATGACCTCCTTGGGCACCAGAAAATTAGCAACCCAGACACCAATCAAGCCCAGTAGAAATGAAGCTACGAGTATCAATGCAGCATCACGTGGATAATCAGGACTTATTCGCTGCTGCGGAAGAAAAGCTTTGCTGATTACTTCTATATCCGGGTATTTCTGGTGTTGCCTTACTTCAGTTTTTAAAATTTTATCTTCGGTTGATCGATAATGTGCCTCAAGGTTCTGTAACGCAATTTGCATCTCTTTATATTCAGAAAAACGCGCTGTGAATTCGCTGGCAATATGTTTATGATCCGCTAACTGCTGTTGTAAACGCCTAACTTTCTTATTGGTTGCGCGCGCGTCCTGTCGGGCTATTGACAAAACCCTACCCTGATCGACCTGCCCCATACCGGCGATTTTAGCCTCGACTGCTTTTAGTTGCTCGGGAACCGCATTCAAATCTGGAACCAGTCGAATATATTCCTGCGTGTATTGCTTTTCCAACCGGACAACTCGCTCACGTAACTTTTGGGCACTTTTCTCAAGTTCTGCCAGACTCTCGCTATTATTTGTATCATCCAGAAATACCGGTTCGCCACGAGCAATAGCCGCCTCAATTGACTCCAGTTCGGCATCCGCTTTCAATGCGAGTTCGTTGGCCTTGTTGAGGGCTTTGTTCAGTCCAACAAGTTGAGTCAGTATAGGATTTTCATCGCGAACTTCTGACATAATTTCGTTCTGCTGACGAAAAAGGTCAATGGCTTTACGCTTTTCGCTGACCTGGTTTTTTAAGGTATTTAGTTGATCTGTCAGTGCTTCATTCTTCAATAGCGAGGTCTGGTTGATATTATCGGATCGAATTGATCGATAAGCATCGACCCAGGCGTTAATGAGGACCGGCAATATCTCAGGCTCAGATCCGGAGGCGCGAAGTTCCACCAATTGTGTATTCACAATACTTTCTACTGAAAGCATATTACGCATATCGTTAAACTGCGCTATGACTCCAGTCGGTATTAGAGCATTGTCATTGACCGCAGTCCACAGTTTTTCCAGAAGTCGAGGCGCTGTCAAAATCCTGTTCTGCACAGCAATATGTTGATTTTCCGGCTCTATACTTTGACCGGATTTATTGATATCAGAACTTGTCCAGTAACGATCGATTTCAGCATCGCCAAGCAAAGTTAAAGTAGCGCTACTACGAAAAACAGGCGGTCGACTAAAACAAACAATCAGGCCAACAATTGAAAATAGTAGAAAAATAACAATGAAGATCCGAAATTCCCGCCGACGGTACCACGCAAGTGGTTCATATCCATATTCGGGAGAATGGAGTTTATGAAGATTTTCAAAGGAATCCTGCATAAGGAACGCGTGTATGATTCTATAATCCAACACACTCTATCAAGGGTTCTTCAAAGTGACAAATGAATCTAAGACCTGTGATCGAATTTTATAATTGGTACTCAGCTAAGAATTTAACCACTCTGATAATTTATTCGCTGCGTGGAGACAATCCGGGAACAAACGTCAAGGTGAGGGAAAGTGATTTTAAAACTACAATTTGATCGCCACCAACTAACTTTCAACTAATCTGTACCCGCTTATATGGGAAAATGAGCCAAGGCCACTGAGTTATCCGTGACAGGCTCCTTTTCCCGGACAACTACACAGAAATCATGCCGCAGTTTTTACATCACCCTTTCTTTCGCTCTTCTGCTTTTCCTGATACTTTCTAAGATTTTCCCAATCTCCTTTCACAGCAAGCTGAGCCTGCTCTTTCCAGGATTCCGGATCATCTTTACGAGCTCTAACGCCCTCTTTCTTTAACATGGTCGCCAGTTTCACGTTATCGTACTTTGCCAGAGCCTGGAAACTGCTAATTCCGTTTTTCTTCATAAATTTAGCTATTTTAGGTCCAACACCTGCGATGCGCATTAAATCATCTTTGTTGGCTGTTTTAACTTTGACGACAGCTTTACTTTTCCGGACAGCAGCGTTTTTATCCTTCTTTACTGATCGAACAATTACCTTTGGCTTTGACTTAGTCTTTTTCGCGACCGCCGATCCCGAAATATTTGGACGAGTACCGGCAACTGCCTGATTAACCGCTACACCATTTTTAGCCCTGCCTTTCTCTTTTTTGTCTGACGGGATAGATTGCAATGGATCTAACCCCAGAAAATCATTCACAAACCAGAACCCAACCAAGCCACAAATAACTCCAAACAGAATACTCATAATTTTCCCCTTAAAATCTACTCTTCAACAGATAACGTAACTAAGCATAGACGAACTCTGTCTATTCACCAGACTAAAAAGGCGAGTTCAATCAATGGTTACAAGAAATTATGGGATATATTGAAAAAAGCGCAGAAGATTCCTTCTGCGCTCTTCATAAAAAGCAACTATTCGAAAATAGAATAGCCGATAAGCTACCAATCGTAACTTGCGGTTAAATAAACATTACGTCCAGGATTCGGTACTCTGGAACCCAAAGCAACATCCGAGCCGATAACCCTGTTAATTCCATTCAAATGATCCGCATAGCTTTTGTCAAGAATATTATCTACACCCGCAGCAACAGTCAGACCATTCACATAGGCATAATTCGGCTGATATTGAACCCGAACATTAAATAAGCCGTAACCCGGAGTCGGTCTTTCTCCATTAAAACTGGAAGTACTCGATTGCTTGGCAGCACCGACATATTCCGTAAAGGCCATCCAATCGCCGCGTTCATAGGTCATTTTCAGTCGCCCATTCAAGGGTGCGATTCTATATAGATTATCCGCACCGGTTCCTACGCGCCGACCTCGTACATAACTTATTATACCGTCAAACCTCAGATAATCGGTTACAGAAAAACCGACTTCCATATCTGTACCCCAAAGATTTGCATTAATATTGGAAAATCTAAGCGGCCCGGGACCTCCAGGCTGAATCGCTCCGGCAACCATTCGTGTCGGAATATCAGTCACTGCCAAACCCTGGATATAGTTATTCACGTAGCGATAATAAACAGAAGGCGTTAGGTAAAACCGCTCGGTATGCCAATCCAGAGAAAACTCAACTTCGTACGAACGCTCACTTTTCAGATTGATATCACCTACATATACACGGCCATCGGCAAGACCGCCTGTCGTTTCCAGGGGTATCCACAAGTACCGTTGCTGATAACTGGGTGCGCGAGTTTTGCTGCCAAATCCAAATTCCAGATCAAGATCATCGGTGGCAGCATAGCGAAGTACAGCAACGCCATCGACATTATTATTCGCCACACTTCGATTGGCGCTATTAAAGCGTGTCGCCAACAATTGCGCGGCAGGTGCTCCTATACTGGTTGAAACAGGCCCTGCATCCATTTCTATATGGTTATATCTCAAACCGAGTTCAACATTCCATACGTCTGCAAAATGAGCATCCCATTCAGCAAAAAAACCATAACGATCACGCTGTGCATCGTTAAAATTGCGAATGAAAAAACCTGCAGCCGTCGGGTCACGAACGATAGAGTTGTGGTTCGCCAGATCACCGTCGGCTCCAATGCTCAAATCACCGGAAAGAATATCGGGAATCGTCAGTGCCGCCCGATAACCACCGGCGGTAACATTGTTATCAACAAAACGAAAACGCGGCGCGCCACCGGGCCTGGGAACAGGTCTCAACCTATAATTATCCATTTGGTGGTCAGATGTTTGAAAAAAGCCTTTAGCGTCGACTTTATATCCGTTACCAAATTCCCCCGAATAATTGATATTACCCACATCACCGCGAATATAGCGGATATCCAAAGGCAATGAAGGAGTACCACTGTTCACAGTATTTTTATGGTCGTAACTAATACCGATTTCCTGATCGTCCATGTTGAATCCATAGCCCACGCCCCAGGTCGAGCGCTCATACTGCGAATCGCTAACCGGTTTACCAACACCAAAGTTATAATCCCGCCCCTTTTCGTAGGTACCATTAAAAAATGCGCGATGATTTTCATTAGCCACGCTGGCATTAATACCGGCATAGCGACCGCTGTTTACCCAACTGTATCCAGCCGAAGCAACTCCGTGGGTTTCAATTTTTCCGGGTTCAGCGAACTCCCCTTTTTTTGACTCAGTGGCAATTGTTCCACCCAGTGTCTCAATACCACTACTGACTGGCGCGATTCCTCTGTAAACCTTCACAGACTTAACAACAGCTTTTGGAATATTACTCAAGCTGGTATCCATTGAGTTTGGCCCAACTTCCTTTAAATTTACACCATCAACCATGACGTTAATCTGGTTACCGGAAAGACCACGGTATTGGGGTAAATTGGTAAGAGGACCATTACGATTGACATTCGCGCCAGGTACACGCTTTAACAATTCGGAAGTATCCAGCGTTCCACCCGACCCTGGTTGCAATTCGACTGTGCCCTGACGCTGGTATCGACCTTCAATGGTTATCGTCGAAAGTTGCTCTTTATTAGAAGCGACATCGGTCGCCTCCGTGACGCCTTTGGAATTAGTAGTATCATTTTGCGCTACAATAAGGTCGCCAGTCTCGGCAACTCCTGCAAAAGGTACCATCAGGATCAGAACCATTGCTAATCCGCTATAAAAAGATCTCATTACAATCCCCATTTACTCTATAAAAAAATATTACATTCGTCGAAAAAGATTCCACACTTTACCGTAACAATTATCGAATCGATCCCATCACCCCCCGCAAACTCTCTATAACCATCGGAATTCACATCGTTGTTGTTATTTGCCAAATAGCAAAAATACGTTACAAGCATTATTCATGCCTTTATTACATTATTCTTACATATCTGCTACTAATGGAATAATTATTATAATAACTGTAGCAAATAAGGCGTACATGGTGGCATATGACACACTTACTGTGGCATATGACACATTTCTCGAGGTAAATACTGAAGAAAGCAGATCATTTACTCAATTCTTCTGGATTTCTACCGTTGCAACCCTATTTTTCCGAAACCAATAATAACTAATTGCCACGAAATCGCTATTTTATGTTAATGTTCACGCCCGCTTATGAACATTCTTCAAGATTTTAATACTTCCTATCTGGTCGCGTTTATTATGGGGCTGTTTAGCAGCCTTCATTGTCTGGGTATGTGCGGCTCGATAATTGGCACGTTGACGCTCAGTCTGAGACAAGACATTCGTCAACGAACCAAAACAATATTCCCCTTTATCGCCTGCTACAATTTGGGTCGAATAGCGAGTTATACCGCTGCCGGAATACTGGTTGGAGTATTGCATCATGTATTCACGCTCCCATTTAACAAGATCGATGGATACCGGGTTTTACAAATCAGTTCGGCCTTATTTATGGCGGGTGCCGGCCTGTATATTGCCGGCTGGTTTCCCCGTTTCGCCTATATTGAGCGAATCGGATCAAAATTCTGGCAACTCATTGAGCCCCTGGGACGCCGCCTGATTCCCGTTCATACCATGCCAAGTGCATTTCTATTTGGCGCTGTCTGGGGTTGGCTGCCCTGCGGACTCGTCTATGCAGCCCTGGCTCTTTCAATTACGGCAGGAGATATCACTCGAAGTGCTGTTACCATGCTGTCATTCGGGCTTGGGACTTTACCGGCCGTGTTAAGTTTAGGTATAATGACAAGCCTAATGAGCCGATTGGCTCATAATAATAAATTCAGACAGTTCACGGGAATCTTCATGATTTTGCTGGCATTGTTCTCAGCGTTTCCCGATTTATATCCGTTACGGATACATTTTTCCGGACTGCACGAATAAAATAAAGCATTACCAAGTCGAAGAGGCAGTAAAGTGGACGCATTTAAATCCCTGATTGGGAGGTCACCCAATTTTCAATCGCTATTACGTAGCGCACATGTAATCGCAGGCACCGATGTAACCGTTTTGATCACAGGTGAAACCGGGACGGGTAAAGAAGTTATTGCCAACGCACTACAGCAGCACAGTCCGCGCGCCAGCAAACCCTTCATTACACTGAATTGCGCAGCCCTACCGGAGAGCATTGCTGAATCTGAATTATTCGGACACACCAAAGGTTCGTTTACTGGTGCCGTATCAAACCAGACAGGGAAACTTCAAGCGGCACACAATGGAACACTTTTTCTCGACGAAGTCGACTCTCTCTCGCTGCCGTTGCAGGCAAAATTACTCAGATTTCTTGAAACAGGCGAATGCCAACCGGTGGGTCAGACTCAGACCCAAACAGTCAATGCGAGAATTATCGCGGCGACCAACTCTAGTTTACAAGCTAAAATCAAGTCTGGTGAATTTCGTCAGGATCTGTACTTTCGTCTCAATGTTGTGCCGTTGCAAATTCCGCCTCTCCGCGAGCGCAATAGTGACGTCACCTGTCTGGTAAAGTATTTTATTGATATATTCAGCAAACAACATCAGCTCGACGCGCCACAATTCACTAAGGCGGCAATCAAGCTACTGTTATCGTATAGCTGGCCCGGCAATGTCAGAGAACTCCGCAACCTGTGCGAACGTTTGGTAATTTTCCTACCGGGTAAAACAATCGAACCCACGAACATTCCTGTTGAATATCATTCTAACCCAAAAATAAAACAACCCAATACCGACATTGGATTCACTTTGCCGGACTCTGGAATTAATCTGGAATCTTTGGAAATAGATCTCATTAATCAAGCCCTCATTCGCACCAATGGTAACCGCAGTCAATCTGCACGGTTATTGGGTATGACTCGTGACACGCTGCTTTATCGAATTCAAAAATATAGTATTACTGCGTGATTAGGTTGAATTTCTTCAATCGTCTGGCTCCACGGGAAATTCATACAGCATGTAGCTCGCTGCGCTCCATATAACATTCTCAGCACTCCTAACAGGGTTTGTTCGTCAAAAAAGCTTTACATGTTGCGTCCACGCCTTGCCGCGATGCGCATACGCAGTGCGTTCAATTTTATAAAACCTTCTGCATCCTGTTGGTCGTAAGTACCCGCATCATCTTCGAAAGTGGCGATTGATTCATCGAATAAACTGTCATTATCCGACGAACGACCAATGACAATCACGTTTCCTTTATAGAGTTTAAGTGCGACGTTACCGTTTACTGGTCGCTGTGAAGCATCGATCATTTGTTGCAGTACAAGTCTTTCCGGACTCCACCAATAACCATTGTAAATTAATGTGGCGTAACGAGGCATCAAATCATCTTTCAAATGAGCCACTTCTCTATCCAGGGTAATTGATTCAATGGCTCGATGTGCCTTTAATAGAATGGTACCCGCCGGCGTTTCGTAACACCCCCTGGATTTCATTCCGGCATAACGGTTTTCAACGATATCAGAACGACCAATTCCATTTGCACCTCCAATCTCGTTGAGTAACTCCATCACTCTGGCAGGTGTATATCCAACACCATTAATCTCTGTGACGTCACCTTTTTCATAGGTCAATTCTATAGTGGTCGCCTGGTCAGGCGCATCCTCTGGCGACACGGACCAACGCCACATCGCATCTTCAGGCTGGATCCACGGATCCTCCAGACACCCGCCTTCGTAGGAAATATGCAGTAAATTCGCATCCATCGAGTAAGGGCTACGTTTCCCCTGTTTCATTTCTACTGGAATATCATGAGATTCGGCATAAGCCATCAAGGTTTCCCGCGAGCTCAAATCCCACTCTCTCCACGGTGCTATGATTTTAATATCCGGCCTCAACGCATAAGCGCCCAACTCAAATCGAACCTGATCATTACCTTTACCCGTTGCGCCATGAGATATCGTATCGGAACCTGTTTCGTTGGCAATTTCTATTAGCCGTTTTGCAATTAACGGCCTGGCGATGGATGTACCCAAGAGATATTCGCCCTCATAGATCGCGTTCGCTCTGAACATCGGATATACATATTGTTTTGCAAATTCCTCGCGCAAATCATCTATATATATCTCTTCGATGCCCAAATTCCTGGCTTTTTCCCGTGCCGGCTCAACCTCCTCACCCTGACCAATGTCGGCAGTAAATGTCACCACTTCGCATTGATACTGCTCCTGTAACCACTTCAGTATCACAGAGGTATCCAAACCCCCGGAATAAGCAAGTACGACTTTACTAATTTCAGACTTTGACATGTGTTGCAACTCTCAGGAATACAATGAATCGGCGGGCATTATACCGAAAATTCACTGGAAAGGTGGCCGCGTCTGATATTAGCGCCTGTCAACCAGCCAAATCAGATAGCAACGAGTGTTATTTAAAGTCTGAGCGTCCTATACTTCGACCCAACGGTAGCCAATGCCCCGTTCCGTCTTAATACAATCGAATTTACTATCAACAATACGAAAACGATCTCGAATTGTCTTAATGTGAGCCGTAATTGTATTCGGCTCGACGCTAATCTTTGCAGCTCGCATTAATCGATTGTATTGTTTGATTTCCCCACAATTGCTGACCAATTCATTAAGAATCCAATACTGGGTCAAACTTAGATCCAGTGGTATCTTATTCCACCAGGCTATCATTCGCGTGTGATCCATTTCTACAGAACCGTAAATAAGATTTTTACTATGATCCAGTACTTCACTTTTAGTCAGGGCTTGAAAGCGTTGCAATAATACTTCAATTCGCACGATCAGATAGTTGAGACCAATATCTTTGGTAATATAATCATCTGCGCCGACCCGCAGTCCAGATATCCTGTCATGTTCTTCATCTCTGGAGGTCAAAAATATAATCGGCAATGTGGGGGCAAGCCGACGAAGGGCAATACACAGCTTGAAACCGCCATCTCGTTCTTCATTCAAGCCAATATCCAGGACCACGACGTCCGGCAGGGATTGGCGAAAATGGTCCATCGCTGCATGGCGGTCTTTAAGAGCCACAACATCAAATCCCTGATTGACTAAAGTTTCAGTATAAACCCTACGTGTTACCTCATTATCTTCTACTAACGCAATTTGTGTACTCATATTACTCTACCTCTCCATGGAGTTTCCCCAGCTTACAGGTCAAGTTCTTTATTATTTTTATTGGGATATAATTTCCCATTTAAGGGATACAAAGTCGGGACTCTGACTTGATGCCCAACTAAATTAGAGAAAATTCCTGCGATCCATCTTTAGTTGGTTAGTAAATGAGTATAAGAATTGTGAATGGAAACGATGTTAAAAAAAACACTAGGATAATGTGAATATTACCTTTATTTTTGCGTATTGATGCATACAACGACTTATCAGTATGAGATAATCGTCTATATAAGATTGGAGGTCACTACTCAGGATGTAATTTACTAAGAGCGTGATTGCTATTTATCGATCAGGCTTTTGTTTTACAACAAGGATGTTGCATTAGAACTTACCCGGATGTATCCACGTGTCCAGAATAATCAATGACTTACACCCCAGCCACTACGCTCGCAGAGCAGAAACGATTGAAGCAGTACAAAGTAAGTCAGCGTTATAAATTAATACAAAAAAACTGCTTTACAGTATCCAAAAACAAATCGGGTTGATCCACATGAGGCCAATGTCCTGCACCAGCAATCGTCTGGTACTGTACTTTGGGAAACAATGCCCCTATGTCATGTTTGTGCTCGTCAAGTAAATATTTAGATTTACCACCCCGCAGAAACAATGCCTTGTTCTGATAGGGGCTAATGTTATCGAGTGATGGGAAGCCAAGTATATTCGGTAGTGCTGCTTTAATGATGTCTAAATCAATACGCCACCGAAATCCATCCTGCACTGATTCCAGGTTTTGCAAAAGAAACTGACGCAAACCTTGTTCCTGAATATCTACAGACAATAAACTGTCTGCCTGCTGCCGCTTGTTTATTTCCGCAAGCGGCAAACGCAGCAATGCGTCAACAATAATATTGAAATTATGTTGGTAAGCTACCGGGGCTATATCAACTACAGCAATTCGCTCTATATTGTCCGGTTGGGTCAGGCAAAGCCACATTGCCGCCTTGCCACCCATACTATGACTGAGTATGTTTGCCCGCTCCAAACCCTGGCACTGAAGAAAGGCGGCCACATCCGCAGCCATATGAGGATAGTCCATAAATTCACTTTGCGGTGAATGACCGTGATTACGCATATCCAGCAGATATACACGACACTGCTCGCTGAGCTTTTTAGCCAGCGCCCTCCAGTTTCGCCCGGCACCAAACAGGCCGTGCAGAACAACCAGGGGCAAATCTCCCGACCCCAATACCTCATGATTAAGATCGACAGCTTTCAATCTATTTCTTCTTTATATATAGATCAGTAATAGATCCTTCGACCATTTCAGCAGCAAAGCCCAGAGTTTCCGACAGTGTCGGATGGGGATGAATCGTCAATGCAATATCTTCTGCATCTGAACCCATCTCCAGAGCCAATACAGCTTCAGCAATCAGTTCCCCGGCATTAGTACCCACCATTCCTGCACCTAAAATTCGTTTGCTTTGTTTATCGCAAATAATTTTTGTGACGCCTTCTTTACGCCCGATACTCAGTGCTCGACCACTGGCAGCCCACGGAAAAGCTGCTTTTTCATACTCTATGCCCTGTTCTTTTGCCTCTTGTTCACTCAAACCCATCCAGGCAACTTCCGGGTCTGTATAGGCAACCGACGGTATGGTCAATGCTTGAAATACCGAGGGCAACCCTGCGATAACTTCCGCCGCGACCTTGGCTTCGTGAGTGGCCTTATGAGCCAGCATCGGATTGCCAACAATGTCTCCTATTGCATATATATGCCCGACATTTGTACACTGCTTATTGTTCACAGGAATAAAGCCCGCATCATCGACTGTTACACCGGCCTTATCCGCACCAATTTGCGCACCGTTCGGACGTCGACCCACCGCCACCAAAACGCGGTCGAACAGTTCCGATTCAGGAGCCCCTTCGCCTTCAAAAGTCACTTTCAAGCCTTTTTTCAAAGGTTTTATTTCAGAAACCTTTGTTTTCAAGTAGATGTTTTCATATTGTTTTTTAATCCGCTGGTGCAACGGACGAATAAGATCTTTATCACAACCAGGTATAATCTGATCCATAAGCTCCACAACGGTTATTTTCGATCCTAAAGCATGGTAAACAGTCGCCATTTCCAGACCGATAATACCACCACCAACAACCAATAAATTTTTAGGTATTTCTTCTACATTCAAGGCATCGGTGGAATCCATCAGTCGAGGATCATCGTTGGGGAAAACCGGAATTTCAGTCGGCCTTGATCCTGCGGCGATAATAGCATGATCAAAATTTATCGATTGCCGCGACTCTCCATTGTCTACTTCAAGCACCCGATCAGAAATAAACTGTCCGTTTCCATTGACTACGGTCACTCCTCGCTGTGCCGCCAAACCAGACAGTCCTTTGGTCAGAGCACCGGTTATCCCCTGCTTCCATTTTACAATCGCCTGTACATCCAGTTTTGGCGGCTCAAATTTCACTCCATATTTAGACATTTCGTCCGCTTCATGAATGACCTGAGCAACGTGCAATAAAGCCTTGGATGGAATACATCCAACGTTCAGACAAACACCACCTAAAACCGGATATCGTTCTACAAGTACAACTTTCTTACCCAGATCCGCTGCTCTGAATGCCGCGGTATATCCACCCGGACCCCCACCTAAAACCAATACTTCGGCAGTTTCTTCATTCGCTATTTTTTTCATCGAATAACTCTTAACTGTTTAAAATATTTTTTAATTTTTTAACCTAAATTTCATTGATGATGCAAATTGTTAATTGTTTGGGCTGTTGCAGCAAAACTGACACGGATAGCGTCACGCATCCCGATCATACTCAGCATATAAAGTCTGCTAAATCAAAGTACGCCTCATATCTTCGAGTATCGAACCAAGAAATACAATAAATCGTGCTGCGGCCGCTCCGTCTATAACACGGTGATCGTAAGATAAAGAAAGTGGCAACATTAATCGTGGAACGAATTCCTTATTTAGATAAACAGCTTGAATACTCGAACGTGATACCCCAAGAATGGCTACTTCAGGCTTGTTAATTATCGGAGTAAACGCTGTGCCGCCGATTCCGCCCAGGCTGGATATTGTAAAACAGCCGCCTTGAAGATCTGTTGGCTTCAATTTTTTATCTCGTGCCCGAGCACCTAATTCTGCGAGTTCGCTGGCCAGTTCGCTGAGCCCTTTTTTGTCTACGTCGCGAACTACGGGAACAACAAGACCCTCAGGTGTATCAACAGCAACGCCGACATGGTAATACTTTTTCATTACAAGTGTCTCGCCATCAGTTTGCAATGATGCATTAAACCTCGGGAATGACTGCAATGTTGCTACTGCCGCTTTCATTAAAAATGGCAGCAGTGTCAGTTTGACCCCTAATGGATCCAATTCCGGCTTCAGGCTTTTACGAAACTCTTCAAGGTCGGTTATATCGGCCTGACCCTGTTGTGTTACATGCGGAATACTGACCCAGCAGTCATGAAGGTGCGCTGCGGACAAGCGCTGAATACGAGATAGAGAAACTGATTCTATTTGACCATATTTAGAAAAATCCACGGGAGCAGAAGGTACCCGAGTCAAGCTGGATGCCCCGGGTAATAGGGGTTTTCCGAGTGAAACTTTTATAAAAGCCTTCACATCTTCCTTTAAAATACGTCCTTTTCGTCCGCTTCCAATAATGCGACCCAAATCGGCGCCCAGTTCTCTGGCAAAACGACGAACCGAAGGGCTGGCATGCGCTGCAGAATGAGTTCCCGATTCATATTTAGTCTGTATCGCTTGAGTTTGTGGTAGTTTTTCAGGTCGGCTTTCTGTACCTGCAGATTCTGATCCGGACTGTCCGGAGGAATCTTCAATTTCATCATTTTGTTCGGAGGTCGAAACTGAATCTGCTGGCGTATCGGATTCAGTGACTGAGTCAGGCTGGGTGGAGGACTCGGAATCCTTGCTATCCAGAGTCAAAATTTCAGATCCCTGCTTAACCTTATCTCCTATTTTTACGGCCAGAGCATTCACAGTACCCGCAATTGGCGCCGGCACTTCCATGGTTGCCTTATCACTCTCAAGAGAAATGAGTGACTGCTCAATCTCAATCGTATCACCGGAATTCACCAGGATTTCGATGACTTCAACTTCGTCTATATCACCAATATCTGGTACAAAAACGCGTTGTTCCATCAGGCAATCACCCTCAATAATATTATGAACACAACGGATCCGGCTTTTCCGGATCGATTTTGTAGCGAGAGATTGCTTGCTTAACCAACGCCACATCGATTGAACCTGAATCGGCCAGTGCTTTAAGTGCTGCCAACACAATATAGTAACGATCCACTTCAAAGAACTGACGCAAAGCCTGACGGCAATCACTACGTCCATATCCATCTGTGCCCAATACCGAATAGTCCCCCGGTATATAGGGCCGAATCTGATCCGCGACTATTTTTTGATAATCACTGGCTGCAACAACGGGTCCGGAAGCACCACTCAGGCATTGCTCAACGTAACTGACTTTAGCTTTTTTATCCGGATGCAACAGATTCCAACGATCCTTACTTTCCCCTTCCCGACGTAACTCATTAAAACTGGTCACGCTCCAAATATCGGCCGAAATTGAGTAGTCACTGCGCAATAACTCGGCTGCCGCAATCACTTCGCGAAGAATCGCTCCACTGCCAAGCAGTTGTACAGAGGCTTTACTGCGGTTTTTCTTTAAGCGATACATTCCTTTGACGATACCATCCACTGATTTTTTGGGTAATTCAGGTTGTCGATAGTTTTCATTCATCACCGTGATGTAATAAAAAACTCGTTCGCCTTCCTGATACATACGCCGCAGTCCGTCTTGAATAATCACCGCAAGTTCATATCCAAATGCCGGATCATAGCTCACACAGCTGGGTACGGTGGATGACAGTAACAGACTATGCCCATCCTGGTGCTGCAATCCTTCACCGGCAAGAGTTGTTCGACCCGCTGTTCCCCCGATAAGAAAACCACGAACCTGCATATCGCCAGCAGCCCAGATTAAGTCACCGACGCGCTGAAAACCAAATATCGAATAATAAATATAAAACGGTATCATCTGAACATCGTGATTAGTGTACGATGAACCGGCAGCAATCCAGGAACTGATCGCGCCTGCTTCGTTGATCCCTTCTTCAAGAACCTGTCCCTGTTTGTCTTCTCGATAGTACATAATCTGTCCGGCGTCCTCCGGTTCATACAATTGGCCGACAGAGGAATAAATACCGTATTGACGAAATAAACCTTCCATTCCGAAGGTTCTTGCTTCGTCCGGTATAATCGGCACGATGTACTTGGCGAGTTTTTTGTCGCGCAACAACAGACTTAAAATGCGTACATAAACCATGGTGGTAGAAACTTCATTGTCGCCGCTACCTTTGGTCACTGCTTCAAACATTTCCAAGCCTGGAATTTGCAGCAACGGCGCATCCTGACGACGGTGTGGAAGATAACCGCCCAAAGCTTCACGCCGTTCGCGAATATATTTCATTTCTTCACTGTCGTCGGCCGGTTTATAATAAGGCAGATTTTCCAGATCATCATCTGAAATCGGGATATTAAAACGATCCCTGAATGCTTCAACCTGCTTTAATGCCATTTTTTTCTGTGAATGAGTGGTGTTTTGGCCTTCCCCGGCAGACCCCATCCCATAACCTTTTACAGTTTTTGCCAGTATCACAGTCGGTTGCCCGGTATGGGCTACTGCCGCCGCATACGCCGCGTACATTTTATGCGGATCATGACCACCTCGATTTAATCGCCAGATATCTTCATCCGACATGCTGGCAACCATATCCAGTAATTCGGGATACTTGCCAAAGAATTTTTCTCGTGTATACGCCCCGCCTTTGGCTTTATAATTCTGGTACTCGCCATCGACGACTTCCTCCATGCGTTTACGCAGTAGTCCTTTGCTATCCTTCGCCAACAGAGGATCCCAATAGGCTCCCCATACAACTTTTATTACATTCCAGCCAGCACCACGAAAATCCGCTTCCAGTTCCTGAATAACTTTACCACTGCCACGCACCGGGCCATCAAGACGTTGTAAATTACAATTGATTACAAAAATCAGATCTTCTAGTTTTTCACGACCGGCAAGACTGATTGCACCCTTTGATTCGGGCTCGTCCATTTCGCCATCACCCATAAACGCCCAAACCTTGCGCCGATCAGTGTTGACGATCTGACGATCATGCAAATATTGCATAAATCGGGCCTGGTAGATCGCCATCAAAGGCCCTAAACCCATGGAAACAGTAGGGAATTGCCAAAATTCAGGCATTAATCGTGGATGGGGATACGAGGATAGACCACCGCCACCGACTTCCTGACGAAATTTATCCAATTGTTGTTCGCTAAGGCGGCCTTCTATAAATGCTCTGGCATAAATACCTGGCGCAGAATGTCCCTGTATAAAAATCAGGTCACCCCCATGATCTTTATCGGGCGCATGAAAAAAATGATTAAAGCCAACATCATAAAGGGTTGCAGCCGATGCGAAACTGGCAATATGGCCACCATATTCAGCAGATTTTAAATTGGCTCTGACCACCATCGCCATGGCATTCCAGCGAATAATCGATCGAATACGATGTTCTAAACCGGGATTTCCAGGGTTTCGCGCCTCTTTATGAGGAGGAATTGTGTTGATGTAGGCGGTATTCGCGGAATACGGAAGATTTGCACCAGAGCGACGAGCGTGAGCCACCAGATGCTCAATTAAATAGTGGGCTCGCTCAACGCCGTCGGTTTCTATCACAGAAACCAAAGCGTCTAACCACTCCTGAGTTTCTTCCGAGTCTATGTCGTCATCACTGATGACATGCTGTAACTGATCCTGTTCGGCAGACATTAGCTCACTGAATTAGTCGAAATTGTTTAAGTTCAATTGTATTTATCTCGTATGGAGATACGTTTTTATCACCTATTTTGAAAATTCGACTTCCAGTTTAAGCACACATTTGCGCGGAATTTCACCCGCCTGTCACACTCATGTGCCTAAATATTACCGGTTTGGCTTCAATATCAAACTCATGCTTTTCGGGCTTTATTTCCATCGCCTCGATAATCGCCTGCTTTAACTTCGTTGTATCTCCAGGATTGTGACGAAGCACGCGTTTAAGATCCATCGAATGTTCATTTCCTAAGCATAGCAGTAATTTACCTTCTGCGGTTAAACGCACTCGATTGCAGGACGCACAAAAGTTATTACTGTGCGGAGAAATAAATCCAACCTGAGTATTGGTTCCCTTGACGTGGAAATAATTCGACGGGCCACCCGTATTGTGCGTAGATGGAAGCAACTCAAAAACCCCCTCCAAATCAGATCTTATCTGGTCACTGGGATAATAAGCTTCCGCGCGATTGTGATCAGACACCAGCCCCAGTGGCATTTCCTCAATAAAACTGATATCCAGATCTTTTTCAATTGCAAATGCAACCAGCTTGCAAACTTCATCATGGTTTCTATTTTTCAAGATCACCGCATTCAACTTGATACGCTTGAACTGATGTTCTCGGGCGGCTTCAATACCACGTAAAACTTTGGCTAGATCACCGACACGAGTAATACGGGTAAATTTCTCGGCGTCAAGAGTATCCAGGCTAATGTTAATCCTTTTAACACCTGCCTGTTTCAGGCCCGCTGCTGCTTTTTCAAGTCTTGAACCATTAGTAGTAATAACCAGTTCCTGTAAATCCTGTAACTGACCTATTTTTGCAAGTAGTTCAACAGCACCTTTTCGAACCAGAGGTTCACCACCCGTTATACGAATTTTTTTAACGCCCAGAGCAACAAATGCCTGGCTGATGGTATAGATTTCTTCCAGAGTCAATATTTGCGCCCTGGGCAAAAACGTCATTTCTTCGCTCATGCAATAAACACAGCGAAAATCACACCGATCAGTAATCGATATACGTAAATAAGTCACTTGTCTGCCAAATCGATCAATTAGCATTGAAGGCCCAACGGTACCCATAAGCTTCATTTATACCTGATTTAATAAATATCCATGATTATCTCACGCGAGACCCAATTAGCGCCAGAAATGGCGCGTCATTCTAACTTTAGTCTATACAGCAAACTTAATATTGCGGAGGATATACGCATATTGTGTACTCTTATCTACGCGCGATAGAGTCATGGGAATGACGATTATTCCGATTCCGTCGTTTTCGCCGGACAGGTTTTTTATGCGCTTTATTATTTCGAGCTGTACGCCTGTTTGCCCGACGTTGTTTTATTCGACGATTTCGCGAACCCTGCTTTTGTCTATTATTGCGCGCTTTTTTCCTGGTAGTTTTCCTACGTTTGTTGAATTTTGGTTTTTGTCGTCGACTTTGTGTAGACCGAGATATTTTCTTTTGCTGACCTTGCCCGACCCGATTTTGTACGTGATACCACCGATCTTTGGGCTTGCTCCTTAAGTCCGGTGCCGGTTGCCGATAAAAATCATTCGCACGACTTTTTCGACTCGTCCTGTTATGGTGTCGCTTTTGTGCATACTTTCTGTGCTTATTGGCGTTACGATACCTCTGTTTGTTTCGTGCTTTAGCCTGGTGCCGCCGATGGCGTCCAGCCCTTCGCTTTTTATGGTAAGAATTACGCTTTGATGCTGAATGGTGTTTACCATACCTTTTGTGTTTCCGGTGCTGTCCGTATTTTCTGCGCTTGTGATAATTTCTGGGTTTGCGGTACTGCCTATGACCTGAATGTTTTCCATGACGATGCGCGTTCCCCCTGGGAACGACATAATCTTTATAGTGATGACCATATCGCCGATGAGATTGATAGCTGTTTGAGTAACCCGGAACGGTGTGACGCCCTCTGTAGTAGTTATATGAATCGTTTCTTGGCGTATCGTAGTAATAATTGTAGTAACTGGGTGAAGGTTGAACACGATAAGAATTGGTGTAAGAAACACTTGGAGCCGGAGTACTATATGCGTACCCAGTACCGCCGGAAGAATAAACGCCGCTACTGGGATAACTGGTGTAGCTATCGTAATGGGGCGAATAACCTGCACAAGCTTGCAGTAATAACAACAAGCCTACAAAAGTAATTTTTACTGAGAGCGATTTCATTTAGAATTTCCTTCTGTTTCCAGACGTGGAATAAAGCATAACTTTCTGAGAATGAATCCAGGATGAATACGATCCCCCAGTAGAAATAGTGACATTAAAGATTCGTGTTGGTACAGTTCACACCATTCACCTTGGCAGGATACTAGCCGGTGTTATTCGTGCAGCTGCAGCATTGCGGGCAAGCACTAATCGACTTGGGATAAGCATCACTATAAACTTGAAGGTCTGCTCAATCAGGTCAACCTGAATTAAGTCTCAAAAATCTTTGCAATCATTTACTCTTTCGCCAATAAAACTCTCGTTTGTATGATAAAAAAACTAGTAATTATTTCTATTATATTTTTGCCTTCTATTGCCGACACATTTGCAAGTAAAAATACCATTCGCCTTGGTGTACTCGCATATGGTACGGTCAACTGGGAACTAGAAACCATGCGCAAACAGAAACTTGACCAAAAGCATGGTTTTCAACTGAACATCACCGCACTGGCCAACCCTCAAGCCGCCAAAATAGCACTTCAAGCGGGTTCTGTTGATGTCATTGTTTCGGACTGGGTTTGGGTTTCACAACAGAGAACCAAGAATTCTCTTTATACCTTTGCACCCTATTCAAGTACTGCCGGCGCTCTAATGGTGAGCGAACATTCTAAAATAAAAACCATATCAGATTTAGTGGGTAAACGTCTGGGAGTAGCAGGAGGTGAGTTAGATAAAAACTGGATTCTTCTGCAGGCACTGGCCAAAAAGGATACTGATATTGATTTAAACCAGACCATTGAAAAAGTCTACGGCGCACCTCCCATATTGAACCAACAGCTATTACAAAACAAAATCGACGCAGTGATCAATTACTGGCACTACGCAGCACGATTAGAAGCCAAAGGTTATCGCAGGATATTGGATGGCAAACAGATTATGGAAGAACTGGGAATCACAGAACGCTTACCCACACTGGGTTATGTATTTGATCAACACTGGGCAGACCAGTACTCGACTTCACTACTGGGCTTTCTCCAGGCTTCTCGTGAAGCAAAAGATCTGCTTTGTAGCCAGGCGCCTGCCTGGCAGGCAATTATTCCGTTAACCCGGGCAGACGATCAAGCCACTCTCGATATTTTAAAAATGCGTTATTGCGAGGGCCGCATTCAAAGCTGGGGGGATTCTGAAAAGAAAGCTGCCGAACAGGTATACAGACTGTTGCACTCAACCACGACCAATAGACTGATCGGTGAATCATCGACTCTTGAGCCAGGCACTTTTTGGCACTATACAATTCCACCCACACAAACCACTGACTAAATTCACCGACACGAGTTACATTCACACACAACACGTGTGCCCTGCTTATGCGATATTCACAATACTTGCCAACGATTTCAATGCTGTCGCTGCTGGCTGTTTGGCAACTATCTGCGGTTATTGCAGAATCGCCATTGTTACCTTCTCCCAGGCAGGTAATGATGGTATTTATCGCTGAAATCCATTCAGGCCAGCTACCCTATAATCTGGGCGTTACATTAATACGTGTAGCCACAAGCTTTTTATTGGCAATGACTTTGGGTTCAACCTTCGGAATCCTGCTGGGCCGCGACCAATCTTTAGATAAATTTTTTGATAACTGGTTGATAATATTTCTGAACATACCTGCCTTAGTAACCATAATTCTTTGCTATGTTTGGTTTGGACTTGTGGAATCAGCCGCTATATTTGCGGTTGTGGTCAACAAACTGCCCAATGTCGTTGTAACACTCCGGGAAGGTACTCGTGTACTGGATAGAGATCTTATCGAGATGGCAGAAAGCTACCAGTTCAACAAAACAAAAACGCTGTGTCACGTAATCTGGCCACAGCTGTATCCTTTTGTAATCGCGGCATCACGCACCGGACTCGCGTTGATATGGAAAATAGTTCTGGTTGTAGAATTGTTGGGACGCAGTAACGGTATGGGATACCAATTACATCTGTTTTTCCAGCTATTCGATGTCGCCAGTATTCTGGCCTACACAGTTGCATTTATTGGCGTCATCCAACTTATAGAATCGCTGATCCTTAAGCCAATGGACAGACATGCTTCACGATGGCGCCGATGAACAATTTATTGATCGATATAAAAAGTAAAACATATCCATCCGCAGGTCGTGTGAAGAAAGTTTGTGCAATCGAAAACCTGAGGTTTTCTCCCGTCAGGGGCGAATTTTTATGTCTCCTTGGCCCATCAGGCTGCGGAAAAACAACACTACTGCATATACTCGCCGGTCTGGATAAAGATTTTCAGGGTAACATCGAATGGAGCAATCACAAACAGCCAGATCCGCGAATCGGCTATGTTTTTCAGCAGCCCAGATTATTACCCTGGCGGACAGTAAGGGAAAACATCGAATTGGTTCTGCCACCGAATCACTCTAGTGAGTCCATACAAACTCTGTTAACAATATTAGGCCTTGATGAAACCCAGTATACTTTTCCTCAACGCCTTTCTCTTGGAATGTGCAGACGCGTCGCAATTGCACGGGCCTTCGCTATTGAACCAGATCTGTTGCTCATGGATGAACCTTTTGTTTCGCTGGACGCCCCAACAGCTCGTCGCGCTCGTAATTTGCTCATCGACGTCTGGAGCCAACGACCACATACGGTGATTTTCGTTACTCACGACCTGCGCGAAGCCATCATGCTTGCAGACCGCCTGCTGTTTCTGTCAGCCTCACCCTCCACTGTAATCAGTGATATTCAGGTATCAATACCTCGCAACGAACGGAAAGATGAGGAGCGTGTAGAGCAGTTTCGAAACCAATTGCTGCACGCACATCCTGAAACCGCAGATTTACTTTAAGATACGTACCACAAATTCGCAGATTGGTGGTGAGATTACCAACCCCCGCATGGTAATGCAGATAATATTGAGTTTGCTACCGCAATACTAAGGTGGTTGATTTGATGCCAGTTTTTTTGCTGTGAAATCAGGATTTTGAACCTTCCTTGGCGACATTTTCTATTTTTGAGTCGCTTTTTTGGTGACTTCAACGGTAACATCAATAGAATCAATAAATACTGCGGTTCCATCTGAAGGACTGCCAATACTTTCGATATCAACTTCTACTTCCATACTATATTTAATTACGCCAGGCACTAACTGGGCGGCTGGAATCGTGTAGCTGAGGCTTTTAAAATCGTCTATTTCAGTGTCTGCTTTATAAGCAACAGGTATAGTTTTTTCGCCGGTTTTGAAATTTAATCGTATTCTGGCATTCTCCGATACAATACCAAAGCGAAAATCTGTTTTTAATTTTACACTCTTCGGTTGACCTTCAATATTTATGAGTCCTGAAAAACTAAGCTTCCTGGCCAGACTCTTGTTTTCATCAAGAGGATAAACCGTTTCCAGAAGTACCGATAACGCCCTTGAATCGGGAGACAGTGTTTGAGCTTTTACAGCTCTGTTGTCACTCAGGTCTTCTATCTCAGTTAATTTGGCATCGCTAACTATTTCTGGCTTTTCCTCGCATCCGCTAATGAAAAGTAAAAAAGTAGCAATTAATACAAAAGCACTCGTACTCTGATTTTTTTTCATCTTATTATCTCATTATTTAACCAGATGTTTCTGCAAAAAAATATCGTGGGGTCTTAGAAATATTACAGTGCACCGAAAATTCTGATTATTAAAACAACCGTATTCTCGCAGAGCTTAGATGAGAATTATTCACAGATCCCGACCAATCACACCCTGGTACTCGAAAGACTAAACCAATTAAATGGATTATTTGAATCCTTAATATTGACCAAAGCAGCCATTTACTTAACATTAGCGGCGGAGGCCGTTCCGCCTCATGGAGATGTCTGGGGTATTATATAGGAAGTGCTCGGGAATTCACCCCCTGAGTCACTTCCAGGATTGGGAGCCTCTAGGGAAGCTATTTGTAGAGAAGATTGGTTCAACAACTAAAATGATGTTATTTTCTTTGTTTTCTGAAAAAGATACTTATCTGTCACGCAACAGCAGGCTATATTCTTAAAAGTTAAGTGTAACCTTAACCTAAGGCTGCCCAGGTTCTCGGTCCGACAATTCCATCCGGCACCAAACCTCGGGAACGCTGGAATTTACGCACAGCCGCTTCGGTTCTGGGTCCGAAGGCACCATCCACATTCACTCCAACTTTGGCCTGAATCTTTTTAACCAGGCTACTATTTGTCCCACGCCGAATGGTTGGTCGTCCATTGGGATCCTTTAGTGGAATTTGTACTGGCGGCGGTTTAGCACAGTCCATAATTGCCGCAACATCCAGACGAAACACGTGCATGTCAAAAAGTGGGTCTTTTTTGAACCCTAGAGGTAAACGAAATTCTTTATGTCCACAGCACATGATTGCCGGCTGGCCAATATGATTTAGAATTGCCGCGCACCCTCGGCGATACGCATCCATCTGAACTTCGGGCCATGGAAAATCATTGAGTAATCCAGAATCACGTCCTGTGTTCTCTGCTTCGATCCCAATAAAATGGGAATTTCCACTAACCTCTCCTTGCCATTTCCCTGATCCAGCATGATTAGCGCGACCTGCTGCTACCACGTAGAATGTACCATCGCGACCAAGGCATAGCTGCGATAGTGGCCCACGTAGATCACTACGCCCATCCCTAACAGTACGCAAGCTAGGCATATTGCCGTCTTTCTTTTTCACACCAGTATGATGGCAAATTATGCCCCTAATGTTACCAATATCTCTAGTTCCACGGTTTTCCCAACCAGGTTCCTTAGCCACTTTGAGACCAGCGTCTAATAAAACTTCAGGCAACCAGGTTAATCTATAGCTCATGACTCTACCCCTCCTTCAGCAGGTGGCAAATCTTCATCGGCTGTTATCTCTTGTTCATGACACTCGCAATCACAACCATCGATGTCGAATTCGTCGTCATTTTCTTGTTCATTAATCATTTCAAACGCCTTAAATGAATGGATAAATTCTTGACACAAATCATTAATTGAACACTATCTCGACCAGAAACCATGAATCATCAACTTGCTCGAACACCAGTTTTAGTGCTGCCCAGTCAAGTTGTAGCGCTAAATCATATACCGCCTAAAATTATAATACCGACAACAAAAATTTTGTTATTTCCTTAATATTATCTCCTCTATGATTACCCAGAAAAGAAATACTATTATTTGCTAATAACTCATACTCGTAAGACAAAAAGATGGGAGCCCCTACAACACCGGAAGAAGCAGCCATTGCTGCTGATAAACTATTCCCAGGTACATCAAGCCTAAAAAGAGCGTTATTAACCCACTTGAAATCTTTTGATAAGTTTTTAACAAAAAACCCACTATTTTTACACGCCTCTATGTAACAATCCGATAACATGCCAAAATTATCAGGCGTGAAATGAAATGGCATATTTCTTTCACTAGCCTTTTGATCCAAGACCGATACTGAGTGTGAAGCATTAATTATTATATAAGGTTTTTTATTGTAATTTTGTAAACATATTTCACTAACCCCAGTTTCTTCTATATTGTCTGCATTAAGGTTACAATTAGGCACATATAGCTATATTTTCTAAGCAATCATTCAGAACAACTATGACACGATAAGTATGTAGTTGGGGAAAAAATTCGTTTCAATTTTTACGAGTAACCACTCACATCGTTCTGGCTGCTTACTTCAGTTGCTATTTTTCTCCTTTTTTAATTCGATCTAACTGACGATCTGCTGTTTGACTCAATTTCTGCTTTGCATATTCAGAAGCCAGTTTCAATGTATCACCAAATTTAAGGTTAGTTTCAATATCCTTCAATCGCTTTTCACATTTATCCTTTTCTTTATCTACCTGCTCTTTTGTTTTAGCCTCATTGATTAGGCCTGTGCAACTCTGACGAATATCTTTTATGGAAATCATACCTTTAACTGAAGTTAAAACTGGATCCATATGCTTCTTTAAATCTTTGGGACCAAGCTGTAACGTATTTAAATTAAGATTTTCAATAACTTTTCTCTGATTTGCTATCGTTTTCAGGCTCTTAATATCCACTCCTGTATTATCTGCCACAACAGAAAATATCATATATCCCTGGTCTTCGAAGTCATGATATCCATCAGTTTGCCTGACTTTTATATCACTTCCCACGATTTCAAAATTTCCACTATGATGTGCGCTGGAAAGTAGGCCATTTTCAAAAATCGGCGGTATAAACGAAACTTGCTGTGGATTAAATGGGCGCCCCAGTATTTTGTGATAAATATCGTCTTGTTCCTTTAAATTCATATCGTTGCAATTCTTCGACCAATCACACCATATGGGCCAATTTAAAATTCCAAGAGTACCAAATTTAAGAATTTCGGCGACTGTATAACGCAATCCATTTTGCGCCGCATCTGCATAACCATTTGGAATGACAGCTCTTTCCCGATGCTCGGTTTTGATTACACCATATTTCGCAATTCTTGGAGTGAGAACCATGTCATACAAATGGTTTCCTCTGTAGGTAAATGGCCCGGGATTCTTCGATAGAGCAAAATCGAATTGAAATTCTATATCATCTGAATTCGCTGAAATGATTAAATTGAGTAAGTTTTGAAAGACTGATATCGCACCCGCATATTGAGGTTGAAAAGTCGCTGCTGCCGCTGCTGCGGTAGCAACAATAGTCTTCATTCGTTCATTATCCGCTTGATCCATTTCGATAATACGAATACTAACCAATATTTCCTGACCCTCGTATATGATTGGTGGTAATACTGTAATATCTTTTCTGGGTAAAAACGAATCTTTGTTAACAGCAATATATGTTCCTTCAGATTCGCTATTTAAATAAACTCTTTCCCATAATAATTCTTCTTCCGGTTCGGTCTTGGAACGAATTTTTGTAGTTACAAATATTGCAACTTCAGGTCGACCAACTTCCTGAAGATAAGGTAAATACCCTGAATTCAATACGATTCCCAATACACCTTTTGGATTCACCTGATCGAGCATGTCAGATTGTTCTTCTGATTCAAATACTCTATGCGGTTCAATTAATTGTTTACTACGATTAACTTTGGCCAGCGTGTATTTCTTTCCGGAGGATAACGTAGTGCAGGATGCCAAAAGACAAACCAGAACAAAGGTAAATAATATCGTCTTAAAACTTTCAATGCTCATAAACCTTCGACTCCCTATTTTAATCAACAAAACATTCTTATTTTTAACAGCTTTTTAGCCGATTACACAATTATATCGCCCAACCGCAGCCCTGTTTCCATATGTCTTTATACCTCAAACAACCCCCACCAATAAATAACCCAATTGAGTCATTTTTTAATATAAATATTAAAAATCATCGATACTCTCAAAAACTACACACAAACATCTGCTTTTACCCAGCCCAAACCAATAACTCACTTCGTGATGACACCCCCGTCTTACTATATATTCGTTTAATGTGATTACGTACGGTGTGATAGCTGACATTGAGTTGTTCGGAAATATTACGCGTGCTGGTGCCCTGATAGATCAATGCCGCGATATCCAGCTCACGGCGAGTTAATCCTGCGCTGCTGAATTTGCGAATGATCTTGTGTTTTTTGTCACTTGATCGATTAATACGCAGTAAATACAGATGCTGATCGCTTCCAGGAATAGCGGGTATTGTCGTAATATTTATGTTATACAAACGTCGTCCTAACTGTGACTGGATACAATCAGGCAAGGATCCATTAAAACCCGGCGTGATCATTTTTGTGATCAAAGAGAATATTTTTTTAAGATCATCGTGTCCGACCAGTTGGTCGAATGAATGAGTTTTGTGCACTAACACGCCTTCATCGCATATGACCGCTAGAGGGTCGGGACTGTCACACAAACATTTGAGTATATTTTGCAAATTGCTATGTTCTTCCTTATAAAGCACCGCTTTAACGGTTTGCAACAAGGTCCCACGCAAAAACTGCATCAACTTAAAGTCGCGTGCGCTGAACGTTTGGATTGGCTGGGTGAAACGGCATAAAAACAAGGCAACCGCTGGATTTGGGGCATCGTATAAGCCAACAGTCGAGCAACTGAAATGCCCGCGATTATGGTTATCGCCGGAGTCATTCGAACACTTCTGGCAAGTATTGCTGGCAAGAGAAAAAGTATCTGCTACTAACGGCAAAGCCCCGCTGGTCT
>CAZGQY010000008.1:0-50802 GCA_964528035.1 uncultured Methylococcaceae bacterium | reverse complement strand
CACGTACGGTTCTGTGAGAAGCTTGGGGGGAGGTTCCCCTTGCTTACTCGACCAGTGAGTAGACCGCAACTTGCCGTGGAACTCTACGGCACATTGCGACATATGTAGTTTTTCAGTATCGATTCCATTATTCATAAGGCTAATCATAACCCTATTAATTTCAAAACTCTACGTACACAATCCTCTATCGAATGCTTAATAAGATATCTGCAATATGACGGCCAAGAAAAAACACAGGGCTTGACGCTCTAAATGTTTTTCTTTACTGTATATAAATACACTGTAAAGAAATACACATAATAGTTGAATCCGAAAATGACTCACTCAAAACAAAAATCACCGTTACTTGAGAAAGTTCGCGGAGCTATTCGGGTAAAACACTACAGCTATCGTACCGAACAAACCTACGTTGCGTGGATAAAACGATTCATTTATTTTCACCAATTACGGCATCCTTCGGAAATGGGTGAAGTCGAGGTGGGGCAGTTTTTAACGGATTTGGCTGTTGCTGGAAATGTTGCTGCGAGCACTCAGAATCAAGCCTTGAACGCGTTGGTGTTTTTGTATAAAAACGTATTAAACAGTCCACTGGGTTCGGTATTGATCAGTTCGAGTAATACAAAATGAAAAAATATCACTGGGTACGAAGCGATATATAGATCAGATAGAAAACTTCAAGTTCTATTTAGGAGGTACTCGTTATTGTTTATTCTACCCACTACCCACTACCCACTACCCGCAGTACCACTTGAAGCTGGCGGTAACTTTCTGCATCGAGGCTGTCTTTGAAAACTAAAACGGCTTGGAATTGACCTGATTCTGTTCGGAAATGAAGGATAGACAAGTGCTGGGTTCGAATGCTGGAACCCAGTAATTTCACGGAGTTCCACTCTTCCTCAATTCGTTGTAACCCCCATCCATCCCATTCGTTATAAGAAATCACTGATTGACCAAAGCCATTGTTCAGATAATTTGTGAGAGACCAAAAATAAGAAACCATTACGGTTAAAAACAGTAGGCCTTTAATCCAGTAGGGTAGTGCATTAATTGAGACGCCAAACAGGGCGAGAGTATGGGTGACACCGATGAGTGCGAGATATAATCGGGAACGTTCAGGAACGATCCGCAGGGATAGACCGGATGATGTTGACAATATTATTTAGAGACGTATCGTCTGGGTCGTTCTGATCGATAAAATAGCGCTGCAGTACGCTGTCCTGTAATGCCAATAGTCGTTCGAAGTCCTGTTTCTCGAGTTCATCTCCATTGTCATAGCCCTGTTCCAGATAGCGACTCAGGAGTATATCCAATTCCAACGTGCCCCGCCTGCAGAGCCATTTGAGTCGGGATTTGGTGCTCACACCAAAACAATCATTGACGTTCTACAATGAGTTTTTTTATCTCGGCAATTGCTTTAGCGGGATTCAAACCTTTAGGACAGGTGTCCGTGCAGGACATAATTGTATGGCAGCGGTACAGTTTAAACGGGTCTTCGAGTTCGTCGAGTCGTTCCCCGGTATTTTCATCGCGGGTATCGGCGATCCATCGATAAGCCTGCAAAAGAATAGCGGGGCCCAGATAGCGTTCGCTGTTCCACCAATAGCTGGGACAGCTGGTAGAACAACAGGCGCACAGTATACATTCATATAAACCGTCAAGTTTCGAGCGATCTTCTATGCTTTGTAATCGTTCTCTATCCGCTGGAGCTGGTGTTTGGGTTTCGATCCAGGGTTTAATCGACGCATATTGGGCATAAAAATGGGTCAGATCCGGAATTAAATCTTTGACAACATCCATATGGGGTAGGGGATAGATGCGAAGCGTATCGTCAAAATCTTCGATTGCTTTAGTGCAGGCCAAGGAATTTTTGCCATTGATATTCATTGCACAGGAACCGCATACCCCTTCACGACAGGAGCGCCTGAACGCCAGAGTAGAATCAATCTCATTTTTGATTTTGATAATGACGTCCAATATCATCGGACCACAGGTATCTAAATCAACTTCATAAACATCCATGCGTGGATTATCACCAGAATCCGGCTCCCAGCGATAGACCTCTACCCGTTTCAGATTTCCTTTGCCGTCCTTAGAAAGATATTCCTTACCCGGTTGGACTACGGAATTTTTCGGAAGTGTAAATTCGACCATTGCTTTTCCAGAGTTGTTTAATCCACGTTATATTGGAGTCTTAATGATGTTGAAATCTAATGTTAAGACAGCCCTAATGCTCAGTACACCCGTTTTTTCGGCGGTATGACTTCAACTTCGTCCGTCAAAGTTTTCATATGAACCGGACGGTAGTCGATACGAGTACTGCCGTCATCTTCGCGCCAGGTTACAGTATGTTTCATCCAGTCTTTGTCGTCACGATCAGGATAATCTTCCCGAGCATGTCCGCCTCGGCTCTCTTTGCGGTTTTCCGCAGATCGAATGGTGACTGAAGCCTGGCTTATCAAATTATCGAGTTCCAGTGTTTCTACCAGATCTGTATTCCAGACCAGTGAGCGATCCGCTACGGCTACGCTTTTGAATAAATTTTCGACCTGCTTCATTTTCTCGACCCCTTCGGTCAAAACTTCGCCGGTTCGAAATACCGCTGCATGATTCTGCATGGTTCTTTGCATGTCGAGCCGGATGTCTGCGGTTTTATTTTCGCCACTGGCGTAGCGCAGCCCGTCAAAACGATCTAATGCTTTCTCACAGGCATTATCTGAAAGGGGTTTATGCGGAGTTCTTGATTTAATTAATTCTGAGCAACGGATCGCGGCAGACCGACCGAATACGACTAAATCAAGTAAAGAATTTGATCCCAGACGATTCGCCCCATGTACCGATACACAGGCAGCTTCACCGATTGCCATTAATCCAGGTACAACTGTATCGGGGTTTCCGTCTTTCAGGGTTACGACTTCACCCTTGTAGTTGGTTGGTATTCCACCCATGTTGTAATGTACGGTAGGAATAATTGGAATAGGCTGTTTAGTGACATCAACACCGGCAAATATTCGCGCTGTTTCGGCAATACCGGGTAAACGTTCCTGAATCACTTCCGGTCCCAGGTGTTCCAGATGCAGGTGTGCGTGATCTTTTTCGGTTCCGACTCCACGACCTTCACGGACTTCTATGGTAATTGAACGACTGACGACATCGCGAGAGGCCAGGTCTTTGGCACTGGGTGCATATCGTTCCATAAAGCGTTCGCCTTCGGAGTTCGTCAGATAACCACCTTCTCCACGTGAGCCTTCTGTAATTAAACATCCTGAACCATAAATACCGGTGGGGTGAAATTGTACAAATTCCATGTCCTGTAACGGTACTCCGGCGCGCAAGGCCATTGCATTGCCATCTCCTGTACAGGTATGAGCTGAAGTGCAGGACAGGTAGCAGCGACCGTATCCGCCAGTTGCGAGAATGGTTGCGTGGGCACGAAATAAATGCAGCTGCCCGTCATCCAGGCACCAGGCGAGCACTCCCCGACATTCGCCGTCTTCCATGATTAAATCGAGTGCGATGTATTCAACAAAGAATTCGGCGTCAAATTTCAGTGCGTTTTGATACAGGGTGGCCAATATCGCATGTCCGGTCAAATCTGCTGCTGCACAGGTTCTTTGTGCTGTGCCTTCGCCGAAATGAGTGGTCATACCGCCGAACGGCCGTTGGTAGATTTTACCTTCCGGAGTTCTGGAAAACGGTACACCGTAATGTTCCAGCTCAATGATAGAAGGGATAGCCTCCCGGCACATATATTCGATGGCATCCTGGTCACCCAGCCAATCCGATCCTTTGATGGTATCGTACATATGCCAGCGCCAGTCGTCTTCGTTCATGTTGCCAAGTGCTGCACTGATGCCGCCTTGTGCTGCAGCCGTGTGGCTACGAGTAGGAAATACCTTTGTCAGACAGGCTGTTTTTAGTCCTTTTTCGGCCATGCCAAAGGTTGCCCTGAGGCCAGCACCCCCCGCCCCGACAACCAGCGTATCGTAAGCGTGTTCTATTATTTTGTAGCTTTGAGCCATAGTTAAACTCTATATTTACCCGGCGGTTACAATTCGGAAGCATGCAAACAACGCAGCCAGCGCATAAAAAATCAATATAAATTTAGTCGTCAAAATAGCGGCGATTTTAATGCCTTCGGACTGGATGTAATCTTCAATGACAACCTGGATCCCAAGAATTGCGTGATAAAAAACCGCAATAATCGCAGAAATCATGAATATCGTATTCCAGGGAGAGGCTATCCAACTGACAATAGTTTGGTAATCAGATCCTGGAACCATGATAATCGCAATTCCAAACCACAAGGTTAGAGGTATCAGGGCAATAGCTGTAACTCGTTGCACCCAGAAGTGATGAGAACCTTTTTTCGCGGATCCGAGTCCCCGTGCTTTAGAAATTGGTGTTCTATAATTCATACCCGGCTCCCGACCATTACGATAACAAGCTGATTGTCCATACAAATAGTGTCAGCCCAATCGATGCCCCTAATTCGACGAAGGCAATTTTGTCTAATTTTTCCCGCTCAAATGTTTTTCCAATGTCCCACATCAAATGGCGTATGCCATGAACAAAATGAAAAAATAGCGCAAAACTCCAGAAAAAAAGTAGCAAACGCCCGAAAAATGAATCGATAAACGATTGTGTATTCTGGAATTGATCCGGGCCAGCCGCGATCCCCATTAACCAGGTTACCAAATACAACATACCTACGGTTATCGCAACCCCGGTTGCTCGGTGAGTTATGGATATAATCGCTGTTAGTGGCAAACGATAGATTTGCAGATGCGGCGAAAGTGGCCTGTTGGTTTGTTCTTTCACAGTATGTCCCGGCTAAAAGTTTGAAAGGCTTTATGGCGTAGATAAACGAATATTGTCGTTAAAAATCTATACAACGCCCTTTTTTTTCCCAATCCCCGAATCTGGTTGGTTCAGGTCCTTTGCGACCCCCCACTTCAGACGAGTTTTCAGCCTTAGGGGGTTTGACGGAAACCGCTTGTGACTGTTGCTTGCTTTCAGCAGATTTGTCTTTTGTCGACACGGGTTATTTTATGCTCGTGTAAAAAACGAGTTATTCTATACTAAAATGCCGTCAATTTCACAACCATGGAACCTCAAATGAATCCAAATTGGAATAATTTCGTTTCTGAGCAAAAGTATGAAAATAGAATATCTGCGAATAAATCCAGCAAATTTTGCGAAGCTTCTCAGCAATCGTGGATAAGTGCGCTGCAAGGCTATGCTGTTCTGTCTGTGAGCGGTGAGGATGCAGCGTCTTTTCTTCAAGGGCAAATAACCAGTAACGTTTTGGATCTAAAAAAAGACACTGTCTCGCTGTCGGCGTTTTGCAATCCCAAGGGTCGGGTCATTGCAAGTTTTACGCTTGTCTGTCTGCAGGAGATGACTCAATATTGGTTGGTGTTACCGAGCGAGTTGGTCGAAAAGGTTGAAAAAAAATTGCGAATGTACGTATTGCGGTCGAAAGTGATTATTGAAAATCATAGTAATAATTTTTGTGTATTCGGAATTTCATCGGTGTTGAAGCAGGGTGGATCATTAACTAATCCTTTAACTGATTTAGTCGGTGAAGATTCTTTGGCCGGTCAAATGACGGTTTTTAACGTGGATTCAATGCGCTGGATGATGATTGGCGAATTCTCAGTTGCGACCCGGCTTTGGAAAAAGCTGGTGTCAGAACAAGAATATTCAGTTGTAGACGACAGTCATTGGGTATTAGCAAATATTCAGGCAGGTATTCCCAGTTTGACTGAAACGACCAGCGAACTATTTGTTCCGCAAATGCTAAACCTGGATGCATTGCAAGCGATCAGTTTTGAAAAGGGGTGTTATACGGGGCAGGAAGTTGTCGCGCGAATGCATTATTTGGGAAAATTGAAGCGCAGAATGTATCTGGCTAAATATCAGGGCGACTTGTTGCCCGTTCCTTCTGAGCCGGTATATTCTAATGATGATAGTACCACCGTTGGTCAAATCGTTAATATTGTGGCTACCGAATCCAATCAGTTTTACTTATTAGCTGTTATACAGATTGATCAGGCGAGATGTGTGGATTTATGTTTGTCTGAAAGTGGTGGCGATACCCTAAAATTTCTAAATTTGCCCTATACTTTTGAAGGACAGGATGAATAACCAACTTAAGCCGCTAAGAGAGTAAATTTGATGAATCTAGCAAATAACGATGATCTTCTTGCCTTTATCAAAGCTGAGATTGAATCTAATCGTATGGTATTACCGACACTTCCTGACGTTGCCATTGAAGCCAGAGCAGCGGTAGCAAAGGGTGATGCATCGGCTAATCAGCTTGCGGATATCATAGCCACTGATACAGCTTTGTCGGCGAAGCTTATACAAGTGGCAAATAGTCCCTTGTTTCGTGGCCGACAGGAAATTGAAAAATTGCAGATTGCGGTTGCACGGCTGGGTAATAATACAGTACGGACACTGATAACAAGTTTGGCAATGCAACAAATTTTCACCTCCAGTTCCCAGTCTGTAGAACAATTATTCCGCGAAATTTGGGAACAAAGTGTCAATGTGTCCGCGATTAGCAGGGCTTTGGCTTCGTACAGTAAATCTTTAGACCCGGAACAGGCGATGTTAGCAGGGTTGATTCATCAGATCGGAAAATTACCAATACTGATGGTTGCAAGTAAAGAAACACAATTACTTGAGGATAACGACCGGTTGAAATCCGCGTTGGATTCCTTACATACTCAGGTCGGAAAAATAATAATGGACGCATGGGAGTTTCCGGATTCTCTGCGTTCAGTTGCATCAGATTACACGAATTTTCAACGCAATATTTCTCCTGCGGTGGATTATGTCGATGTCGTGCAAGTCGCTTATTTGCAGAATTTACACGATACAGGCCTGGATGAAGATGATTCTGACTGGAATAATATTCCAGCATTTGCAAAACTTGGATTGCAACCTGAAGTTGAAATACTGGAAATTGCGGGCGTTTCAGAAGAAGTCGAACAGGCTCATGCACTATTGGCGTAAAACATGCGCTTTTTGATGTAAAAGTAGTAACGATAATATTTAAAGATATAATCGATGCCTGAAAGACCAGTCAAGATCTAAACCGAATTCTGATGAATTTGATATAATATGGCTCAGCAGTCGAGCTTGTGAGTTGATTGTACGAGTTATTGTATAATGGCCGGTTATCGCAAGACCATTGCAGTCATTGCTTTTTATGATTGCTAAGATCACTCCTTCAATATAACCTTGACGGAGTACCAGACGTCTGTAATTACGAAACAGCATAAAAATCGGACTTTTCTGGTGCTGACCCCTGGTTATCTTACAGTCCCCTATGTTCCTGTTCCTCGCTCCCACCTGAAATGAATAATCTATCAACCATCCAGCGTTTTGGACGCATGGGAAAGATCACTATAGCTGCAGTATATATACTTATATTAATAGGTGGAATCGTAAGAGCTTCAGGGGCGGGTATGGGGTGCCCGGATTGGCCCACCTGTTTTGGACGCTGGATACCGCCTGTATCGGAAAGTCAGCTTCCTGAAAATTACCAGCAGATTTATGCTGACCGTGGCTATGCTGATACCCGTTTTAATGCGACGAAAACCTGGACGGAATATCTGAACCGACTGTCGGGTGCAACCATCGGTATTCTTATTTTTCTAACACTGATTTTTTCCAGACCATTTTTAAAAACAGACCCGTGGGTCTTTTACTGTTCTTTTGTTGTGTTTGTTCTGGTTGGATTTCAAGGCTGGCTGGGTGCTGTGGTGGTTGCCAGCCACCTCCGTCCCGGCACGATAACACTGCACATGATCGTTGCATTGATTATTGTTCTGCTGTTGATTTACTCGATCAGCCGGTCTCAGAAAGAAAGCCTGGAAAAAATAGTGATTCCGCAAGTGTCGCGGCATTACACTAACGTGCTGCTAGTGGCGATGGGTTTTACTTTAATTCAAGTCGTTATGGGAACCCAGGTGCGAGAAGCAGTGGATACGATTTCGACTGCATATAACCACGAACAGCGTATTCTATGGAGAGATCATTTTCCGATGATTTTCTATGTACATCGATCATTTTCTGCGCTCATACTGTTTACCAATGCCTGGTTGGTGTGGAAACTGATTTCCGCTTTGTCGGCTACAACAACGTTGTTCCGCAGCGCGGTTGGTTTGGGATTACTTATCGGCATTGCAATTGGTAGTGGAGTCATTATGGATAGACTGGGAATCCCCGCAGCGGCTCAACCTATCCATTTGTTAATGGCAACAATGATATTCGGTTTGCAATCGTTTATTTTTATTGCCATTCATTACGCCAAAAAAGACGCAGCTAATTATCCGAAAACGAATTCCTGAAGAATTTAGATCTAGCCGTGCTTGATCTGACATCAGGATTTGGTTGAACATATCTGCTCAGATTCGAGTTTTATCAATAGCTCAGGATCGATTTTCAATTCCCGCAACATCGATACCAATTGCGATTTGGCCTTATTCCAGGCAATGAAAAGAAAGTGCCCTATTTTTTTTGATAATTTAGGCTTTATTTCGGCTAGGATTCCTTGTGTATGTAGTTCATCGCGCATAATTTCCGCAGTATTTAGGCGATTAAAAATCCCCAATGAGATTGCGCCTTGCAACTTTCCCGTATTAATCAGCCACATATCTTTGATCCCTAGAGATCTTAAAAATTTAACATTTTCTTTGGATTTTTCCAGAGTTTCTGCTGATGGATAAATCACCATAAAGCCTGTCGCTTTGTCTGCGAGTTCTGTTTGTCTGCGGGCTTTTTCGCCATCCGCATTTATTTGAGTGAAGATGCGATAGGATTCGGATTGAGAAAAAAATGGACCCAATTTATAGCAACCCTGCAAATTGTTTTTATCGAAGTTTTCTGTTTTGGGTTTGTAAAGTTGAAAGTCTGGCTCTGATTCAAAGACGTTAATGTGCGGTTGTGATGCATTCAGTGCCAGTATATCTTCAGATTTGGAAAGATGACGACTGACTTCTGATTGTAATAAAGCTGTAGTCTGCGATGATAAAGTTTCGGTGATGGATTTTGTCGCTGCTTGCTGAATTAACCCTGGCATGTCGATGGATATGGAGCGAAACTGGGAAGTAAAAACTGGCTTGTCCGGTTGCGGTCGCTCAGTACTTTTATTAACCTTTGATAATTCGTTTTGTAATATTATTCGGGCTACATTTCCATTTGCTGCCAGCGAACGGGTAGATTCAGGAGATTCATCGAGTTTATTCTCTCGGCTCAGTTCCCAAAGAAAAAAAACCGAGTTAAAAATGAGTAGTATAAAAAAAAGTACTTTCACTGTTTGTTAATTTAGGCAAAAGGTTAATTGCTTCAGATTTCTACACAATTGGAGCCGGATTCCACGATGGCCAGTCCGGTTAATACGAGATTCGGGAAAATTTGGTGCGGGTGGCTGATCTCAGCCGCGATTTTTTCCGCATCTCCCCCGGTAAAAAAAAGTGATACATTTTGTTTAAGTTCGGTTACAGATGCTTGAAGTGCCGACTGAATCATTCCGCGTGCAGCAAATAAAATTCCGCTTTGAATCGCATCGTTAGTGTTACAGCCAAAGATTTTGCCTGTTGTCATAGAAACCTCATTGATCGCATGCGTTCCATGGAACAATGCGGCGGTCATTGTCGTTAGGCCAGGAGCAATTAAACCGCCTAAATGATGACCACTTGCATCAAGAATGTCGATTGTAATTGCTGTGCCACAATCCACTATACAGGCAGCCTCATGCGTAAAAGATCGTACAGCCAGTAAACCAAGCCATCGATCCACTCCTAACTTTTGAGGGTCTGTATAGGCGTTAAACACGCCATGGGCGGATGCTTCTGATTGCACGAATTCGGTCGTAATATACCAATTTTGTTGAACCCACTCAGTGAGGGTTTCAGCAAGCTGATATCCCGCAACATTAGATACCAATACCCTGGCGGGCGGTTTAATCGTTGACCAGCATTTAGTAAAGACATCGTCCAGTTTTCCTGGTTCCGCTGGAATGGGTTTACCAGGAGTAATGACTGTATTGTGATGGATGGCCCATTTAAGCCGGGAATTTCCGATATCAATTAGTAAGCACATTAGTTCAGTATAGCTCCATTGGAAGACCATTCCAGAGTAGGCAACTCTCCGGAAATGAACTGGGTGTCACTCTGTTCTCAGGAAATTCTCCAATTTATCAAATGTAGCCAGAAAATATTCATGGGAATAGCTAACTCCGTTGTGCCTTTCGACACCTTTCATATTGTCGGGTAAAGTATCGCTGTCGGGAAACTGGAAATTATTTAACACCAGTGGAATGATATTTCTTTTTGTTTTTAAGGCATGGGCGACTTCTTTTCGCAACCAGTCTTCGGGGTGTGTGCAACGATCCAGTGATCCGGGTGACAAAATAAGGATGAAGTTTGGTGCGGCTTCGATCTCATTCAGCAGTCGATTACCGAAATGTTCCGCACCCAGGTTTTCCACATCCAGAAAACATGAAATACCCCTTCGTCCCATTTCGGTTTGGACAATTCGTGCCACTTCTGATCCCTGGTCTCTACGGTAACTTATAAAAACCAGATTTTTTTGTCTAATCGGTGTTGATGTTACTTTTGGTGGGGGTGTTGGAATTGCGGTAAAATTGGATTGGGTTACAGGTTGATCGATATTTTCTGCGCAGCGCTGGTCGATATTAAGCGCGAGAGTGAAACTTAATACGGATGTTACCAGGCCGAAAATCATGTCAGGACCCCAATGAATCCCGAGCGCAAACGTGGAGAGAATGATGGAGAGTCCCAGGCAGAAAACACTGTGACGATATTTTAACGAATAGTGGTAGCTTATTAATATTACCAGCATCGAGAAGGATACATGGATACTGGGGAAGCAGTTGTCCAGGCCACTGATGGGACGTAGCCATTCGATCAATTGCGTACTCAACAGGTCAGATAGAAGAATAGCACCGGAATCTGGATAGGCCCATCGTTCCGGAACCGGGAAAAATATAAAAAAAGGCAGGCTCAAAATATAATTGTTGATCAGTGAAAACGTGAAAATACGAAAGGGTCGTATCGAAGGTGTTTTCCACAGCGAAGCAGCGATAGCAAACAACAATATCGGTAGCAATAAAAAATACGAAAATGAAAATCCGGCAACACTCCACAACGGAGCCAGATGTTGGCTTTTGAATAAGGCACCACCCTCCATTTCCTGAAAGGCTTGCGCAGTTTGGAATCCCTGTAAATAAGTTGAATCTCCCTTGAATTGTTCTTCCAACTGGGTTTCCGCATAATTGAAGGCGAACAGGGCAACTAATAAAAGCCCTAGCCCATTTTTTGAATTTAAAAGAAAAAGTTTGCTCATACTGGAGTACTTGTTTTCTCGGTTTTTCTAAATGTGCCGATTGTCAAAAATACAGCTGCCAATGTAAACAAGGCAATCATTGCAATTGTTAAACTTTTAATAAAGAAAAGTTTAGCGTCCGGACGTATCAGAATAATTCGATAATTTGAGTTACTCATTGGGTCAAAGTCTAATTGATGTTGACCGTCCTTTATTGGAAAGCCTTTGCTTTGTAGCTGAAATGAGCTGAAATCAGTATTTGCTACTTGTACATCAAATGGCGTACCTGTAGTGAAATCATTATTACTGATGTCATTCCATGTTATTTTTACTGCTTTTAATTGTGTTCCCTGAGGAAGGTCAAAATTTACGTCGCGAAGGATTCGGGGGGATTGGTTGTCATAGGGCCATACATATCTTATACGGTGCATTTTGGTGAGAATCTCTGAGCCAATTCGCTGTACCAGGCTTTCCATATCGTCAGGCTTGAAACTGATATGAAACTGTTGGGGTTCGATTCGGGTGCTGATAAATTCACTGCTGATCAGCAATGAATTATCGTGAGTTTGTTCAATCGTCCAAAGTACGTCGAAACGCTTGTGAAAGTCTTCATCATAAACTACAAATTCGGTCCCGGATAGTTGTACGGACTGGACGGCTGCTTCTATATAACGGGACGGAGTGGAAATTTTTTTGTTGAATGCTTTCATGATTTTTATCGGTACCGGTTTTGCCTGTACTTTGGACATCCAGCGAAGTTTTGCCAGTGCCCGCCTGGCATCCGGAGTTGATTGAAAATCCATCCATTTTACAAAATCTCCGGTCTGGACGGCGCTCTCCGGCATTCGCTTTATCGCATCATGCAGTTTGTCTTTCAGGCTTTCATCGCTATCGCGAGAAACAACCAAAAGGTCATTAGGTAGTGTGTTAGGGAGTTTAAGAAACAATAAATCGGAATCGTTCTGAAATTTACTTTTCGTACCATCCCAGACTGCAGCGAAATCACCTTCACCCCTTTTTATTTTTCGTACCAGGTCTGAGCTGCCTCCAGCGTTTTCCGCGTGAATGGCATTAATCGTAATGTAGCGCCGGTTGTTTTTTGATTGACCTTTCACTGAAAATATATTGGATTTGCTGAAATATAAAGAAGGTAAAAAGAAGCTCGATGTACTGAATTTATTGTGGTAAATGAATCGAGCGGGTTGCTCTTTGTTTCTAAGATATTCCGAAAACCCGTCAAGATCATTGCCATCGAAATCGGACCGACGCACGACCAGATACGAATGGTAGGTATCGGAACGAGTGGTTTTGCTCAAATAAGTGCCAAGAATTTCCATATTTGCACCCAGGATTTCTGCAACCACATACACATAGGGAGTAATTCGAGCCATCAATGCCTGTGTCGGATTACTATCCCATTCCACCAGAGTTTGAATAGCCGCAGAATATTCCATATCCCGATTATCGAAAGTTATGGGTAGCTGGCCTTGCAGATATTCTCTTAGACGTTGATCGGCTAGTTGGGTTTCCGGATCCAGTGCAACGCCCAAAAATGTCATATGTGTTTCTTCGCGTGCAGAAACTGAATTGGCCTGGCAATAAATTATTCCAAAAATGATACTGATTCGAACAATAATTTTTATCATGTATTCAAATATTCGAGGGTTGGACTGCTGCCTTATTTATTGATCAATTTTGTGTAAATTGATCAGGGAGCAATGTTACGCCTATCCAACTGTGAATCTCAAGTAGTTGTCTATACTTTAAGCTACAAAATATAAAAGTATTTCTGCAGGGCAAGATCAATAGAAATAGGGATATTTGCTGCACATGACACTCAGGCGTCACAAAGGTTTTTTGATGGGACACTATTATTTGTTTTGAGTATGTTTCGGGATATAGAACGATCACCGGTTTCCTTATGGAAGTCAATCTGTCTTTTGTATTTCATTATTGGGAGCGGGTCGATATGTTTCGCTGAGTCAGATAATGAACAATTGCTGGAGACTATTTTTAAGTTAACGGATTTTGTCGATTGGCCCGAGCAGGCGTTTGAGTCCACCACTGCTGAATTTAATTTTTGTTTCTCAATTGAGAGCAATAAAACTTTTAAAATTAGGTCGCAAGGTTGGCCTGAACGAGTAGGGGATCGTCCTGTTCGTATCAAAATTGTCACCCCGGTGGAGGAGTTGCAGGAGTGCCATATTTTATTTATTACCGGACATGAACTATCGTCTTATTCCAAGGGATTTGCCAATGCAGAATCGTATACTTTGACGGTTAGTGATATGCATGATTTTGCGGTACATGGAGGGGCCATAGAAATAGCCAATATTGGCAACAAGGTTAGTTTTACTGTGAATATCGATACAACAAAGCGAGCGGGATTATATATGCACGCGAATTTACTTCAGATGTCCCGAATCGTTAATCAAGAGTCGATGGCTATGCATTCGAATCGTCGGGAACAGTCTGTACCAGACTCTGGGTTAGCATTAGCCAAATACCGTTCGGGATTAGAATATGAAACACCGAAACCTGTCGAACGAGTTCCCCCAAAATATCCAAAATATGCTTTGAAGCACGGAATTGAGGGTTATGTCGATGTGAAAATGGTTGTTGGCCCCAATGGTCGGGTACATGAGGTCATTTTTTTGGATAGTAAACCGGATGAAATCTTTAATAAGGCCGCTTACAGCGCAGTTAAACAATGGAAATTCGATCCTGTAGGGGAGGGAAGTTCATTAGTACTTCGAAATATCACTCAGCGTATTAATTTTCAGATTAATAACCGGTTCAGATGAAATTAAAGGATTGGCCAATACGGAAGAAAATTATTTTTCTTCTTGTTTCAATATCGGGTTCAGCAACTTTGTTTGCGACGATAATTTTTGCGTTTCTGGAAGTTTCTATACTGAAACAACAGATGGTGGATAATCTGAGTGTTTTATCCAGCGCACTGGCGAAAAACAGTACCGCGGCACTCTCGTTTCGAGACTCCCGTACAGCAAATGAGCTATTACGGGGTTTAAGTGCTGATACAGATATAGTGGCCGGAGTTATTCTGGATGCAAAAGATAATTTGTTCGCCCACTACGGAATATCTGTTGATATGAGTGAATTTGTTCATCGTGGTCACTCGAAACAGGGACATGAATTTGTTTTTGAATATGGCACTGCGTGGCTGGATGTGTACCGTCCTATTCTGATTGGTAAACGCGTGATAGGCACCTTATACGTACGAGCAACGATAGATAAGCTGATTAATTACGTAGAGTATTGCGCGATCGTCCTGGTTCTGACACTCATTCTGGTAATGGGTATTGTTTATGGAGTGTCGCGTAAACTACAAAAAATTATTTTGCAGCCAGTATCGTGGTTGGCAAACGTTGCACGGGATATTTCACAAAGTGGTGATTATACGCTAAGAGTTCCAAAGCGGAGCAACGATGAAATCGGATATTTGGTTGATGATTTCAATACCATGCTTAATGTTATTCAGGAGCGTGACAAGGAATTAAACGATCATCGTAATCAGCTGGAAAGTCTTGTGGAAGAAAGAACCTGGGAACTGAAACTGAAACGTGATGAAGCAGTCGCTTCGGCAAAGGCAAAAGGTCAGTTTTTGGCTAATATGTCCCACGAAATACGTACCCCTATGAATGGAGTAATCGGTATGCTTTCTCTATTAGAGGCCGGGAAACTGGATAGCGTACAGAAAGAATTCCTGGTTGCAGCATCGAATTCTGCCAATGCATTGATGACCATCATTAACGATATCCTGGATTATTCGAAAATCGAAGCAGGAAAAATCCAGTTTGAGAAAATTGAATTTGATCTCAGGTACTTAATGGAGGATGTCGCTACATTGTTTGCGAGAACCGCAACGGACAAAAATCTTGATCTGGCTTGTTTTGTACCGAACGAACTGCATGGGTCGGTGAAAGGTGATCCAACACGGTTGCGTCAGATCCTGTCCAATTTACTCAGTAACGGGCTTAAATTCACTGAAACAGGAGAGGTGGTTTTGTCGGTTGTGGAAGAATCTTGTGATGACGAACACGTGGCGCTCAGATTTTCAATCAAAGACACCGGGCCTGGAATTGACGAAAATAAGATCGATTCAATATTTCTATCGTTTACTCAAGCCGATGGATCGACGACGCGAAGACACGGTGGAAGTGGTTTGGGATTGACAGTAACCAAGCAGTTGATTGAGTTGATGGATGGAACCATCGGTGTAACCACTGAGAAGGGTGTGGGTACCGAATTTTGGTTCAATTTAGAATTGGAATGTGGATCCGCGCCGCCTGTTAGTTATCCTGACAAATATAATTTTCGTGGTGCAAAAATTCTTGTTGTTGATGATAATCAGACAAATTGCGTGATTTTGCAGCAATATTTAAAACCCCTGGAGGTCGAAGTAATATCGTGCTCGTCTGCTATTGAGGCACTGGGTGAAATTGTTGACGCTGAATCCAGTCAGTGTCTATTTGACCTGGTGTTGCTGGATTACCATATGCCCAGAAAAGATGGTCTTCAGCTTGCCCGCCAGATACATGAGGATCCGGCAATAACCACACCGTATATGGTGATGCTCAGTTCGGGTGATATTTCTCTGGATATTGCTCGACAGGTGGGGATTAAGGCACATCTTTTGAAACCCTTTCGACAAGCTCAGTTGTACGAGATTCTCGGCCAATATTCCAGAAAAGAACGTGCAATTAGTAAGATAAACAAAGAAACCATTATTCAACAGATGTTAGGGCATGTGCTTGTCGTTGACGATGAGCAGGTAAATGGAATGGTTGCCTGTGCGATGCTGGATACCTTTGGGGTAGAGTCAACTGTTGCGGTAAATGGAGAACATGCAGTGACGCTAATCAAACAAAATAATTACGATTTAATATTGATGGATTGTCACATGCCGATCATGAATGGATATGACGCATCGAAGGCGATCAGGCAGTTTGAGTCGCAGCACAATAAGGAGAGAACGCCAATTATCGCTATGACAGCGAATGTAATGCAGGGTGCTCGCGATGAATGTCTTGAGGCAGGGATGGATGAATACATGAGCAAACCGATAAGCAAAAAGGTACTGGGAGAAGTATTGATTAAATGGCTCAATGTGAAAACACATGATAAGACTGCCGAATTGTTAGTCTGCAGTCAGGAAGATGAACTTGCCAATAAATCTGACGAGTTGTTTGTCTTCGGTAAGGAAGATAAAGCTCCCATCTGGGATCGGCTCATGGTTTTAAAACAACTGGGTAATGACGAACAGATCCTGGAGGAGCTGATCGAAATTTTCAAAAATCGTTGTCCGGAACAAATGCGATCTATTCTTAAGGCGATCAATGAAAATGATGCAGATGCACTTCTCGAAGCGGCACACGCCTATAAAGGAAGCGTCGGACATTTCTTTGCGCTGGAGATAAAAGAGATTGCACTTGAGTTGGAAAATAAAGCAAAAACGAATGATCTTTATGGAGTACATGAATTGTATTCAAAATTGGAAATGAAGACCAATCATTTACTCGATGCATTAGAAATATAGATAATATGATTCCTGCAGAAGAAATATTGGCACGCATTCATTCCAGTGTGGAGTTACCTTCTTCATCGCACATAGCGATTGAAATGTTAGGACTGTACCGGGTGGGCAACAGTTCGATTGATGACTATATTTCTCTGCTTGAAATGGATCCGGGGTTATCGGCCCGATTAATCCAATATGTCAACAACTCGCTACCTGATCATCTTTGGCGGGTAGAATCCATACGCGAGGCAACCATATTTTTGGGATTGCGTACGGTATACAGGGTAATTCTGGGTATGAGCCTGATAGGGAAGAATATTAAAGCAGAATGCAAAAATTTCGATTATGAGTATTTTTGGGCTTTGTCTTTGTCAACAGCTGTAGCAGCCCGCCATTTTTCCGCAAGTAATAATCAGGTTTGTAGTGATGAACTATTTGTGCACGGCTTGCTATCGGAAGTTGGCCAATTGGCATTTGCAACAATATATCCGGAAAAATATAGTGAGATCATAGGGTCAGCCAATGATCGTGAGCAGTTATTGGAAAAGGAAAAAGAACATTTTGATATTGACAATCAGGAATTAACCAATCTGTTGCTCAGGGAATGGGGTTTTGCAGGTTACCAAACCAACATTCCGGACAGTGCTGCGAACGATCAGATCCAGTCAGCAACGCCCTATCCCGATTTGTTGGCAATGGCCAAAATAACTGCGCAGAATTGTATGGATCGAATCGATGCTGAAATTGCTGCGGTGCAATTAAGCGGATTTGCCGGTCGTATGGGAGTTGATCTGGATAATTACGATGATGTTTTTGTCAGTATAAAGGGGCAGTGTGCCGAATGGATGAAGCTGTTTCAAGTACCTGAGGGGGGTGCTATGACCTATAAGCATTTCAATCGGAACAATAGAGAGATTTATCTTCATGATTCGGAACCATTACAGAAAATCGAGACTGGGCTGAGGGTGCTGGTTGCGGATGATGATCTTTTAACGCTAAAAAGAGTCGAAAAGCTTGTCAGTTCGTATCACGACCAAGTGTTTGTAGCGGAAAATGGTGAGCAGGCATTTGAGCTTGCCATTTGTTATAAACCGCATCTATTGATTAGTGACTGGCGTATGCCGAAAATGAATGGCCCTGAGCTCTGTAAAGCGATCAGATCTATTGACGCAATCAAGAATTGTTATATTCTTATGCTGACTTCTTGTGAGACAGATGACGAAATTGTAGAAGCATTTGATGCGGGTGCTGATGATTATCTGGTGAAACCATTTTCAGCAAAGGTATTGCAGGCTCGAGTAAAAAGTGGCCGACGTTTAATGCTGCAGCAATTAGAAATTGAGAATGACAGAGAAACGATTCGTGGTATCGCGGAAGAACTGACTGTCACCAATAAGAAATTACAGCATATGGCACTAAATGATCCTTTAACTGAATTACCTAATCGCCGTTTTGCAATGAATCTAATGAAACAGGTATGGAGAGAAAGGAATAAACCGGGCGGACATATCAGTTGCATCATGGTGGATATTGATAATTTTAAAAACATTAACGATCGTTACGGACACGAATTCGGCGACATTGTATTGCAAAATGTTGCCATACGATTAAGAGACAATCTACGTACTAACGATGTCGTTTGCCGTTTGGGGGGTGAAGAATTTTTGGTTATTTGTTCGCACGGTGATTTTGCTGCTTCAAAACAATTTGCAAATCGTCTTTGTAATGCAGTATCAATAGAGCCAGTTATTTATGAAGATATTTCTACCGATGTGACGATAAGCCTTGGTTTGGCTATGGAGACTGTCGAAATGAAAAGTTATTCAATGCTGATAAAAGAAGCGGATAACGCGATGTATGCTGCCAAACGGGCAGGTAAGAATCGCTTGTCTGTAATCGGTGAGTAAGTACTAGGGCCAGACAGTGTCGTAGTAACACTTCTGCTGATAACAAGATAAATTAAATTTAATTCACTTTAATTACCTATTAACCAGCCGCCCATCTTTAATATTTGCATTCTATGCAAACCGATTGGCAATCGGTAACGTATTATATTCATATTTCACTCGCTTTTGGGTTTTCAGGGATGTGCCGTGAACGAGATTTATCAAGTTTTGAATCATAACATTGTTCGTTATACTTGGTTCTATGAGTGAGCCACTGAACCCTTCTGAAACAGGAGACTCCAAAGATTCGGAGAATCGGCTTCTTTGCGACCTGCTTGCTGCGATCTCGCGCAAAGATAAATGTGCATTTGAACAGTTTTATGATTTAACAATAGAGCGATTTTACAGGCTTGCGAAACGGATAACCCAATCGGACAATATGGCGGATGAAGTGATCAGTGATCTTTATTTACAGGTTTGGCAACAAGCCGAGAGATACAGCCCAAGTCGGGGTTCAGTTATGGCCTGGGTATCGATTCTGTGTCGCAGTCGGGCACTGGATGCGCTCAGGAAATATCAACGACAGTCGATGAGAGAAGAGCCTATCGATTCTATTACTCTGCCTGCGGATAGCTGTCCGACGATGACCGATTTATTGATCGAGATCCAAAATAAAAGTCTTGTCCACAGTGCATTGTCATCGTTGGATGAGAGCACCCGGCAACTGGTGACCCTGGCTTATTTTAAAGGGTTCACCCATTCCGAGTTGGCGCGATTGACCGATGCTCCAATTGGAACAGTAAAAACTAAAATTCGCCGTGCAGTGGCAGTAATGAAAAAGCAGCTTAGCGAACATGCAAATTGTTCAGGAGAATTTAATGACAAATCCTGACGATAATTCAAGAGAGCCAGTTCTGGATCAGGAAGTTGTTGGGTTAATAGGTGAATCTTTGCGACCAGAGAACCTGTCACCCAATCGAAAAAATAAACTTTTTTCCGGGATCATGGCTAGAGTTGAAGAATTGGATGATAATGAGTTTCCGTCTCATGTTACCGTTCGCGCAGATCAGGGCGAATGGATTACGATTGCTCCCAAGATAGACAAAAAATTATTATTCACCGATAGCCAAAGGCGAATAGAGGCCTATCTCCTTCGTGTGCAGGCGGGTGCCGAGTTGCCGGCTCATATTCATGAGCAAGATGAATATTGCCTGGTTTTGGAGGGCGATGTATCTTTTGAAAACCTGCACCTAAGTGCGGGTGATTTCCATTTTGCCCGTCGTGGCAGTCGACATAGCAAAGTGACCTCGAAAGGGGGCGCTTTAGTTTATTTGGAAAGTGGTATCGCCTAAATACTATCTATTCGCGACTGCGAGGTTGGTATTGATATTGTTTGGGATCAATACTGTCTAATTTGTTATATCAAAGATATATATTTGATATATTCACATGATTTCAACAGAAAGTTTTAATCTACCGGATTTCGTTTAATTTATCTCGCTTACTGTTTATAAGGAGTTTTCCTAAAATACGCAGTGTTGGTTCTGATTACCTTATTTCCGAAACTTTTTCAAAATCATTGCAAGGCTGCTCAACAATGGGAAATAATTGTTGAGCAGCCTTGCTCATAAGTGCATGGATTTAGTATTTCTGTCGCTTGGTTACTCCTTCATTCAGGTTTTATTCCTGCAATTTTCCAAATAACTTGTTTTTTTCGAATCTAAATCTTTCGCGTGTGCGTATATACCTTAAGAGTCTCGTCAAAGGCTCCTGCAACTTCGATTTTATAGATAGTGGATCGGTGTCGTACCGTTGACTTCGATGTTAATCGAGATCAGCTCCAAGGGTATATAAAATGTGCTCAAATCTCAGATTTAGGAGATAAATTATGTTAGAAACGAAACTTATAAAGTCTTATAAAAAGAAACATCTGGCCTTGGCGTTTTGCGCAATTATGGGGAGTATGGCGTTAGCGACGAACGCAAACGCATCCAGTCACCGCGAGGCGATTAACACAATGAACGATCCCTGCATCGATAATACCGACCTTTACGCATGGGTTAATCCTGGAGTGCGGGATAAACTGTACCTCATTGCCAGTATGGTGCCACTGCACCAGCCAGGCCAAGGAAACCAGCAGACTCGTTTTTGCGATGATGTGTTGTATCAATTCCGTCTTTCAAAAGGAACTTCCAATTTGAGATCTGAAATCATCTATCAAATTAAGTTCAAATCAACACCGCCCACACGCGTGCCTTTAAAAACCATTGATGGCAATACTCCGGTTGGTGGTGGAGCGGAGCTGCTCATTCAGCTTTCAGGTGGCGCTCAAACATACTCTGTCACGAAATTTGATAAAGTGGCAAAAACCAGGACCGTTATAGGCAGACGCTTACCTGTAACACCGGCCAATATCGGGCCACGTACAGATCGAATCGCTTATGGGTTGGGTATATTCGATCCAACCGATGTTGATTCCAGTACAGTTGGATTGTATGACGACGAGTTTGTTGCGACTTTCATTAGTGACCTTAAAAATGGTGGCCGATCTTGGGTGGGCCAACGGGATGACGGATTTTACCTCGATGAAGCGGGCATATTTGATGTTCTGAACTTGCGCCCGCAGGGCGTGGCGGAAGATATTTTTGCAGGTTCCAACGTTATGGCAATGGCACTTGAAATTCCGATCGAGGATGTTTTTCCTCAAGGTGTGCCACATCAAGGCGAAGCGGGCGATGATACGCTATTAGCAGTGCATCACACATCCAAACGACGTAGATTCACAAAACTTACCAGAAACGGGCCACGTTCGTTTGGCAGATGGGTTCAAGTAGGTCGCCAAGGTTTGCCTTTGGTTAATGCAGGCTTGATTGGCACGCAGGATCAGAACAAATACTTACGTACCAGTCCTCTCCATGATTTTCGAAATTTTGGTGCTTACTTTCTATATCCTGTGATTGTAAGAGATCTGGAACTGTTGGGTACTTATGCTGCATTAGGTGTCGATCAAGCAACTATTGATCTGCTAAAAGGTCCTCGCACGGATATCCTGGATACTATCAGCCTCAACAATTTCCCGTATCCCGGGGCGCATAATGTACCGTTAAAGTCGGGATTCGTGGGTGATGTGTTACGTCTGGATGTCGCTATCGATTCGCAGTTTCCTAATGGCCGACGTATTGATGGCGGCGCAACACCTGATATGGAGCATGTGGATGTGAGTGATGTATTGTTGACACAGATCGCCAGTGGTGGAGCAATTCCAATCAGTGATGGTGTTCAATACAACGATAAAGCCTACCTAACAGACTTTCCGTTTTTACCCTTGCCTCATGATGGCGTAAATAATGGCAACGGAGAAACCACCCCACTGCGCTATGGAGATCCGCAATAGAAAAATCAACAATAGCCTGTTTCTCAAAACATGTATAAGAATTGAGTTTTGAAATAAGGGCTTAACAAACCGAAAAGGCCAGCCACTTGATAGATTAAGAGTGGCTGGTTTTAACAACATTAGAAAATAAAACAAAAATCACCATGGGGTTAACATGCAATATCAACACGCAATTTATATTCCAGTAATTTTGGCTGGTTTGATATTTTCGGGCTGTACAGGGTCAAACGAGGGAGTGGATACCCATTCCCAAACAACAATATATTCAGAGCGAGTCTCTGGTTTATGTCTTGTATCTTCGGAGGGGGATAGTGAGGTCGATAAACGGATAAAACGACAAATAAAAAAATTGCTCGATTTTCCTGACAAGCTTCAGACTTGGGTGGACTTGGGTAATGCTTGGGTTAAAAAATCGAAAATATCCAATGACCCCGGTTTCTATCTGCATGCGCAAGCATGTGTGGACTACGCACTTAAATTAGACATTAACTATTTACCGGCACAAGAATTACAGGTTCAGGTATTACTGAACAACCATGAATTTACCGTGGCCAGTAAATTGGCCAGTACGATTGTCACAACAGCTCCAGATAGTCGGATCGGTTGGGCGTCACTGAGCGACGCACAATTGGAGCTGGGCAATATTGAAAAAGCTCAACAATCAGTAGAGAAGTTGCAAGACCTGCAGGCTGGTATGGCATTCTTTACTCGTTTCTCATACCTACGCTGGTTGCGTGGTGATATAAAAGGGGCAAATGATGCCCTGCTGGCCGCACTGCAGCGCCGAGATTTGAGAAACCCACACGCTGCTGCGTGGACCTTTGTCCAAGGCGCTGAAATTTCCTGGCACCGCAATGACCTGGTGGGGGCGGAAGCTCTATATAACGAATCATTAAAGTGGTTGCCCGATTTTCCATTAGCACTAATAGGGTTGGCTCGTATAGAAATGGCCCGTGATAACCCGCTGAGTGCAATTAATATATTAGAAAAAATCAAGGCTACCAAGATCAGTTCTGAAGCTGTTTGGTTGCTTGCGGATGCCAGCGAAATGGCGGGGGATCAAGTGGCTGCTGACAAAAACCGGGCCAGAGTCATTGCGTTAGCTCGTACAAGCGATCCATTATTATTGGCTCGCTTTCTTTCAACCAAGAACCGTGATAATTCATTAGCGCTTGAATTAATAGAAAATGAAAGACGGTCCCGTGGTGGTATTTATATTGAGGATGCCTATGCCTGGGTGCTTTATCGTCTGGGTCGATTTGAAGAAGCTCAAATCGCCATTGAAAAAGCATTAAAATGGGGAACCAAGGATGCAAAATTGCTCTTTCATGCGGGAGCGATAAAAATCGCAGCCGGCGATATCAAAGGGGGTAGTGCGCTAGTACGCAACGCACTTTCCTTACAACCACTTTTTGATTACACCAGCAGCAAAGAAGCGGCTCACTTATTACAAGAATATGGAGACCCTGCGAATGCCTAATTTTCGTAGCGAACACGCGCTTGCTTTATTCGTGTTTTTCAACGCATTTACAGGGTGTTTATTATTCAATTCTACCGCCAGCGCACATACGGTAGGTGTATCACAGGGAAAATATCGGTTATTAAACTCTAGCGAGCAGGCACGAGTAGAAACCGAGTTATATTTTGCTCGGCAGGAACTTCATAGTTTAATCAATTTGGATGCAAACGCAGAGGGTATCCTCACCGAAACTGAGCTTGGTACAAAATACGAAATTTTACAAGAGAGCATTATCAATGCCCTGGGTGTGAATACAGATACAGGGTTGTGTACAGGAAAGCTAAATGAAGTCATCTTGGTCGAAGCCGATGGTATTCGCTTAAATGCAGAGTTTCTTTGTCCCAAGGCCGCAAACCAAGTGTCTGTTGAAGTAGGTTTCCTTGCCAGGCTCGCGCGCGGTCATCGGCACATCATTACTGCTACAGCGGGCAATAAGGCAAGTACCCATAATGTTGTTTATCCGGGAAAATCGATCTTTCGAATAATATCTAATAGCAATGAAATTCAGGATAGTGGTACTACCGGTTCGTTTTTTGTATTCGGCTTTGAACACATCCTTAGCGGATATGATCATTTATTATTTTTATTTGGTTTGATACTCATAACGGTCAGTTTCCGACAAGTATTTTTTTCTGTAACGGCTTTTACACTTGCCCATAGTATTACTTTAGGACTCAGTGTATTAGGCGTTTGGGTGCCCAATGCAGGGATCGTTGAATCATTGATTGCGCTATCCATTGTTTATGTCGGAATAGAAAACTGTTTTGTTAGTAATTTTGATAAGCGCTGGATTCTCACCTTTGTGTTTGGCTTAATCCATGGTTTTGGATTTGCGGGTGCTTTACAAGATATTTCTTTATCAAGGGATCAGTTACCCTGGATGTTACTAAACTTCAATTTAGGCGTCGAAACGGGTCAAGTTATTGTAATATTATTGGCTTTCCCCTTACTTATTTTGTTGCGACAGAAGTTCTGGTTTAACTCGCCAGGCATAGCGATTCTTAATGTTGGATTAGTACTGATAGGTGGATACTGGTTTTTCGATAGAGCTAGCTTGCTTTACTTTTAGAGAAACGGACTATTCGCGAACGAATAATTTACGCGTCCCGAACAATCAATGGTTTGTATTGTGACCACAAAAATGGGTGAGTAGATACAAAAATGCTAAGGATAGGCAGCTTATATTTACAATTGCTCACAAGCCCAAACAATATCCTCCAGGCAGGTTTGTATTTGCTGTTGATGTGTTCTGAAACACAATACACAGATACGTATAACAAATTCGTCATTTAGTAAGGTACCTGTGAGCAGAACTCGGCGTCGGGAGTTTATGACCTCCAGCAGTTTTTTTGTTTGTGCGTTTAGAATTGCTGTTTCAAGTCCGGGGTTGTAGATTTTGAATGCGACAATGGACAGTTCAGGTGCAGCGATTATTTGAATGGACTCGATGTCATTGAGCTTGCGGGTAATCCACCGAGCCAGATCAAGTTTTTCGTCCAGTGTTTTTCGAAATTCATTGATGCCATGCATCTTGATTGGAAGCCATACTCGCAATCCGCGAAAGTCGCGTGAAAGCTCGGGAGAAATCTGGCAGAAATCAGTGCGCTCGGGGTGGTCCTGCATAATGGGTAAATAGTCTGCATCACTGGCGTGAGCACGTTTTAATGTATTGGCGTTACTGACTAATAAACAACCGGTTCCATAAGGTAGGAACAGCCCTTTGTGCGGATCGAGTGTCACGGAATCGGCTCTGTTGATGCCTTTCATCTGTTTACGTCCTCGTTCTGTCAGCATGAAAAAACCACCATAGGCTGCATCTACATGAAACCATAAATTCTCCTGATTCGCGATATCTGCAAGGGCAACGAGTGGATCTATAACGCCGGTGTTTGTTGTTCCCGCACTGGCTATGAGCATAAATGGTCTTAGTCCTTTTTGATGGTCGCTTTGTATCTGTTGTTGCAATTTATGCGTACACAGGCGAAAGTTATTGTCGGATGGAATGACACGAACATTGTTCGATGGGAACCCGCAGAGAATAGCGGCTTTGAGTACGGAATGATGCGCCTGATCTGAAGTATATAAGATGCCATCAAGAAAATTATCCGGGAGTCGCTCGCGACGTGCTGTAAATACAGCAGAAAAATTAGCCAGAGATCCACCGGAGGTAAGAAAACCACCAGAGCCTTCTGCATAACCAATAATGTCGCAAAACCACCGAATCACGTTGGATTCGATTTGAACCAGGCCTGGAGCGGCTGTCCAGACGCCGACATAGCGGTTAACCGAGTTACTGATCAGGTCGGCGATTGCAGCATGAACCAGACCACCACTAGGTACGTAGGCAAGATAACCCGGGCTGGCGCTGTTGAACCCCTTGCTTATTATTTGATCGAATAGCTTATCGAGTATTTCAGTGTAGGATTCACCCTGTAACGGTAAGGATTCCTTTAATTTCTCAACAAATGGATCGAGTTGATCCAGATCCCAGACAGCTTGATCGGCAAGGGATTCAAAATGCGCGACGATTCTTTGTGTCGCCTGTTTGACAAATGAAGTGATTTCATCGTTTGATAGTTCAAGAGAGGATGATTGTGGAGGATGATCCATAAAAACAGACTTCAATTATTCTGGATTGGGAATTGTAGAGCATTAGCGAATTAATCCCAATAATTATGCGTGAGGGGCAGCTATAATACTTGCGGAAAATTAACCTTCCGAGGGTTGGATGGAGTGGTAGCGAAACCCAACGTTTAAGTCTATATCGAAGCGGTTTTGTTGGGTCTCGTGCCTCAACCACTACCTACAGCAGTACGCCCGTAAGCCCTAACTTAGAATTGCTGCGTGAATCTCTCTAAACTTGAACACCCTGGTTGATTACAATCTGATAAAATTTATCCAGTCCTGCTACATTTAAATGAAATGACGCTTAAGTACACACCTTTGAATAAGCTACATAAAGAACTGGGGGCCAAAATGGTTCCATTCGCTGGCTACGAAATGCCGGTTCAGTATTCTGATGGAATTATTAAAGAACATAAACACACGCGTAATAGCGCAGGGTTGTTCGATATTTCGCATATGGGGCAGATTCGACTTTCCGGTGCTAACGTCGCTTTGGAATTGGAAGCTCTGGTTCCCTCAGCGATCCAGGGTCTTGCACTGTGGAAGCAAAGGTACACAGTGTTGACAACTCCTGATGGCGGGATATTTGACGATGTGATGATAACCAACGCGGGCGATTATCTTGTTTTGGTGGTGAATGCTGCTCGCAAGGAACATGATCTGGCTTATCTTTGCGACAATCTGAGTAGTGCCTGCAAAATCGAACTGATGGAAGATACTGCGCTATTGTCTTTACAGGGTCCCAAAGCAGCAGCGGTAATGGCCAGGTTAGTGTCTGGTATCCAGGAGTTGCCATTTTTGAATGGGAGGGTCATGGATATTGATGGAATCGAATGTTGGGTAAGTCGTTGTGGATACACGGGCGATGATGGTTTCGAATTGTCCGTTGCGAATGATAAGGCAGAAAATCTGGCCCGGTTATTACTCGATCAATCCGAAGTGGCTCCCATCGGTCTGGGTGCCAGAGATTCGTTGCGTCTTGAGGCGGGTTTGTGTTTGTACGGACAAGATATAGACGAAGAAACCACCCCAATTGAAGCGAACCTGGATTGGGTCATTTCGTCGCGTCGTCTTGAATATCAAAGTACGAATTTTAGCGGCGCGGAGTTAATTTTGCAGCAACTACGCAACGGTCCAAAGCGTAGAAGAGTCGGTTTGTTGCCGCAGGAACGTGCCCCGGTTCGTAAGGGTGCGGAATTGACAAATTCACAGGGGCAGGTCGTTGGAATGGTGACCAGTGGGGGTTTTTCTCCGTCGCTGGGACGACCTATAGCTATGGCTTATATAGAATCTGCATATTCGGCGGTTGGGACACAGCTGCAAGCCTTGCAAAGGAATCAACCACGTTTTTTGGAAGTGACAAAATTGCCTTTTGTGCCACACCGCTATTTTTCCATTCAGGGAGATTGATATGAATTCGAGTCGTTTCAGTCTGGACGAACTGGAGTTGCCGGGAGATTTTATTCGCAGGCATATAGGATCAAATCGACAGCAGATCCAGTCTATGCTTGAGATTTTGAATCTTGATTCACTGGAGGATATTATCGGCAAAGCTGTACCTGAAGATATCGTTTCACATACGCCATTGTCATTGGAACATAATTTTAGTGAACGTGCGGTTGCCAGTTATATGCGTAAAATGCGTACTCGCAATCGAGTATTAGTGTCGATGATTGGAATGGGTTACTACGGTACAGTTATGCCCGCTGTGATCAAACGTAATGTGATGGAAAATCCCGGTTGGTACACTGCGTATACACCTTATCAGGCGGAAGTCAGTCAGGGCCGTTTAGAAGCGTTGCTAAATTTTCAGCAAATGGTTGTGGATCTTACTTCCATGGAATTGGCGAACGCGTCTTTGCTTGATGAAGCGACTGCGGCAGCTGAAGCGATGGCAATGTCAAGGCGATTGGTCAAAAAACAATCGAGTCAGTATTTTGTGGATGACGATTGCCATCCACAGACATTGGCCGTCATGCAGACGCGTGCGCTCGGTTTAGGATTTGAAATTGTTGTCGGAGATCCGACCAAAGAATTGAATAATATTGATGTTTTTGGAGCATTGATTCAGTATCCAGCGTCCAGTGGGGAAGTTAGGGACTTGACTCCGATAGCTGAGCATCTACATGCACAATCTGGGTTGATGACTGTAGCGACGGATCTGCTGGCACTGGTTTTACTTAAACCACCTGGCGAAATGGGTGCTGATATCGTTGTCGGTAGTGCTCAGCGATTCGGAGTTCCGATGGGTTACGGTGGGCCGCACGCTGCATTTTTTGCGACTCGGGAAGCATACAAACGTCAGATACCGGGAAGAATCATTGGTGTTTCTAATGACCAACTGGGGCAATCGGCATTGCGCATGGCCTTGCAGACACGGGAACAACATATTCGCCGCGAAAAGGCGACCAGCAACATTTGTACTTCGCAGGTCTTGCTGGCAATTATCTCAGGGTTTTACGCGATATATCATGGTCCGGACGGACTACGCCTAATTGCGAGCAGAGTTCATCGTTATACGGAAATATTTGTTGCTGGCCTGAGGATATTGGGCCACGAAGTGGTTACCCGAATCTTTTTTGATACAGTAAGCGTTCGTGTACCCGGCCAGGCCAGACGGGTCGCGGCTCACGCTCGTGAAGCGAATATCAATCTACGTGTGATTGATGCAAACAACTTAGGGCTTGCCTTTGATGAAACGATTACCAGAACAGAAATTCGTGCATTATGGCAAGCGTTTGCGACCTCAGCTTCTGAATCTTTGGATATCAAACAAATTGATCGCGATTTAATCGAGAGCATTCCTGAATCGTTGCGTCGAAGCAGCGATATATTGTCGCATCAGGTATTTCATGACTATCATTGCGAGACCGAAATGATGCGTTATATGCGGCTATTGGCAAGAAAAGATATCGCCTTGGATCGTTCTATGATTCCTTTAGGTTCCTGTACCATGAAATTGAACGCAGCCACGGAGATGCAGGCACTGTCTTATCGAGAATTTAGCGCTATGCATCCATTTGTACCGCTGGATCAGGCTCAAGGCTACCAACAGTTGTTTGATGAATTTGAAGACATGCTTTGTGATTTGACCGGTTTCGACGCGTTTTCCCTGCAACCGAATGCCGGATCTCAGGGAGAATATGCGGGATTAATGGTGATCAAGAAGTATCACCAGCAAAATGGAGACAAGAATCGTAATGTCTGTCTTATACCGGCTTCGGCTCACGGTACTAATCCAGCCAGTGCGACTCTGGCTGGGTTGCGTGTTGTGGTGGTTGCTTGCGATGAGAATGGTAATGTCAGCGTTGAAGATTTGCAAAGTAAGGCGGTTGAACATGCGGATCAGTTGGCAGCACTGATGATTACTTACCCATCGACACATGGAGTTTTTGAGGCCGCAATTCGACAGATTTGTGAGATTATTCATCAGTACGGTGGGCAGGTTTATCTCGATGGTGCAAATTTCAATGCACTGGTGGGTTTGTGCCGTCCGGGTCATATCGGTGCAGATGTTGCGCACATTAATTTACACAAAACATTTAGTATTCCCCACGGTGGTGGTGGGCCCGGAATGGGGCCAATTGGGGTAAAAATGCATTTGGCACCCTATCTACCTGATCACCCAGTCATACAGGGGGTGAATCCAGCGGCAGGAAAAGCGGGCACAATAGGAACAGTCTCGGCTGCGCCCTGGGGCTCGGCGAGCATATTGACTATTTCGTGGGCGTACATAGCAATGATGCGAAATACAGGATTGAAGCGTGCTACTTTGGTGGCAATACTTAATGCAAATTATATTGCGCATCGTTTGGCACCCCACTACCCAATACTTTATACCGGGAAAAATGGCATGGTTGCCCACGAATGTATTATCGATCTGCGGACAATAAAAAGTAGCTGTGATATTTCTGTGGATGATATTGCCAAGAGGTTGATAGACTATGGTTTCCATGCGCCGACAATGTCGTTCCCGGTCGCCGACACGTTGATGATAGAACCCACGGAAAGTGAGAATAAACGAGAGCTGGATCGCTTTTGTGAGGCCATGATTGCTATTCGTAAAGAAATTTCTGAAGTTGAGCAGGGCCGTTATACTAAAGACAATAATTTATTATCCAACGCCCCGCATTCACATCGATTATTAGTCGGTGATCAATGGGATTATCCATATGACAAAGAAACCGCATTTTTTCCGTTGGACGATTCTCATCAAGATAAATACTGGCCGCCTGTTGGGCGCATCGATAATGTGTCAGGGGATAGAAATCTGGTTTGTATCTGTCCGCCCATGTCCACGTATGAGTAGGTTAATGCTTTTTGTTATTAATTCAATACAGTCGGGTTTTATCGTTAACTGTCCAGCATTTCTAAATGATAGTTTTCAACTTCAGCGAATGAGTTCGAACCAAAAATCTTCCAAATTTACAATACGAACTAAAATCGCTGAAATATTTCGGATAATTTACTGGAAATAACGATGAATGAGCTACATGGTGTGGGATGGATTCTGATTTGCGCGGCTTTGGTATTTGTTATGCAAGCAGGATTTATTTGTTTGGAGAGTGGCTTGGTGCGCTCAAAAAACAGCATAAATGTTGCCATCAAGAAGACAATGGATATTTGTTTATCCGGAGCAGTCTTCTGGACGATTGGCTACGGGATAATGTATGGCGAAAGCTATCAGGGCATTGTAGGCACATCCAAGTTTTTTTTTGACGACATTGGATCCCCCTGGCTGGCTTCCTTTTTTATCTTTCAGGTCATGTTTTGCAGTACCACGACTACCATTGTTTCCGGAGTGGTTGCCGAACGCATGAGATTCTGGGCATACTTGATGATCGCGGTGATTGTCTCCGGCTTTGTCTACCCGGTGGCTGGCCATTGGATCTGGGGCGGTGCAGGTGGTGGAGAAACTCTGGGGTGGTTGGCAAATTTAGGCTTTATTGATTTTGCAGGATCCACTGTGGTTCATTCTGTAGGAGGCTGGATCGCACTGGCTGCTGCTATAGTCGTAGGGCCACGTATCGGGCGCTTTGGAAAGGGCGGTTGTGTTATCAGAGGAAACAATATTCCGATCGCAGCACTGGGCACCTTATTACTTTGGTTCGGATGGTTCGGATTTAATGGAGGGAGTACCTTTGAACTTAACGAACACGTACCTGGGATATTAATAAATACCTGCATATCGGCTATGTTTGGCGGATTGTTTTGTATGCTGGTTTCGAACTGGGTAAAAGGGCAGCTCGATGCATTGACGGCGATGAATGGAATCATTGCTGGCCTGGTCAGCATTACTGCGTCGTGTCATATAGTTGTACCGTCTTCGGCTGCTATTATCGGTGCGGTGGCAGGTGGAATTGCGGTTTTCGGTATACGCATTTTAGAACGCATGGAGATTGACGATGCCGTGGGTGCGATTCCTGCTCATCTATTTGCTGGAATATGGGGTACTCTGGCGGTTGCTTTGTTTGCTGAACATCAATATTTGGCAGAGGGCGTAGGTCGGTGGCAGCAATTCCAGGTTCAGTCGACAGGTGTTGTATGTGTTTCTATTTATGCCTTCGGTCTTAGCCTTGTTCTACTTCGCATTATTAATAATTATTATCCATTGCGTATTAATGTTGCTGGAGAAATTCAGGGTTTGAATATTTCAGAACATGGAGAAACTACGGAAATACTGGATTTGCTTGTTGAAATGGAGGAGCAGACTGCAAAAGGAGATTTCACCAAAAAGGTCAATGAAGAATCGACCGGTGAAGTCGGGCAGATCGCCCGGCAGTACAATAATGTACTTAATCGGGTCAATCAGGAGATTCGTGGACGCCAGAATGCTTTGGATGCGTTATTTCAGAGTGAGGCACGCAAGAGCGCAATTATGGAAGCCGCGCTGGATGCGATAATCACCATTAATTACCAAGGGGATATTATTGAATTTAACGCCGCAGCAGAAAAGACCTTTGGTTATTCCAGAAGCAGTATTATTGGCTTAAAAGTATCGAATGTAATATTGCAGAAAGAGCGCCGAGAAGAATTTGAACAGATGCTGGCCTTGGGCTTTACCGGAGGCGACAAATGGGTTTTGGATCGACGCGTAAGTGCAACCCTGATTAGAATCCATGATACAGAATTTCCTGCTGAATTAGCGATTACGGATACCAAGAGGAAAGCGGTGTCTGAATATACTTTGCATCTGCGGGATATTACACAACAACGAAGGATTCAGAATCGGTTGCAACATCTGGCTCGTAATGACCATTTGACCGGGTTGAGTAATCGTGGTTATTTTTTGGAAAAGCTGCAATATTTTCTGAAACATATGCAAGAGCCGGGCGGAGAGATTGGATTGATGTTCCTGGATTTGGACGGGTTTAAGGTCATCAACGATACTCTGGGCCATGCAGCGGGGGATTATTTGCTGAAGATCGTGTCAGACCGTTTACGTGAACAAATTAGAGAAGAAGACCTGCTTGCACGCTGGGGTGGGGATGAGTTTATACTGGCCTTGATTGGTTCTGCCAATACCGATGTACTGGAGTCAAAAGCAACGGCTTTGTTGACAGCAGTAAAAACACCCTTAACTCTGGCCGGAAATGAGGTTAGTGTTTCTGTCAGTATCGGAATTGCCCAGTATCCAGCCTGTGGGTCTACTGCTGGAGATTTGGTTCGTTGCGGTGATCTGGCGATGTTCCGAGCCAAGAAAAACGGTCGAAATAATTTTCAGTTCTTTACTCTGGATATGGAGAAAAAAGCCAATGAACGATTTAATTACAAAAACGATCTTCGCAGGGCTCTCTCCAATGAAGAGTTTTTTCTGGAATATCAGCCTCAGATTGATGTTAATACAGGATTGATATGTGGTGTAGAAGCCTTGGTGAGATGGCTTCACCCTGAGCGCGGTAGAGTGGCGCCTATTGAGTTTATACCGATAATGGAAAATACAGGTATGATTGTGGATCTTGGTGAGTGGGTATTAAAACAGGCGTGCCAGCAAAACAGGCTCTGGCAGAGTCTTGGCTGCCCACCGATGCGGATTGCAGTGAATCTTTCAGGACGACATTTCTTACAGAAAAATTTTTCAGTTTATGTATCCGCAATATTGAATGAAACAGGGTTGGCCGCAGAATATCTGGAATTGGAAATTACCGAGACTGTCCTGGCAGAAGATACAGAACAGTGCGTAAAAGTAATGGATGAACTCAAAGAGTTTGGAGTTAAATTATCCGTCGATGATTTTGGCACAGGATATTCGTCACTCAGCTATTTAAAAAGTTTTCCCATTGATCTATTAAAAATTGATCGCAGTTTTGTTGATCAGTGTGATATCAACTCCGAAGATGGCGCGTTGTGTTCGGCGATAATTGCACTGGCAAAGAACCTCAGATTGAAGACCATAGCCGAAGGTGTTGAAACGCCTGAGCAATTGCGTTTTTTGCAATCTTATGGGTGTGATTATTACCAGGGATATTTGTTCAGCAAGCCGGTTTGTGCGGACGATATTTCCAAGTTGTTGTTCGGTAAAGTAAATAATCTTGTGGCTGAGACCAAAACCAACGACGAGACCTCTCTGCGGTAACGAAGCGTTTCCTGACAATGCACCTTTTGTAAATATTACTTATGGACAAACTTGAGCTGGCTGATATTGAATTTTTTGCCGGGTTATCTGGAGAATTACTCGAAAGACTGGAACAGGTCATGGAAATCCGTTCATTTCCCGCTTTTTCAGTGGTTTGTCGTAAAGGTGATGCCGGGCGTTATTTTTACGCAATCGCAACTGGGGGAGTAAGCATCAGTCTTGCCGCCGGACAACGCAAATCAAATATTTATATGGGGGCCGGTCAGGTATTCGGAGAAATGTCTCTGCTTGCGGATTTGCCTGTTTCCGCAACTGTGCAAACCGTGAAAGATTCCGAGCTTTATTGTTTTCCTAAACAGACATTTACCCAATTACTCGACAGTGAGCCCGAATTCTATCGCAGTTTAGTCGAAATGCTTGTTAATCGCTTGCGTCATCGATCGGATACTCTGGGGGGAGCATCCCGTCCCAGTTGTTGTTTTTTTGTCTATACGCAGGTTTTTGATGGTTTGCTATCGCTACAAAATCAGTTGTTTAGCTCTATTTGCCATTACAATCCTGGTTCCAGGAGTATTGAAATCGTAGAAGGCAGCGATCAATGTGAGATGCGGCGTTCGGGCCAGCAACCAGAAGAGAATGACGAAATATTTCCTCCCTCTGACGAATCGTTATGTTTTTACCCATCCACTGAAAATGGATCGGAATTCAGGCTCAGTGCTTCGGCGAACTGGCTGAATGCCCTGGTGAAAAATTGGAGAACAATTGCTAGTATCGATCAGGTATTGTTTCTGTCAATGAGTATGACTGATTTTATGGGAACAATTTCAAGTCTGGAACGGGGGGATACTGTGGTTGCAGTGGTCACTCATAACAACGATGGCGAATTTTTGGAGTTAGAGCAAAGAGTGGGGCAAGTCGCTGCATATACGACGGTATCAATTTCGGATCGAGACCCAAGTGCAAAAGGATCAGATTCCGCCCCATGGGGTTTTCGTATCCCGGCGAGCACATTGTTCCCAGTATTAGCTGAGGATGAACAGCGGGTTGATTCGACAATAGACTGGGTCGCTCGCTGGGTGACTCAACGAGAAATTGGGCTGTGTTTTTCAGCGGGTGCGGCAAGAGGTTTTGCACATCTTGGAGTGTTAGAAGTATTGGAAAAGGCCAATATCCCTATCGATTATGTCTCCGGCACAAGTATGGGTGGTATTGTTGCCCTGGTCTATGCGATGACGGGTAGCGCGGAACATTCGATTCGGGTAATACGAGAAGCTCTGGGAAGTAACCGAAAAGTTCGCGACTTGTCGTTTGTGCCCAGAGGGTCCCTGTATGCCGGGAAAAAAATTCACCATACTGCGGACAAAGTTTTTGGTGAAATTTTATTCAGTGAATTGAAACGTCCCTGTGCTGTCGTTGCGGCCGATTTGGTTCATGGTGAACGTTTGGTGATTAACCGAGGGCGAGCTGTAGAAGCAGCATTGGCAACATCGGCTATTCCGGGTCTGTTTCCACTCATAGAGAAGGATGGGCGTTTGCTGTCGGATGGAGCGTTGGTCAACCGTATTCCTCTTGATGTGCTTGGCGAGCGACGCTGCGGGTTTAGTATTGCTGTTAATGTGATTCCTTCTCCAGAGTCAAGGAGACAGGATGGGAGCGCGACCTTGAAATGGTTGAAAGATCGTTGTTCGAGTTTTTTAGGACTGCGCTTCATAATTGGCTTTTCCTGGGAGTTGCAAGCCTGGAATTTCGGTGTGAACGAAGCGGAAAGCGCTGATCTTTTAATTTCTCCGGACACCCGCCTCTATGCGGGTTACGATTTTGATGGTTTTGACGAAATGGTTGATGCGGGCCGCAAGGCAGCAAAAGAACAATTACCCATGATACGTGGCTCGATTGAGACTTTGCTAAAACCCGGTGTTCCGTAACAGCCTAATCGAGAATAGCGGTCGGTGACAGAAGTTTTATCTGTTGACTTTCCCTGATGCCGTTACAAGCAATCAAAAATTACCACAACATTGGGTCAGGATGGCGATAGTTAAACCCCAATAGATGGCAGATTTTTTCTGTACTGACTAGTTTATATCGACTTGTTGTTGTGTCGAACGTAGGAGGATCCAGGCCCAGATTTTTCGCTGCTTTCGGATATAGATCGGTTTTTTTAGGATGCATCGGTGCACAGCCGTTAAAAATTTCTCCCCAGGGTTGGTGATTGATCAGAGTGATTAAAATGTCGATGGCGTCTTGCTGGTGAATCAGATTCACTGGATTTTCACCACCGCGTACATTATGGCGTCCGGCCAACAGTTTTCCCGGTTCTCTATCAGGGCCACAGAGTCCGGCAAAGCGAATAATGGTACAATACAGATCTTTGTCCTGCAGAAGGGCATATTCAGCCTCGAAAAGAGCTTGTCCTGTAAGTGTTCGCGGTGCAATGGATTCTGTTTCGTCAACAAAGCGGTTTTGTAGCGGGTAAACAGAAGTGGAACTAACAAATATTATTTTGTTTAACCCTCCCGCCTTGAGTGTATTGGATAAATTGCAAATTTTTTTGATATAAGGGCCACCGATGTTCATTTGTGTACGGGGTGGGAGTAGAATGATCGCAATGTCTGCTGAATGCAGAAGGTTGAATGAGTCACAATCCATGCTAGGTTGCAGCGATAGATCAATGGTCGGAATGCCCGCGATTGTCGATTGTCTGGCATTGGTTTTTGATGAACGCGTGGCAATAATCTGGTGCCCCGAATGGAGCAACGTTTGAGCTAGCGGGAATCCCAGCCAGCCACAGCCAATGATGGCTACTTTATTTATCGTGTTAGGCAACATTGCATGAAAGTTGCCACACAATTGGTTTGTATCTGGGCGGATGGCAAAATTAGTGAATTATTAGTCGACATGTGAATCTAAATTTTGATAGCTAAATTGAAATGTTTAAAGCCTGTACATGAAGTGAGGGTTATTTAAAATATTTGATCGATTAAATTAAGGACATAAGATTGATTGAATGCTGGAATTACCTTTAGATTATAGAGTTTGAGCAGACCAAAAACAGGTTTATTTTAGGAGTAGATATGAAAGATAACAAAACCCCGGATAATAAAAATGAGGTGTTTAAAAAAATTATTGTCTGGATAATTTTAGGCGTGACAGTCGTTGTATTTATGAATAATTTCAGATCGGGTCAGCAAGTCGATGACACGCGTTCTTATTCTGAATTTATCGATATGGTTAAAGCGGGTCAGGTTTCGAAGGTAGAGATCAATGATTCGCAAGTTAAAGTATTGACGCCAGCCGGACTCCGATTTAATACCTATAATCCTGGAGATGATCGCCTGGTTGACGATTTGTTGGCCAACGGTGTGGAAATTATTACTACGCCTCCGCAAAAGCGTTCATTCTTGATGGAGATATTTATTTCCTGGTTTCCCATGATGCTGTTGATTGGCTTCTGGATTTATTTTATGCGACGTAACCAGGGAGGTGGAGGTGGCTTCGGTGGAATGAAACTAGGAGAAAATAAAGCCAAATTGCTACAGGAAGATCAGATAAAGGTAACATTTGCTGATGTTGCCGGAGTTGAAGAGGCAAAAGAAGATGTTGTCGAAATAGTCGATTTTTTGCGTGATCCCAAGAAATTCCAAAATGTAGGCGGAAAAATACCCAGAGGGGTTCTTATGGTTGGCTCTCCGGGTACGGGTAAGACCTTGCTCGCGAGAGCGATAGCGGGTGAAGCCAAGGTGCCCTTTTTCACTATTTCCGGTTCTGATTTTGTCGAAATGTTTGTTGGCGTTGGAGCCTCCAGAGTTCGTAGTATGTTCGATGAAGCGAAAAAACATGCGCCTTGCATCATTTTTATTGATGAAATTGATGCAGTGGGAAGGCAGCGTGGAGCCGGAGTTGGAGGGGGGCATGATGAGCGTGAACAAACCCTTAACCAGTTACTTGTGGAAATGGACGGATTTGAGGGTAATGATGGTGTCATAGTCATCGCTGCAACCAACAGACCTGATGTACTGGATCAGGCGTTACTAAGACCGGGTCGATTTGATCGTCAGGTGACAGTTGCGTTACCCGATGTTCGTGGGCGTGAACAGATATTAAAAGTGCATATGTCAAAGGTGCCGGCCGGTGAAGACGTCGAGTTGAAATATATCGCCAGGGGGACACCTGGATTTTCCGGTGCTGACCTGGCTAATTTGATTAATGAAGCTGCATTGTTTGCAGCTCGATCAAACAAACGCACGGTTTCGATGTATGAACTTGAGAAAGCAAAAGATAAAATCATCATGGGTGCTGAGCGGCATACGATGGTCATGGGTGAAGAAGAAAGAAAACTGACTGCCTACCATGAAGCAGGTCATTGTATTGTAGGGCGACTAGTGCCTGAACATGACCCGGTTTATAAGGTCAGTATTGTACCTAGGGGTCGAGCTTTGGGTGTGACAATGTTTCTTCCGGAACAAGATCAATATTCAGCGAGCAAGCAGAAACTGGAGAGTCAGATTGCGAGTCTTTTCGGTGGTCGACTGGCTGAGGAGATCATTTTTGGTGTTGAAAAAGTTACAACCGGCGCATCGAACGATATCGAAAGAGCAACAGAACTTGCGCGTAATATGGTTACAAAGTGGGGCTTGTCAGAACGTTTGGGTCCGCTGGCATATAGTCAGGACGAAGGTGAAGTGTTTTTAGGCCGGTCAGTCACCCAGACTAAAGCCGTTTCTGAAGAAACGGCACATTTGATTGACGAAGAAATTCGCTCGTTTATTGATCGTAATTACGAGCGGGCCGAAAAACTATTGAAGGATAATTTAAGTATTTTGCATAGTATGGCTGAAGCTTTGCTTGAATGGGAAACTATAGACCGGTTTCAAATCGATGATTTGATGGCGAATAAAAAACCACGTCCGCCTGAAGATTATACGGATAAGGATAATCCTAACTCTAAGGATGGAGCGGCTGATGACAAGAGGAGTCAGGTATCCGCGAAACCTGTTACAGATGGTGGGTCTGCCGGATAAAGGTAAAAAGGATTTTGTCGGTGTGATTCTTATAGCCGACTAAACCCGTCAGGAACGCCGTGAGTCGATTCTGGCGGGTTTTTTGTTATGGTGTGAATGAAAATGGGTTGCGGAAAAATGTATGTTGAAAGGCTTCCGATTATTTTATAGTAGGCGAGTGGTTAATGAATGAAAAATTATTAAAGCATTTCAATTGTGCAGTCTATTTTTGTGTCTTTGTTCTTTGTGGTTCGCTAAACGTGTATGCAAACCCTTTGAAAGTCATGATTACACCTGACAGGGGCGAGCTAAAAATACGTCATAATGGCAGTCCGGTGGTCATACGTCGAAATCAGAATTTAAAAAATCGTATAACCAGTGAATTTATGCTGACATCTCGGGCTTGTCCGCCACATTGCCTGCAGCCTATTAAACTTAAAGGAATTGAGACTGTAGGAGAGATTGAAGTTCTGGACTATTTACAGCGTCGAGCCGATGGCGACAACACGGTTCTTGTTGTTGATACCCGCTCTGAATCACATGTCGCAAAGGGTACTATTCCGGGTTCCGTAAATATTTTTGGAGATTTGCTGATTGAAGAGAGAGGCGCAAATCCGATTACCATTGAAGTAATATTTACTGAACAATTTGGTGTTGAATACCAGAAAGGTCGCGTTAATTTTAGCAAAGCCAAAACATTAGTTTTATATTGTTATGGTATTTGGTGCGGTCAGGGGCCGAAAACTGTGAATGCCCTTGTTTCCCTGGGTTATCCGAAGAATAAGTTGAAATGGTATAGGGGTGGTATGCAGGCCTGGGAGAGTGTCGGGTTGACTGTGGTGAAAGAATAGCAACTTCAACAACAATTTTTGCATGAATCGGTTAATGCTGTCGTTTGGCAACGACAGCAGAAAGTGGCCATTTTAAAGGGGATGATGGCTTCTGTAGCAGCGAGTGTTTCTTAGGCACGACAGATTTGCGTTACGCTCAGGGGTGTATAATAAAAATATTATATATCTCGTTGTAAAAAAAGATAAAAAAAATAGTGGCAACATTATTGCTTGGTATAAAATAAATTCTACCGAGGTTCGATAATGTTCAAACAGTTGCATTCTTCAGTCATGTTTTTGTCCCAGGCTAAACTCCGGTTTCGCAGTGTTGCTGGCACTGTTATGGTGCTACTGGCTTTGCAAACTTTTGCTTCGACTGCGGAAGCTGTCGTTGAGCTATCAGGGGATACCTCTGCTTCATCCTTATCCCTTAGAGTTAATGCTATTAGCGGTATTAGGTTGAATACATTAGACGATTCAGATTCGTCTTTGGACACAGATCCTGAATTTGTTAGTCCATTACCGGGTTCGACCTTGTCTACAGATACGGCTACATTTGAATGGAGTGACAATGGAGTGTCGAAACATATGTGGATGGTGCAATTGGGAACCACGCCAGGGTCGGGTAATATTTACACAGGGAATTATCCGGGACACGTAAGGGGAGCCTTCGTTAGTGGTCTTCCAACGGATGGCCGAACTCTGTTTTTACGGCTGTCTTATCAGGATAAGCGGGGCGCGGATATCCAATATATGGACGCGATTTATACTGCTCCCAATTTGGGGAATCCGGAAATATACAGCCCGTCGTCAGAATCAAAACTGAAAACTAATGGTGAGATATTCAAATGGAGTGCAAATGGAAGAACGGTGCAAAAGTGGAAATTGTTTTTAGGTACGCATCGAGGCAGTAAGAATGTGTATAGTACTACGGTTGCAGGAAATATAACCGAGTTGAAAATAACTGATTTACCCAGGAACAAACAGAAAATCTATGCCCGTCTTTCCTGGTGTACTACGGTTGATGGTCCCTGGGAAAATCGCGATTTCAAGTTTTTACTGACTAGCCGCGAGTAAGCCGATACAAGTAGCATTTTCATTGTTGGTTTATTGCATACCGTTTTATCTATTTAAAAATCCAGTTGAAACATTTGTCCAGGAAATTTCTGGATTCTAAATCTGGGGTGTTATTGTGGTTTTCTTTACGCACAAGTGTTTCAGTTTCCTTGAAAGCCCGATCCGAAAATCTATAATTTATACTGCGTTTATTGGAAGTGTGGCGTATTTTTTCAAGTACTTTACGTACGATCCATTTTCGATTATTCAAGAGCGCCTTGTGCAAGCGTGGATCCATGTCGATTATTCCGCTTCAAGATATTTATAAAAATAGTTCTCGATCATACGCAGATGCTTTTTGAAAGCTGATTTAGAAGTGCTGGAATGGTCGTGAATACGAACGAAATGACGGCATTCAGGCCGCTGTTGTTTACTCCTGGACAGAATCGGTGTGGCCAGTCGTTTAAATTCAGGCGGTGTAAACCGGCGGTTTTTGAAATTCCATGTTTTGGTCTGACTTATTAGTTTATCGTTGCGGTGCTCGGGCCAGGCGGGTTCTATTTGCAAATAATCTTCGAAAATTGTGATTCGAAATAGATATTCAATGGCGCCGCTATTGGGATTTGTCCAACATGGACGATGATCCAGCCCATTTCCTGAATATCGGGTTCTGGTACTTTTAACCTGCTTGCCGGCTGCCAGTTTCTGTGTATGCAGATTTTGACTATCCAGTAATAGTTGACGAACCACGAGGTCCGGCGGATCTGTATACCCTGCGTCTTTTAATATAACGTAGAGTTTTGATAAATTATCGAGTTCTTTAAGGCGTTTCCTAAGGGTTTCATTGTCAATTCTGATCTGGTTTTCGCTTTCGACGAGGCGTTTGAATTGTTCATCCAATTCACCCGCTTGTACATGGGGCTGTAATTCATGCAAGCGATCGATTGTATTCTGGAGAATGCCAAGTTTTCTGAATGTTTCATCAAGAATCGCTTGTTTCTGCGATAACCTATTTTGCAGTTGTTGCAGGAGGGTTGCCTTTTTAGTGAGCAATTCGTTTTTCGATTGTAGTAGATGTGTGCTAACCAGTACCAGCAAAAAAAACAATAGAAACACCAGCTCATTAAGTGTCATTCCCAGCAGGAAGCCGCGATTATGCAGACTGGTTTCATTCGAATAAGTGGACACCGCGGCCTCCCTTGGCTTGAAGTCTAAGAACGCAGGCGATCGGTAACATATTCAACTGCTTTTATGAAATGGTTGGTAATCGCTTCGAGTCCCTCTCTGGATTGGGTAAGTACCCTTTGCAGTTCGTTTTGATGGTGAGTGATCAACTGCAGTTGTTCGTGAGTTGAGCGCTCTAGTTCTGACAGCGAACCGGAATGGGAATTTACCGATTCAATATGTGAATGAATACTGAGTACAGCCTTATCCACAGTTTTTGCCAGATTCTTCATGTGATTGAATTGAGTTCGTACTTGATCGACTTCGTTGCCAAGTCCGTCAAGCTTTTCCCGCATATTGCCCGCGTTGCTGGAAAGTACGGTGGTACTTTTGACCAGGGTATGGGTGCTTTGGCGTATAGCAGAAGCAGTCACATCGATTTCCCCGGGTATGCGTTCCATTTGGCCGACCAGTGAATCGATCACAGACAGTATTTTACGGGTATTTTCTGTTTGTTTCTCCAAATCCTGATTAATATTTCTCGAACTGTCAATGATAAGGACCATAGTTTGAGAAAGCTCTATCAATTGTTGTCGAGCAGCTTGATCAATTTCAAGGTTCTGGCTGAAGTCGTTCACTTTTTGTGCGGATTCTTGTATACAGTTTTCAAATCCAGGAAGGCAGTTCGCAACATTTTCCAGTCCTTTCTGTAATTTACACTGCTGCATATGAAATTCATCCAGTAAATCGCCGGTGTCGTTTAGTTTACTGGCAAAGCGTTCTATCGGAGGACTTAGTTTTTCTGCTAATAATTCTTCCGGGAAGTGTACGGATTCCAGTCGACTCTGCATTGCATCTATAAGTTGTTGTAGGTTTCTCTGGGTGGTGTCTGTCATGGTTGCCAGAGATTTGCCGGTGTTTTCACTCAACAGCTCGATTGCTCTGTAAGCATTATCAATTTGCTGGCGATTCTGCTCCTGGTTTAGCTTATGGCTTTCTACAATGTTTTGAGCAACATTTTCCAGTTCCTGAGCGATTCGGGTCGCGCTGCGGGTAAGTTTTGAGGTTTGATGGTCGAGAATGTCCTGTAATACTTCCTGATTACTTGAATTGCTGTGAAAATTGGTAATAACAATTCGCGCTGCGAGGCCGAAAATGGTTGTGATTAAAGCGAGGGCAAAATTTGCTACCAGGAGATTGATGTTGACTTCTTCCGTTCGAAAAGCCATCAACGAAACAGTCAATGCCACCAGTGTAAACAAAAAACCCAGGTAATAAACACTGTCGGCAAACTGTTCAAGCAATCCACCTAACGTAGCATGGTGTTTTCCAATTCCCAGATAAATTGCCATGACCACAATAGGAATGGATACCGCCAGAAAGGTATTGTCGATATGCTGGCTGTAAATGATTGCTGCAATTCCGCAGATAAGAGCGAAAACAAAGAGTCTCCTAAAATCAAGTGCTGGCCTTTGATCATTCGATGACTGTCTGTCTGCGGACATGTTCACTTATCCATCAATCTTTTCGATCAAAGTGACCTTGCCATTAATTGAGTGCATATAGTCTGCCCAGAAAAAAGCATGACGTTTTGTCTGTAATTTTTGCGCCCCCTCGCGTCGAACGTAGAGGATTTGAACCTCGGTGCCATGCAGGTTGGTCCGGATTTTCTTGTAGTAAGGGATTTGGTGGAGAGATTCGAAATCAAACTGTTTGCGGTAATGAGACCACTCGGTTGTGTGGTGTAACATATCTGACACAATAATCATTTGTTTATCAGATTTCTCCGAACCGGTCGGAAAGGCGCTCAATGATACGATTTGTACCATTTCAAGAATAGGCGAGCTGTCCGCCGTTGATGAGCGCATGAATTCCTCGATGGCTTTATCGAGGGGTATCTCGAATTGTTCTCGCCAACGTTTTTTGAGTAGCGTGGGATTTGCCGACCAAACGCTGGAATTTTTCCCTGTACCTGGGTTGCATACAATGACTTCAGGTGTAATGCGGTTTTTGTTTTTAGCTTTAATGACGTATAAAGCAATCTGGCTATGGGTCGGTAACTGTGTTTTCAGACGCCTAAAATAACGTTTTAAATATTGTTTCTGAATGGGATTATAGCTGTCAGTCTTGTCGAAAACTATGGCGACGTAACTGGGGCTTCCTTCAACAGGGCAACCCGTTTTTGAATCGCGCACAATATGCCTGGATTCTAACAGGATACGGATGGAAAAAACCGTTATGACCACGACAATAGCCAGCGCTATATACAACAGTCCCAAACGGTGTTTGCTTTGGGCCTTGTGTTTTCGTCGGTAATAGGACATTTACACTGACAAGATTATGGTGATTTTTCACCGCTTGCAGAAATTGATTGAAATCCAGGTTCAATGTTCTGTAAACGGGAGAAGAAGCTTGAGTACATTTCTTCGATATCATTGTTAGTTTTTTGCACAAACGCCGGAAAATTTTCGAAAAGCGCCCTCTGGTTATCCATTTGTTCACTGTCATCGTGGCTGCCGACGAGTTCGAAAGTTTTTTCTGGATTCCAGCGCTCATGAAAATAAGCTGGCGGTGGGGTTTTTCTGTGCATAGTATTTGTGGAGCGATAGTAATGTATAAGCGCGTCACCCGCTTTATTCAGAATACCAAGGCAGTGTTTGTGTTTTTCCACCAGGGCGGGCTTGATTTCCGCAAGATGGAACTGGTGAGTGAAGGCGTTTTTTAGCGTGTCTTTGAGAATTTCGAGTTCTTTAATAAAATCACCGCGTATCCTCAGTGCTTCCTGCGTTAAGTTTCGGCATTCAAACTCGTAATCTTCCTGTATTTCGTCATTAATTCTCTGAAGTTTTCCATATTTTGGGTAGGGGTCATCGGCTTTATAGCCGTCAACCATAGCGACCAAGGAAAAAAATGCCCCCATTAACAATAATAACCAGGAATTGATATCGATAAGAGTCAGTGGGCTTTCGATGATTTGCCTGGTGATTTGTTGTATGGCTTCTTCATGGCCGTGTGTCAACACATCCCTGTAGTGAGCGACACATAAGTTGAAAACAAAGATCCATGTTACATAAACAAGGCTTGCGATCCAGGCAATACCTTTCTTGAATAGCGATACATGATTGGTGTATCGAAAGCAAACCATTCCGGCAAAGAAAAATGAGGGTGCAATATTAAGTATGGCCACAACCAGCGATTGACTGATTCCACCCAAAATCCCAAATTCCGAGCCCCTGGCAAAGAAAAAACCGTTGGCTATAGCTTCGAAAACGAGAATGAGTAAAACAATACTGTAGTGGTACAGGCGTGATTCGGGATACTCGGCATCAGTATCGCGTCGGTGTTTAATTCGAAACGACTGCAGAGCTGTGGCACTGTGTTTCAGGTCGTTTTTCATTGCCCGCAACTGCTGTTCGGCTTCCGCCAGGCGGCTGTTAAGACGTAAATTTGCGCTTTTAGCCAGATTTTGGATACGTTGCTGTTCGGTGTTTATGTCGGTGTTCGCCAGGCTTGTGTTATAGCCAACCAGCCGGGAGTTGGCTTTGTTGGTCAATTCAGCCATTCTTTTTTGGATCAGAGCTTCAATTTTACGTTCAGTGCCATCGAGTGTTTGTGCATCTGACGAGGGTAGTTCATGTTCCGCAGAATATTTGGCATGTTGTTCCAGATCGAGCGATTTGATCATTTTATCAACATCGATCTCGCAGTTTAGCTCATCTCCGCTGGTGTTAGAGGGGTGGTTGGTAAAGAAATCGATAATGAATTGAAACAGACGCCTGATCATTCTTTAATATTTAATGCTTGAATAATTCAAGCTCACTTGTAATGCGCAGTGTGTCATGTAACTTCAGCAATTGCACGTTACTTATCGTCCCTGGCGCCACCAACGATTAACAATACCCTTTACATCAATATCTTCCGGGCCACCTTTCCAGTTTTTGTGGTAATCGACATCGCTACTGTTCGGTGGTGGATCAGGACGATAAATTTGAAAACGTATAGGTAAGGGTGTTCCTTCACCCATGACCATCGCTTCCCCGCGGCCAAGTGCGGAGAGAATGTCAGTCAAATCGCCTTCAGCCTCCGGCACCAGGTCACGTACATAGGACTGATCGTCAGGGTTGGTGATGCGCAGGCATATGTAGGTTCCGCATTGGGACAATACAGTTTCAGAGAGTTCATGTGGGCGCTGACTGATAACGCCTAGGCCGACGCCGTATTTTCGGCCTTCCTTGGCTATACGCTCCATGGATTTACGCGTTCCTTCGTATTGTGAATCGGCATCTCGGGGAATGTACGCATGAGCTTCTTCACAAAGCAACAATATCGGGAATTCACGATTGCGAGGGTTCCAATAGTTAAATTCGAAGGCCAAACGTCCAATTTGAGCCGACACGCCGGGACGTACATCAAAGGGTACCGGACTCAAATCGATCACAGTAATTTGCCGTTTAGGTGTTCCCAAACCGACAAAATCGCGCAACAGATCGACCAGTGTTTCGGACGATGTACGTACCTTCGGTTTGAGTAGGAAATCATAACGAACATCACTTAGGCGACTTTGAAGTTTTACCAGAAACTCATCAAACTGACCGAACAACGCGCCTGTGGATTTACCAAAGTCGCTGCGTTGTTCATTGGCATTTTTGAAGGATTTATAGAGATCGGTTAGAGAAAAGTATACCGGAGAATCGATGGAAATATTTTCGATACCCAATTTTTTTGCTGAATGTTTTTTCAGCGCATACAAGGTTTCCCGCAGGAAAGCGATTTGTACTGACGCGCCGTCATCAGAACGATCAATGAGCAAATCCACCAATTCAGCGAATGTCATCAGCCAATAAGGGATTTCCAGTTTTCTGGCATCTATATAGCGCACTGTATCGGGTTTGAATGCAGAGTGCTGTTCACCTTTGTCATCAGTCCAGCAATATTCTCCGTGCAGATCCAGCAAAATAATGTGAGCATTGGGCATGGCCGCGACAGCCCGCTGAACAATACTGGAAACTGCCCAGGATTTACCCGAACCGGATTGACCCAATATCGCAAAATGACGGCCGAATAATGCGGAAGGATCCAGGCTGACACTCAGGGATGGGTGAGTGGGAATATATCCCAGGTTAAAGCGATAGCCCCGAAACTTCATGAAAATAGGTTTTAACTCTTCTACGCTAACGGTATAAACATCGGCACCGGTTGTCGGATAGTTTCTAATACCTCTTTGGAATACACCCTTGGCGCTTATTTCACCGAGAGGAATTAAAGATATGTAGCGAGTATTTCCAGATGCGTAGCCCGAGGTTGATTCCGCTGCCGTTGTTACATCCCGTTGATATTCTTTGAATATCAATGCAAGGATGCGAATATCTCCCTGACGAATCGAGACATAGGAACCGAGTTGGCCGATCAGAACATCGTGTTCGCCAATGGTCACTAACGCGTTTTCGGTTTTCAGGGGCAAAAGGCTTGCTTCCATACCGTCACCTCGTATTTCGGTGAGATGTCCGATACAGATATTAAGATCTTGCTCTGGCTGTGGGCTTGCGGATTCTGGTTGAAGCACTGGATCTGGCACCGTATATCAATTATGGGAATAGTGTTTGTGGTTGGTTTTAGTATAGTAAAAGATTGGAACATGAGGGTGTATCTAAGCTCCAGGATATACAAGCTTAACCTGCAGAAAATATATTTTTAATTTACCGGCATTCCTTGTGCCTAAATCCAGGCTTTAAAGAGATTTATTTGCTTCGATAAAAAAGTCAGACAATGGCGAGGTTTTCGTTACTTAGTGATTTTGCTCCAATCAATGACTTGGATCTGAAAATTAAGCAAAAGAATTGTTCAGTGTATTATTCCTGTTCTATTCTCAAATCTTGACTTCCCACGCTGCTGCGCTACATTTAGCCCTCATTTTCAACCGAAGTTATCAATCCTATGAAGACTGCTTCGCTAAAAGCACTGAAAACCGCATTACAAATGGAACTTGACCGTTCCATGAGTGGGCTCAAAGCGCCGGGGCATCCGCGCCCTTCGTATATTAGCTATTTGGTGAAAGAAACCGAAGGTTTTTCATTATGGGGTCGATTAGGCGCGCTTTGTTCAACCCGGCGCTTTCACTCTCGTAAGGTATTTTGTGACATGCGAATCGGTAGTTATCGCTTCGACCAGACAACCAACGGTGGTCTGGAAGATAATGACCGCGACGATGAATCCTATAAGCACACCAAGCTGCCAATAGCGGATAGTGTGGATGCATTACGATTTTCCCTGTGGCGACTTACTGATACCAAATATCGTGAAGCGGTTAGTGATTATCACACCCGGCGCAGCGAAATGCTCAGCTATATTGACGAAAATGAAGGTTTGGCATCCTTTACCAAAGCACCGATAGAAATCAATGAAAGTTTCGAAAATAGAAAACCGGTTGAACTCGAAAAATGGAAAAAATATGTTAAGGAAGCCACCGGTTTTCTAAAACCCTATCTTGATATACAGAATCATTATGTTGATTTTAAGGAAACCATAACGACCCACGTGTTTAAAAACTCGGAGGGACGTTCGGTTGCCTGGCAAACATCGCAATACACATTATCCGCATATCTATGGCTATTGGCACCGGAAGGTCACAGTGTAGAACTTGAGGTTATGCACAACGTAGCCGATCCCCAGGAATTGCCGACAATAGTTGAATTTCGTAAACAGATCCGGCAAAAAATCAAGGTATTGCGCGCCATTTCCGAATCTAAACCGCTGGTTTCTTACTCAGGGCCCGCGCTCCTTGCTCCGGGTCCTTCCGGTCTACTGTTTCATGAAGTTCTTGGGCACCGTCTTGAGGGAAATCGTTTATTATCTGAGGATGAGGGTAAAACATTTAAGGATAAAACCAATCAACTGATTACTCATCCTTCGCTTAATATATACGACGATCCCAGCTTAAGCCATTTCCAGGAATGTTCTTTATTCGGGCACTATCAATATGATGATGAGGGCACGAAAGCTGAATGTGCCAAGTTAGTGTCTAAAGGTAAACTGAAGGGCTTTCTAACCACTCGTACACCGATAAACAAAGGTAAATATCAGTCCAATGGGCACGCGAGAAACGCATCATTTCAGCGTCCAATCAGTCGTATGGGCAATCTTATTATTGAATCCATCGATGGAGAGACCTGGCATGCATTGCGTAAGAAACTGATCGCAATTATTAAAAAGAATGACCTGCCTTTTGGCATTATTTTGCATGAGGCCAAAGGTGGAGAAACAGGGACTGAGTCCTACGATTTTCAGGCTTTTTTGGGAGAAATTACTATTGCGACAATGCTCTTTCCTGATGGATCTGAGGCTTATGTTCGTGGTATTGATTTTGTTGGTACGCCCTTGTCTGCTTTATCAAACATCATAGCAACCGGCGATGTTCTGGAGGTTGATAACGCATACTGTGGTGCCGAGTCGGGGACGATCCCAGTTACCACCGTATCACCCGCCATACTTGTTTCCAATCTGGAACTGCAGGCGAAAGATGAAAAGAGAGTGACGCAGTATATATTGCCAATGCCCTGAGTGAAATAGATTGATTTTGTCATTTTTCAGAGTATTTTTTGGCTTAAAATCAATTCCGCGCCGTGACTGTTCGTCTATTAGCTGAGCACTTTATTTAAGAAAATACTGTGGCGACACTTTTCCCGACACCAGTAAAATGCGTTAGACATAAAATTGTGTGATGATAGGGTGTGAATTTGTTCATTAATGGGTAGGTTGAATGAGAAAAATTATTATAGTAATGGTTATCGGTGTGGTTCTAATCGAACTATCGGGTTGCCGTTGGTGGAGACCACCGTTCAGGCCGGGAGGAATGCCGTTTCCACATCCCTATTCCGAGCGGCACACTCTTGAAACTCATTCGGCAGATGATAATTTTGTAAGTCAGATGCCGATAATCTGAATTTCCCAACTCAGTGATCGCAGTACCTGGAATGTATGAACCGCCTTTAGGCAGTTATACATTTAGGCACAGTTGGAGGTGAAGGGGATGAGAAATGTCGTTTTTACAGAATGTTAAGAGGGCTAAGTGTAATCCTTCTATTACAAGATTTATATTTTTTGTTGGCCAGATGGTGTTAGAAAACAAGCATCTTCGATGCCTGGCTCGGCTCGATAATTGCTGTGTTTTAGATTGGAAAAATACTGCGGAAAAGTATTTGCAATTCAATGAAACTTATTATATAAGGTACTACGCGCATCGCTGACGTGATGTTAATGTAGATAACTATAAAGTAGTTAGGAGAAGAAAAAATGAGAAAGTTCCTAAGTAGTGTATTAGTCGTATTCATGTTGGTCGTTATGGGTGGAGTAGTTGGCTGCGGTAACTCAACGGATGGTGATTCACAAAAACCGAATGATGGTGAGTATGGAAGAATGTCTGACTTGTATGGCCCGGCTGGTGATGGTAAGGGCGCACGTTAGTTCGTAATCGATAGCTGAGGGCTCTTTAATTTTGAGAGTGATAGGCAGTTTCAATTGTCTGATTCGTATTGATTGATATACAGGCATTGAAAATTATTGCGTGTTTGTGCCTATTGGACATGGTGCGGCCTTAGCTTCGAGTTCCAGAAAAATATTCTTTGATCGTGGTTTATAGGTGGTTGTTACAGTCGTAGGTGTGGCGATCTAAGAAGTTTGGGAAAGCGGTTTCACCTGCAAGGTGTCTCCGCTTTTTTTGTTAACAGCGTCAGTTGGATGTCCGAGAATAGAAGTTGTCGTGGGGAAAACGGGTTTTGAATCCAGTTGATTAGTATTTGCTCAGTAAGGAGCGAGGATTCAATAATATACGAATCCTGACTGGTCTTATTGTCCGTCTT
>CAZGQY010000007.1:46984-57718 GCA_964528035.1 uncultured Methylococcaceae bacterium | reverse complement strand
TCACCACGAACCCGATTTACGGGAACGTCGAATTAACCGAATTCTCGCCAGGTGAAGACACCGATATAGCGCCACCCAGAAGTGCGGATCGTATATTAACGTTCCGCAACCTTCATAACTGGTATATGCAAGAAGGTGAAGAAGGCGTAGTGCAGGCATTCCGTCAGTTTTATCAAACACTAAAACCCAATGGCATGCTGGGTATCGTTGACCACCGTCTGCCTGAGTCGAAAGAGGCTGAAGCATTCAAAGATTCGGGTTATGTAAAAGAAAGCTGGGTCATAGACTTAGCCGAGCAAGCAGGCTTTGAGTTTGTCGCCAGTGCCGAAATCAACGCAAACCCGAAAGATACAGCCGACCACCCTAAAGGCGTATGGACTTTACCTCCAACCCTAACTCTGGGTGATGAAGATAAAGAAAAATATGAAGCCATTGGTGAAAGCGATCGTTTCACCCTGAAGTTTCGCAAACCCGTTACAGACTAACAGGACAAAGCTAACCTTATGAAAGTATTGGTCGTTGGCGGCGGAGGCCGTGAACACGCTCTGGCGTGGAAAGCAGCACAATCAAACCAAGTTGACTGCGTTTATGTTGCACCCGGTAATGCAGGTACAGAGCGTGAGCCAAACCTGACGAATGTTGCTATTGGTGCTGAGGACATTGAGAGTTTGCTCAATTTTGCTAAAAGCGAAGACATTGAACTGACTATCGTTGGCCCTGAAGCACCGCTCGTTGCCGGTATTGTTGATCGCTTTAACGAAGCCGGACTGGCAGCCTTTGGCCCAACCGCAAAGGCTGCACAGTTAGAAGGCTCTAAAGCCTTCAGCAAAGACTTTTTGCAGCGTCACAGCATACCCACCGCCGACTACCAAAACTTTACCGAGGTTGAGCCTGCTAAAGCTTATGTCGCTGAAAAGGGTCTTCCTATTGTCATTAAGGCCGACGGACTGGCCGCCGGAAAAGGCGTTATTATTGCCGAAAGTCAGGAACAGGCAGATGCCGCTATCGACGACATGCTGGCCGGTAACCGTTTCGGCGATGCCGGGCATCGCGTGGTTATCGAAGAGTTTTTACGTGGCGAGGAAGCCTCCTTTATCGTAATGGTTGACGGTAAACATGCCATACCTTTTGCCTCAAGCCAGGACCATAAGGCTCGCGACAACGGCGACAAAGGCCCAAATACTGGTGGTATGGGTGCTTACTCACCGGCTCCGGTGGTTTCTCCGGCCATCCATGACTGGGTTATGCGTCATGTCATTAAGCCCACAGTAGACGGAATGGCTGCAGAAGGAGCACCTTACAAAGGCTTCCTGTACGCGGGTTTAATGATAGCCGAAGATGGCACCTCCAAAGTTCTGGAATACAACTGTCGCTTTGGTGACCCGGAAACTCAACCCATTATGATGCGCCTGAAGTCTGACTTGGTAGAACTTTGCCTCCAGGCAATTGATGGTAAGCTCAATCAGGCGCCTATCAACTTTGACGAACGTGCTGCAGTTGGTGTGGTTATGGCCGCTGGCGGATACCCTGAAAGCTATGCAAAAGGTGACGTCATTCACGGCTTGCCGGATCACTCACCTGAAAACCAGAAAGTATTCCACGCCGGTACTAAAATGGATAACGGTAAAGTGGTCACTAGTGGTGGTCGAGTTTTGTGTTGTACGGCTTTGGGTGACACTGTTACAGAAGCACAAAAACTAGCATATCAACTGGTTGATCAAGTGAGCTGGAATAACGTCTATTACCGTACTGATATCGCTCACCGCGCAATAAACCGCGAAGGCTAAATACTTACCTCCTGTCATAGCACTGTCATAAAATAAAACTAAGCTTTTATGTTGTGCTGTAACAGGGGGTTCCATGTCAGGGTCTGATTTAACTAAAGAGCTGCTTAGCCTTATTCAGGACAAACAGCTTTATCCTCTATTCCAGCCCGTTATGGACACTTCCCGTGGAATTGTTATTGGCCACGAAGCTCTTATTCGCGGGCCTAAAGGACATCCACTTGAATTCCCGGATCGCCTATTTTCTCTCGCCAGCCAGGCACAGTTACTGTCTGAACTGGAACTAGCCTGTCGCTCGGCAGCTATGGAAGCGTTTCAAAAAAACGCTATGCAGGGAAAGCTGTTTCTTAACGTAAACCCTAACGTGTTGCAGGACGACAGCCACCCTCATGGCTCAACGTTACGCTTGTCTCAGCAATTCGGCATAGCGCCGGAACAAATCGTTATCGAAATTTCAGAGCGCTATCCAATTGAAGACACCAAGAACTTAAAACACGCCATTATTCACTATCAAAAACTGGGGTTTATGATAGCAATTGATGACTTAGGTGCCGGCTATTCAGGTCTGAAACTCTGGTCAGAATTACGTCCTGACTATGTGAAAATTGATCGATACTTTATTCATTCTATTGAAAAGTCCTCTGTAAAAAGAGAATTTGTACAAAGTATCTTATCGCTAGCCACCAGTTTGCGCACAAAAGTTGTCGTGGAAGGCATTGAAACGCCAGATGAGCTTGAACAACTGCAGGTTATGGGCGTTAATTATTGTCAGGGCTTCCTGCTTGGCAGGCCCGCGCCTTATCCGGTGTTGGAGGTTCCGTCCTCACTACTGTTACCGCATCATCATGTTGCATTAAACTACCAAAGTACTATCGCCAGTGTGGTCGATACCATTCATTGCGTATCAGCTCATACGCGCTCATCTGAAGTACTAGATACCTTTACACAAGACAAAACCTTATCTTCACTGCCCGTTATTCATGAGAAGAAAGTCGCCGGAATTATTCGCAGAGAAAAAATTATGGAGTTCTTTTCCGGTTCCTACGGTCATGCACTTTATGCCAACAAACCGGTTTCTTACATAATGGACGAGCACCCTCTTTCCGTTGACTGGCAAACGTCGCTGGAAGAAGTGAGCCAGCTTATTACCGATAACGACGAAGTCGATATTTATCAGCACATTATTGTGACTAAAAGCGATGTTTACTACGGTGTGGCATCCATTAAAAACCTATTACGCAGAATCACCGAATTAAAAGTTAACAATGCACGACATGCTAACCCCCTAACCCAACTGCCGGGCAACGTTGCCATTAACCAAATTATTGAAGAACAACTTTCCCGAGTGCGATCATTTCACGTCGCCTACTTTGATCTGAACCATTTCAAGCCCTATAACGACATTTATGGGTACGAACAAGGCGACCAAATTATTAAATGGCTGGCGCAGATACTGCAAAAGCAACTATTCAGGCATGGTCATTTCATTGGCCACATTGGCGGGGACGACTTTGTGGCCATTTTCAAAGACATAGATAAAGAACAAACCGAAGAGCAATGTAATAAAATTATCAGAGACTTTGAGCAGGATATTACCCGATTTTATCATCAGGAACACATTGATTTAGGAGGCATAAAAGCGCTATCCCGAAACGGTACGCCGGTTTTCTATCCTTTACTGGGCCTTGCTATAGGAGTTGTTCAGCCTGATCCTTCCGAGTGTTTATCGCATCACGATGTCGCACTGCTGGCCAGTGAAGCCAAAAAAGAAGCGAAACAATCTGACGGCAGCCGTTGCTACATGTGCCACCGCCAAAAACCCAGACGTTTACGCCAAATCAGTCCTCAACAATAAGATCGTCTTCCGTGTCCGAGGCTGAACTGAAAGTGTCATCAGCAAATTTCCCCCGACCATACATACTGGCAACTTTAGGGCGATGAATTCGTGCCTGATACTTGGCCCAAACCTTTTCTACAGTACTTACCGGAGCTTGCTCACCTTTGCACGCGGCCAGTAATTCAATGTCTTCTTTTAACGTCGGCTTAAATTCACCGTTCAGCATGGCTGTAATCAAACAACCATAATGAGTCAATGCATCGCTTTCACGAATTGAAAAGTCGCCAGAGCGTGAAAAGCCATAAGGATAGTTGCGGAAATCGTTAAACGGTTTCTTTAACAGTGATTCACGGGTCATCTTGGTCATGGGTAAGCCCTTCCTACAGACTAAAAACCGAACAAAAGTCTGTCGTTGTATACGACAAAGACGATATAGAGCTAACTCAGAATTTTGTCAATGAAAATTTTTGTAAAATGCCTTTTAACAAATTTTTACAGCATCTATAAATTAGCCTCACGTAATCAAATATGTCACTTTGTTTCAAATTGTTTCGCGAGCATAAGGAAGAGCACTATGAATAAGTTAATGTTAACAACTCTGGCTACCGCTACATTAGGTCTGGCTGCATGCGGAGGATCAGATAGTAATGACACTAACGATTTCGCTCAGTTCTCTTTAGGTATCAGTGACGCCCCTGTCGACAATGCAGAGTCCGTTGTCGCCTGCTTTAACGCCATTGAGCTTACGGGGAATGGCAACTCTCCCCGCACTTTCACAGTTGGTGAAGATATCGAGGCTCCTGAAGAAAATGATCTTTGTACTAATGAGGAAGGCCAGCCCATAGCCAACACCATAGGTATTAACTTATTAGAATTCACCGGCAACGATTCAATGATGTTTCTGGAAGATGCTGAAATAGCAGCCGGGCAATACGGTCAACTAAGACTGGTTATGGCGGATGGCTCATACATTATGACCGACACAAATGGTGACGGCGAAGCCGAGAAGGTGAGTATTCAAGTCCCTTCTAACGAACTTAAACTGGACGGCTTTATTGCCGATGCCGGTGGCAACCTTAACTTTACTGTCGAGTTTGACTTACGCAACTCAATGACAAATCCGGTAGGTCAAAGCCACTATATTCTTAAACCCAGAGGCGTTCGTTTAGTTGATAATTCTGCGGTCGGACACCTGAAAGGAACCGTAGCTGAAGGCGCACTGCTGTTTAACGACACTTGCACCGTGGCACCGGAAAACACAGATGAGCCAGTAGCTTACGTGTATTTATACGAAGGCAGTGATCTCGACGAAGCAACTCTGGCTGATAACGGTGGTTCGGAAGAAAATACGCCGTATGCCAGCACAGCGGTTTACTTTGATGACGTTAATACCTACGACTTTTCGCTTGGGTTTATTGCCGCAGGAGACTACACAGCCGCGCTAACCTGTAACGGTGACGACGACCCTGAAGCCGATGACGAAATTAATTTCCTATTTGCTGAAAATGTCAGTATTGAAGCGTCCAGCGAACCACAAGAACTTGAGTTTGTTGGTGCCGCCAGCGAGTAACCTCAAATTAAAATAAAGCTACAGGGACGTAGCTTTTACCTACCAAAACCCAAAAGCGGAACCAAGACTTCTACCACTCAGCACCACAGAAATCAGAAAAATAATTGCGGCTAAAATATTTTGCAGCAGTGAGTTGCGATATTTTCCCAACAGAGGACTTTGACAAAGCCACCAGAGAAATCCGACTATTATGGGCAACAAGATGCCATTAGCCACCTGTGCAAACCAAATAACAGTTACGGGCTTAATACCAACGCTGGAAATAATAATGCCAATTACCAGAATCGTGAACCAGATAATCCGAAAAGCTCTGCTGCGTAAATTAACCGACCAGCCCATAATTCCGCAGAGTGCATAAGCACTGGCTAAAGGCGCGGTTGTTGCCGACGAAATACCCGCCGCAAACAACCCTATTGCCATTAAATAAGTGGCTCCGTCTCCAAACAATGGTCTTAAAGATTCAGCCAAGTCGCCAGCACTCTCTATCTCAACTTGCTGACCAAAAAAGGCCGAGGCAGCTGTAGCCACAATAGCCATAGAAATAAGGCCGCCAAAAGGAATAGAGAGGAAAAGATCACGCCGCGCGGCTGGCAATTCTTCTGCCGTTTTCCACTTTTTTGAAACACTGGATGCATGCAGGAAAATATTATAAGGAACCACAGTTGTGCCAATTAAAGCCACAACTGTTAAAGTCGCTCCGGTAGGCATGGAAAAACCAAAAGTACCATTGAATACCGCCCCCCAGTCAGGGTCTGTTAATAAAAACGTACCGATAAAAGCCACGCTCATTAGCAGCACCATAACGATAAGAGCTCGCTCTATCACCCGCGCATTCCCTGACCAGAGTATCAATAGCGCAATAATACCAATGATAAGCGCCCAGGCATTACTCAGCCAGCCGTCAAGTACAGGTACCGGTCCAAGCAGTTCGCTTGCACCCAGGCTAGCCCCGGAAAGGTTGCCCCCCTGATAGACACTATTGCCAATAGCAATAGCACTAAAAATGAGCAACAGCGCCAGCCACCGAAGCCAGCCAGAGGTTAAGTTATTACGAATATTCTCGCCCAGACCAGCTTGAGTGACTAACCCAATACGGGCAGACATTTCCTGCAAAATGACACAGGCGACAACGGAAAACAGCAATGCCCACAGCAATGCATAACCAAAATTAGCTCCAGCTAATGAAGCAGTAACTACCGTACCCGGACCAATAAAAGCCGCAGCGACCAGAGCGCCTGGGCCAAAGTTAGACAGTTTTAACATAAGTATTCCTGTGCCCCGGAGACAACAGAAAATTTAATTTTTTGATTAACCCATTTATTGTTTTTATTTTGCATGGGAAGCATGTCCGTTTGACGGTAATTTAACCGCTGAGTCTATCTCACTTTAGAGGATTGCACAAAGCACCTCACTGCGGTAAAACAGTGCTATGACAAAGACAAAATTAGACTGGTCAAAAATACTGAAATCCGGGCAGAGAATCTTTATAGGTTCTCACGCAGCGGTGCCTACGGCCCTTATTGATGACCTGATAGAAAATTCGAAAAACCTGCACGATATTGAAATTGTGCAGTTAATGACGCTGTCTGATAACAAATGGGCAGGTCCGCAGTATCAGCAACTCTTTAAGGTAAACACCTTTTTTATTGGTGGCGATACAGTACGAACTGCGGTTAACGAAGGACGCGCAGATTACACTCCCAGCTTTATTTCCGACATTCCGAATTTGTTCAGTAACGGAATTCTGCCGCTGGATGCGGCCTTAATTATGGTCAGCCCCGCCGACAAGTACGGCTACCATTCTATGGGCGTGTCGGTTGATGTGGTTGCCGCGGCAGCTAAGTCTGCCAATACGGTAATAGCGCAGGTTAACCCTAATATGCCGGTTACCTATGGACAGTCGTTTCTGCACACGAACCAGATTCACCATTTTTGGGAACATGCGGCGCCACTACCGGAGCTGCCGCCGCCAAGCCTGGAAAACAATAAAATCATTGAACGTATAGGCCAGTACATTGCTTTGCTGGTTGAAAATGGCGCGACTCTGCAAATTGGTGTGGGTACCATTTGCGCGGCGGCACTGCGTTACCTGAGCAATCACAAAGATCTTGGCATTCACAGTGAGCTTATCACTGACGATGTTATGCACCTTATGCTCAAAGGGGTCATCAACAATCGTAAAAAAACCTTTCACCCGAACAAAATCGTCACCAGTTTTTGTATGGGTTCTAAAGCTCTGTATGACTTTGTTGATCACAACCCCCACGTTGGTTTTTACCCTAGTGAGTACGTTAACTCACCGGCCAATGTCGCCCGCAACGACAAACTCGTGGCTATTAATAGCGCCATTGAAGTGGACTTAACCGGACAGATTGTTTCCGACTCCATAGGACATCAGTTTTATAGCGGTATTGGCGGGCAAGTTGACTTCAGTCGTGGCGCTTCCTTAAGTAAGGGGGGTAAGCCCGTCATTGCCCTGCCGTCAACCACCGAAGACGGCAAAGTATCGCGCATTGTGCCTTTTATTCGTGAAGGAGCCGGAGTGGTCACCACGCGAGGGCACGTGCATTATGTCGTAACCGAATTTGGGGTGGCGTCGCTGCGCGGAAAAAGTATCCGCGAACGCGCATTAGAGCTGATTCGTGTTGCCCACCCTAAATTCCGTGGCCATCTGTTACAGGAAGTACGCAAACACTACTGGGTGCCCAACTATCAGCAACAAACCCCTGTCGATGTGCCTGAACTTGGTGATATCGGTTTTAAAAAGCTAAAAATTAATAACGAGTCTTTCGACTTAAGACCTCTCTATCCATCAGACGAACGACGATTGCAGGAGTTTTTCTACTCTCATACCAAAGAAACTCTGCAGTTACGATACAACGCAGTGCCCACCAACATGACCCGGGAAAAATCCTGTAACTTGGTCAGCGTTGATCAGTCCAGAGACCTGGCCCTTTGTATTGTTCGCCAGAAGGGTTCAGCAGTTCAAATTCAGGCCGTAGGACGTTACTACTTCATTGAGTCTCAAAATAGCTGTGAAGTGGCTTTTGTTACCCGTGAGAAATATCAGGGGCGGGGCATGGCGGGCATGTTACTGGATGAAATGATCCGTATTGCCAAAGAGCGCAAACTGGACAGTATGCAGGCCTATGTTCTGGCGGCTAACAAGCCCATGCTCAGCGTGTTCGAGCGCGGAGGCTTTAAGCGCCTACCCAGCGAAGAGCCCGGAGAAGTGCTGCTAAAACTCGAGCTGAACGAGGACGCAGACTAGCTATGTCTATCGTTGTTTTTAGTCATTCAGATTGCCTGGAGCATATTCCGGATGAACAACACCCAGAGTGCCCGGCTCGCATAGCGGCCATTAACGACCAATTGATCCGCTCCGGAATGGACTTTGTTCTGGTCAGAAAAGACGCTTCCGACGCGCCACTTGAGGCTATTTACAGAGCCCATACCAAAGAGCATGTCGATTTTGTTTTCGCGCAAATTCCGGAGTACGACCACGAGTGGATTGATCCGGACACCTTAATAACCGCAGGCAGTAAAGCCGCCGCGCTGAAGGCTGCCGGAGCCGCCATCAATGCAGTCGATGATGTACTGACCACTTACAACAAACAGGCCTTTTGTGCCGTGCGCCCGCCCGGACACCACGCCACCCGCGACAAAGCGATGGGCTTCTGCCTGTTCAATAATGTTGCTATTGCCGCTTACCATGCTCTGGAAACGCACGGGCTTGAACGCGTTGCCATTGTCGACTTTGACGTGCACCACGGCAATGGAACAGAAGACATTGTTCAGAACGATGAGCGTATTTTATTTTGTTCGTCTTTTCAGCAGGCGTTTTACCCCTTTACCGGCGAAGACACCAGCGCCGACAATATCCACAACGTTCCCTTACCCGCAGGATGCAAAGGCCCACAATGGCAAGAAGCCGTTAGCCAAAAGTGGTTTAAGGCGTTAGATGACTTTGCTCCACAACTCATACTGATTTCTGCAGGGTTTGACGGCCACGCCGAAGACGACATGTCGCAGTTCTTATTGAAAGAAGAAGACTACCACTGGATAAGCCTCAAACTGAAAGAAATTGCCGATAATCATTGCGACGGCCGTATCGTATCTTGCCTGGAAGGCGGGTATAATCTCAGCGCTTTAGGCCGCAGCGTGGTTGCGCATTTAAAAGGCTTGCTCTAATTAGCTAAGGCTTAAATAGCGCCTAAAACAGCAAGCTTCCATTCGTAAAAACATTCATAAAAAGAGTCGAGTATTATGGGATTAATTCTTAAGCTAATTGCGGGTATTGTCGCCGGTATTCTCATTGGGCTATATATGCCCGAGTGGGTCAGCCAACTGTTATTGACCTTTAAAGCTCTGTTCGGTCAGTTGTTATTCTTTACCATCCCATTACTTATTTTGTTCTTCATTACCAGCGGTATTGCCAGCTTACCAAGCAACTCCGGAAAAATGCTCGGTAAAACCTTAGGTATAGCTTATGCCTCTACCGTCATCGCCGGTAGTGTTGCGTTTTTCGCCGCCAGCCTTGTCGTGCCCTGGCTGACCACCGATGCTCAAAGTGTTTCTACCGAAGCCAAAGCCAAAGCCACTATCGAACCTTTTATTGAACTGTCAATTCCGCCACTTATGGAAGTCATGTCAGCTCTGGTTTTAGCCTTTATATTCGGGTTGGGCATTGCCAGTACTAAAGCTGAAAGTTTGAAAAAACTGTCGGATCAAGGCCGCGACATTATCGAGCTGCTGTTGGTTAAAGTTATTATTCCATTACTGCCGCTGTATATTGCCGGTATCTTTACAGAAATGGCCGTTGCCGGCACGGTGTTTAATACCCTGAAAACATTTGGTGTCATTCTCATACTTGCCGTTGCCCTGCACTGGGTTTACATCACCTCTATGTACATTATGGCAGGCATAAAAACCGGTCGTTCGCCACTGTTTTTAATTAAAAACATGCTGCCAGCCTATTTCACCGCGTTAGGTACTATGTCCAGTGCTGCAACTATTCCTGTTACCTTACAAAGCGTGCGTAAAAACAAAGTCGATAATGACGTAGCCAACTTTACCGTGCCACTTTGCGCTACCGTTCACTTAGCTGGCTCCACCATTACCATTGTTAGCTGTGCGGTCGCGGTTATGGTGCTGCATAATTCACTGGCTATTCCCGGCTTCTTTACCATGCTGCCGTTTATTTTAATGCTTGGCATTGTCATGTTAGCCGCACCAGGTGTGCCCGGCGGCGCCGTTATGTCAGCGGTTGGCCTATTGGGTTCAATGCTGGGCTTCGGCGAAACCGCTATCGCCTTAATGATAGCCTTGTACATGGCACAAGACAGCTTCGGTACCGCCTGTAATATTACAGGTGATGGCGCTATTGCTATGTTTGTAGATAGTTCGAAGAAGAGTTAGTAAACGAAGGTTCAGAACACCTTGTCGCTGGTGCGTATTAAATTCAATTTAAACGTACTAGCGATTAAAACTTGGAGCGGGAAACGAGATTCGAACTCGCGACCCCAACCTTGGCAAGGTTGTGC
>CAZGQY010000007.1:0-46871 GCA_964528035.1 uncultured Methylococcaceae bacterium | reverse complement strand
ACTCGCGACCCCAACCTTGGCAAGGTTGTGCTCTACCAGCTGAGCTATTCCCGCTTCGAAAGACGGTTATTCTAGCTGACAAGTCTGTGTTGTCAAGAGTGCCATGAAGATCTCTCTGGCAGATTCTTTGAAATCAGGATCAACAGAATTGCTATCAATCATTGCTTCGATACCACTGAATCACGCAATAATGCTAGACTTTGTATAGCCAACAACGCGACAATGTTAAGTTCTGCCACTGTGTTGATCACAGAACACGATGTACTACTCTGAATTCTTTAGACTTAGAGAGCCACCTTTCTCTATCGCGCCCAACCCACGTTACCTTTTTTTGAGCGAACGCCATCGGGAAGCATTGGCCCACCTGTTATACGGGGTTGTAAACGGAAATGGATTCGTCGCCCTTACCGGAGAAGTAGGTACGGGGAAAACGACCTTATGCCACTGCCTTTTGGAACAGTTACCAGAAAATGTTGATTTGGCGCTGATTCTCAATCCCCGTGTGGATGCCCGCGAATTACTCGCTTCGCTGTGTGACGAACTCAGAATCAGCTACCCTAAAGACACATCCAGTCTTAAAGTCTTTTCCGATACGTTAAATACGCATCTGCTCGCAACCCATGCGCGCGGACGTAATACTATTTTGCTGATCGATGAAGCACAAAATCTAAGTTTCGATGTCCTCGAACAAGTCCGTTTACTGACAAATCTGGAAACCAGCGAAACAAAGCTTTTGCAAATAATACTGGTTGGACAGCCCGAACTCAATGCATTGCTCGGACAGACAAACTTGCGGCAACTCAACCAAAGAATTACCGCCCGTTACCATATTGAACCACTTTCTCTTACCGAATGCCGGACATATATCGAGCATCGTCTTTCGGTTAGTGGCGCACAAGAGCCCATATTCTCCCATTCGGCAATACGCAAGATATATCATTTTTCTGGAGGCATTCCGCGCCTGATAAATATAATTTGTGACCGGGCACTTCTCGGGGCATATAGCACTGGTATCCACAAAGTCGACTCGCTAATTGTACGTAAAGCGGCTAAAGAGGTATTACTGCAGACTCCCAAAAAACGCCAAAATTTTTACGGATGGAAATTTTTTGTTGTGGCTGCAACAATCTTACTGGCGACGACTGTTTTTTATAGTCACGAAAAATCCACAGCATCAAGACCGCTGACTCACTGGCTTGCCACAACCGATAAAATAGAAACGCGGCAGAATAATATTGACCGCAGAATGATGGATACGAAACCTCTATACGAAACCATTTTCGATAGTCTGTCATCCGCGTCTGCAAATACCGATATACCGGGTTCAAGTTTCCCCAATTGGGAAAAAATAGGGTCCAGCGATCTTACTGCTCTGTTTAAATCAGAATTCTCGAAATTAACCGGCCCTCTTATAAACATAACACCACAACTTAACAGAGATAAAAAACAGCGTTTTATCGATCATATTTCAAACCCACAACTGGATTTGTATTCGGTTTTGCCACAACTATTCATGCAATGGCAAATAGCGGATGAACCAAAATTCAACAACTTTTGCGCATCGGCCCGCCGAGCAAAGCTTAGATGCCTTGTACAGCAAGGTACCTGGCATGAATTAGTTCGGCTTAACAGACCGGCAACTCTTGAATTTTCATTAAAGCGAGGCAGTAGCCGCTACGCTACCCTTGTGGCTGCAAACAATAAATTCGTTACCCTTAGCTTTTTCGATGAGCAACAATATTCTTTTCCTGTCGAGGAAATTCTTCCCTATTGGCAAGGCCACTATGCATTGTTATGGAAACCACCCACTAACGATACAGGTTTATTATTGGCCGGCTACTCTCACCCTGGAGTGATATGGTTACGCGAAAATCTTCCTGGATTGAAACAACAAACACCTGAGCAACCCCTTTCTCAGCGATTCGATAGGCCACTCGAATCAGAGGTAATCGCCTACCAAACCAAATATGGCTTAAAATCAGATGGCAAAGTAGGATCAGAAACGGTGATATCCATTAATAATCTGAGCAGGGCAGCAGGAATCCCCCGACTGGATTCCAACTAAGAGGCTACAAATGTCCTACTTGTTAGACGCATTGAAAAAATCCGAACTGGAACGAAAAATCGGCGACGTACCGTCACTTTCGACAGAATTGATTTTTCCTGAAAAAGCGCAAAAACCAATCTGGCGAACAGTGGCGATTGCACTTTTGTTAACATTGAACGTGATTACGGTCATATATTTTGCCTTTTTCCAGAAATCAACACCTGAGAACAACGAACTGATTCCGACCCAATCAGAGCCTATACGAACTGAAACGGTAGTCAATCAAACAAAGCCAGAGGAAAAACCACTGCGCCAAAATACAGATACATTTAAATTCGATTCCTCGATCTCTGCACCAAAACCGTCATTAACTGAATTACCCGTCGTAGTACCAGAAAAAGCCACCACGCTTGACACCAAATCCGAAAAACCGACCCCGGTAATCGCGTCTGCCCCATCTAAAAAAACCGCCCAGGAATCGGGATCAATTACTAAGCCTCAAAACACCAAAACATCACCCACAACGATTGTCACCAAGCACTCTAAATCACGCGATACAGCGGTTCGCAAAAAATCCAGCACACCCAAACCGAGAGTCGCTACACGTCATCGCGTAAATCCCAAAAAGGATCACAAAACAAATACTCCGAAAATAATACAGTCGAAAAAAGAACCGACCAAGCCGCGAAACGACAGACTCAAAACTAAACCCACTATTGTCACGCTGGAAAATACCGCTATAAAACCCAAGAAACCCGCCACCGCAACCGTTGCGAAGAAAACAACAGCTATTCCTTTTTTATCGCACCTACCACGAGATTTTCAACGCGAAGTTTCTGATGTGAATATCAATGTTTTTGTATATTCTGAAGCACCTAAAGAACGATTTGTAATCATTGACATGGTGAAATACACTCCAGGGCAACCCCTTCCCAGCGGCGCTGTGCTGAAGGATATCGACTCCGACAGCATTATTCTGGATTATCGCAACCAAGTATTCAGAATAAAGCGGCCGTAGTACACATTCAGCACGATTCTACAAAAGCTTTCATCACATCCGTCAGGCGACCAAGATCATCTTCAGAAATCACATACGGTGGCATAATATAGATTAGCTTTGCGAATGGGCGAATCCAGACCCCGTTGTCGACAAAATATTTTTGCGCAGCCGCAACATCAACGGGCCGTTGCATTTCCACTACACCTATAGCACCCAAGACCCGCACATCGGCAACCCCGGAGACTCGAACTAATGGTTCTAAAGCCTGCTTAACCCGAATTGCTATATTCTTTACCCAGGACTCCCAGGGGGATGATTGCAGAAGATCCAGGCTCGCACACCCAATCGCGCAAGCCAGTGGGTTTGCCATAAATGTTGGCCCATGCATGAATATTCCAGCGGTTTTTTTATCGGAAGATATACAGCCTGCAAGCTCGCTCGTCGTCAGCGTGGCAGCAAGGCTCATATAGCCTCCCGTCAAAGCCTTACCTAAACACAGAATATCCGGAGTTATCCCCGCATGCTCAAAGGCAAACATACGGCCTGTTCGTCCAAAACCCGTGGCTATTTCATCAAGGATCAACAGTACATCATATTGCTCGCAAAGCTGCTTTAGCCCTTTAAGGTAGGCACTATGGTAAAACCACATTCCACCGGCCCCCTGAACAATGGGCTCCAATATTACAGCCGCCAATTCATCCGCATGGGCTTCTAACAATAACTCCATTTCATTTAAATCATCAGTAACCCAGGGCTCGTCGAAGCGGGTTTTGGGTCTGGCCGCGAATAGATGAGCAGGAAAAACTTTTTTAAATAATTCGCGCATACCACCCTCAGGGTCACAAACCGACATTGCCGCAAAGGTATCGCCATGATACCCCCCACACACAGTCAACAATCGATATTTCAGCGGCCTGTCTTTAGCAACCCAATATTGGATAGCCATTTTTATCGCCACCTCAATTGAAACCGACCCGGAGTCACAAAAAAATACATGCTGTAAATTTTGTGGTGTTAAGGCCAACAACTTGCGAGCCAAATTCACTGCCGGTTTATGCGTAATGCCACCGAACATTACATGAGACATTTGTCCAATTTGGTCGGTTGCCGCTTGATTTAACTCAGGATGGTTATAGCCATGAATCGCCGACCACCAGGATGACATACCATCGATCAAAGTACGTCCATCTGCCAAATGCAGCTCAACACCCTTTGCGGATACAACTGGATAAACCGGTAACGGCTCGTGCATCGACGTATAAGGATGCCAGATATGCTCACGATCAAAGGCTAAATCCGCCTCTACCGATAAGCTATAACTAGAATTTTTCTGGGGCAAATCCGGCATCCTGAAGAACTTTTAAGTTTATCATTGCTCCGGATTCACAAACGGATTCCGGCCCAATATTCGACAATTGCGGAATATCAGCGACCACTGGCAATCCGGTTTGCGCAAGAATCGCTTCACGGCTGGAGGAAACCTCTTCTCCATTAAAAACCAATCCCAGTACAGGTATCCCTGCGTATTGGAGCACTCGTACGCTCATCAGAGTATGATTAATACAGCCCAGGTAATATCGACAAACCAGAATCACTGGAAAACGCAAAATTTTCAACCAGTCCAACACTAAAAAATCCTCCCTCAACGGCACCATGACACCACCTGCCAGTTCAATCAACAGACATCGATGACTCACAGGTATTTTCAAACCATCCAGGGTGACTTGTTGTCCATCTAAAAAAGCCGCATGATGCGGTGACATCGCTTCGTTAAAACAATAAGCTTCTTCGTGAAGCACGACATCCGAGCGCTGAATCAAGCGTCGGATTTCGTCAGTATCCTTATGCGCCAGTTCACCGGATTGCACCGGTTTCCAATAGTCCCAGCCCAGTGCCTGAACAAGCACAGATGAAACCAGTGTTTTTCCGACGTTGGTGCCTATTCCGGCAATGATGCAGGCGGACATAATTCGAAGTTATCTTGAGCTAAAAAACAGGAAATCCAAACGCCCGTTTGGGCAAATCGAAATGTACAGAACGGTCTGTGTGTTGTCAATTACGATGTTTGGCGTTTAGTAACATGATTTTTGGACTTTAAAATAAAAAAGCGACAACTAGTCAGACCTATAAGGCTGCGGTTTCTAAGTATTTATCCAGATTCCCGGGTTATGGATGAACATTTAGTTGCGGCATTCGAGGTCGTAAAAGAATTCAAACCCGATCATATCGTTGTCGATGCTATTGAAGTGGCTACACTCACCCAGCATGATGCTTATTTTAATGCTGGGTTTCGTTCCTCAACGTCAGCTTACTTTTAAATTTGTAACAAGTTATTTTTCGTGAGATCAGCTGTTCTGAAATTTCAATACGTCGCTAATTAAAATACAATAGCCTCCATCGAATAATCATAGCTATACATTCTCATTCCGAGTATCTAAGGGTCTAAGCGCCCAGACCATCAAACGGACGACACACAAACATGAAAATGAGCCCCCAGGAATTTATAGACTGGCCCTCCAAACGAATCACGCTGCTCGGTATGTCCGGTGTGGGGAAAACTACGCTGGCAGATCACCTGCCTAAAAAAAAATGGTTTCATTATTCCGGGGACTACCGTATCGGTACCCAGTATCTGGAAGAACCCATCCTCGATAACATTAAAAGACAGGCAATGGACGTTCCGTTTCTGCAGGATCTGCTGCTATCCGATTCGATCTATATTTGCAGCAATATTACCGTCAATAATCTTACACCAATATCGACATTCCTGGGTAAAATAGGTGATGAATCTTTAGGTGGTCTGACACAAACAGAATTCAAACGCCGTCAGGCATTACATCGCCAGGCCGAAATTTCGGCCATGCACGATGTTCCCAGTTTTATACAGAAAGCCGAAGATATTTATGGTTATAAACATTTCATTAATGATGCTGGCGGCAGTGTATCCGAACTGGATGAACCCAAGGTTATTGAGACTTTGGCTGATCATACATTGATACTCTATCTAAAGGCATCCCCGTCACTGGAAAATACACTGATTCAACGCGCTGCGGCAAGCCCTAAGCCCCTTTATTACCGAGAATCCTTTCTAGATGAAAACCTGGAAAAATTTACAGTTGAAAAAGGATATACCGATATCAACAAAATCCCTCCAGATGAATTTGTCAGCTGGGTCTTTCCTAAACTCATTCGCTCCAGGAGCCCACACTATGAAGAGATTAGCAAACAATACGGTTATACCATAAATGCTGACGACGTCTATAAGATCACTACCGAACAAGAATTGATCGGATTGATAGCTGATGCCATTGCCAAACAGGGCTAATAAATTAACAGGAGATCAAATAAGTGCCTTTAGTTGCCCACAATGACCTACCAACATTTAAGCGGTTAAGCGAAGAAGGTCAGAGAATACTTTCACCAAATTTCGCCCAGAAGCAGGATATTCGGGAACTACATATCGGTCTTTTGAATATGATGCCCGATTCTGCACTGGAAGCAACCGAAAGACAATTTTTTCGCCTGGTAGGGGCCTGCAATCAAATCGCACAATTCCATGTCCATCCTTTTTTCATAGAGGGTATTGAACGGTGTTCTGAAGCAAAAGCTTATCTGGCTAAGCATTACGAAAGCTTCGATCAGATTAAACATGATGGCCTTGATGCGTTGATTATAAGCGGCGCAAACATCACTCAGGCACAACTTCCTGATGAATCTTTCTGGCCTTACCTTACAGAAGTATTTGATTGGGCAAAACAGAATGTCACGTCTACCATTTGCTCCTGTCTTGCAACACATGCGCTTATAGAATATTGCCATGGTATTAAACGAACCCATCTGGGTGAAAAGCGTTGGGGTGTGTTTTCACACAGTGTGATTCAACGCACCCATCCATTAGTTTCAGATATCAATACCCGATTTGATGTACCTCACTCCAGATTCAACGAAGTATTTCGATCCGATATTGAAGCCGCAGGTCTAAGGGTTTTAGTCGAGAGTGAAATGGCTGGAGTACATTTAGCGACCAGTTCAGATGGATTTCGGGTCATATATTTTCAGGGACATCCAGAATATGACAATATCAGCTTGCTCAAAGAATACAAACGTGAAGTATTGCGGTTTATTCACGCGGAATCTGATCAATACCCACCCTACCCAAAAGATTATTTCGGCGAAAAAACTTTACAGCTCCTCGATATTTACAAACAACGCGTCATATCGGCGGCAATAATTGATCGTCCCGGTTTCGAATTTCCAGAATCTGAAATTATCCAATCTCTGGATATAACCTGGCACGACACCACAAAAGCTGTATTCAACAACTGGTTGGGACGCGTCTACCAGGTCACACATCAGGATCGACGCATTCCGTTCATGGATACAGTGGACCCAAACAACCCTTTAGGCTTATGACCTTCCAAGGAGCGATAGTCGTTGCCAGAGAAAACCATTTTTAAGTATATGATTCGATATAGCAATGTTTAGGAGCGAGGATTCAATAATATACGAATCCTGACTTGTCTTATTGTCCGTCTTCTGCGTTGTAGCAACAGTTGCGTAGCCCTGCTATGCGCCTGTGGCTACGCCTTGAAGACATACAATAATCCTGCGTCAATCTTTCCCATATTATTAAAACCTCGCTCCTTAGGAGGCTACCCCGGTTCAGCCAATAAAATCTGTATTCACTGCATCTTTGGAGACTTAACACCTGAAAACAACTCAGAAAAATGGCTTTGTAATGCCTTCGCAACTGCGCTATGTCCATTCTCGTTGTAATGAATATCCTTTTCGAAAAACAGCTTCTCTCCTTGTGCGGCAGCTTGACTAAAGCCCTTGACGAGATCTATAAAATTAATTGACCGTTGCGCTGCCCATGACTTCCACTTGTCAGAAAACTGAGGTTTGTTACTTACCAAACCAGAGTGGCTCAATCTATATTTTGACGGAACAACCATGATCGTCAAGTCACCATCCACCGCTGATATCTCCTTAGACAGTGACTCCATATAGTGACTACTAAGATCTGAAATTTCTGGATTTTCTTCAACAAGCCCTGCCGTAATGCTTTTTTCAGTAGCTTGATTTTCGATCATCCATTTCAATTGTAATTGGACTTTTCTTAGAAAGCGCGCCAGGTATAGTTTTCTCAGCATGCTTGTTAACCACCCTCCCGAAGGCCCGGGCAGAGCAAGTAACTGTCCATCAGTGGAAAACTCAGCCGCACGGGTTCGCTGGCGATCATCGGCAATATCGTTGCTATACAGTAAGACAATTACATGATCGGGCCGATAGTTGCGAACAATTTTACGCCATTGCAAAAGATAGAGGATAGGACTGTAACTGGAGACGCCATAATTTCTAACATCAACCCTGCCTTCCAACTTCGTTGCCATTATCCCGACAAACGAATCCGCAAAAGCAACTTGACCCGCCTCAGTAAATGAATCGCCCATAAAAGCCATTTTAGGTCTCACAGACGCATCATTACGATCACTGACTACGGGGTTAGATACACGCCCCTGTTCATCATAATACACTTCATGTCCACCATACTCACCACTGGGTGTATGCGAAACAAATCGATAATTTAATGGATGGACATGATGCAAATATGGGTCTGAAACCAACGGCGCGTTGCCATAACCAATCGCCATCAATCTGAGTATTATTTCTCCTAGCCCAAAGGCGACCAGAAGACCAAAACACACTGAAAGAACAGCAAGCATTAAACTTCGTCTTTGCGAAATGGAATCAGTAACTGTAGGCATAGTAATTCGTTCGAAACAACAGTCTAAACGTCTGTCTGCATGCAAAATGCAATTACTTATTCTGGCGTAACAGTAGATTTACGCCAAAACCAAACGACCAGGAAAAAATCAATCGAAATGCTTCATTGCGCCATTACAAGAACAAGGGCATTATCAAAACAGTTGTTTCGATACACTCAATTAATGCGCCATATGCATCGCCGGTGGCTCCACCGAGTCGATCCATAAGCAAAGCACGAAGAGTGATAAACACCAATACACAGGCGAGCAAGGTCGTCACACCAAGTTGCAATAACACTAACAGACACACCACAAAAATCAGACAACGGGCCGGCATTCGCGGTGTTGTCTTCACTAATACGGCACCCAGGCCATCAGGTCGAATATAAGGTATCCATAATATTGCCGCAATCACTATGGTACGGCCCACGGCCGGCGCCCACAATAAAACGCCAGGCATATGGCTCTGTAGCAAAGCAACAACAGCCGAATACTTGAGTAATAATTGCAGCACCAGAATTGATACGGCAACGGGCCCCACGCAGGGATCTTTCATAATTTCGAGGCTGCGAACAGGACTGTTTAATGCACCAATCCAGGCATCGGCACAATCAGCCAACCCATCCAGGTGTAAAGCGCCCGTAAGCAAGACCCAGCCAGTTACGACGAGCGCAGCAGCAACAAAAACACTTGCAGACGCACAGAATATCGCAACGACGAATAATATTGCCCCTATACCCAGACCAACCAGCGGGTACAACAATACTGAAAGACCTACTTGCTCATCCGACACCTGACCACCCGGGGATACCGGTAAGCGAGTCAGAAACTGTACGGCAATTACGAGTGGTACAAAACGTCCCGTTTCTGCCAAAATCTTATTCTATGCGAGCTATTTAAGAGCTCCAAAATCAATGCTCAGGCAATTAAGCGTGATATTTCTTAATGCCTTTAAATTTTTCCAATGCACTTTTAACTTTTTTCGACGATTTATCATCAAGTTCATTATTCTTATAAATTTTATCCAATAATTTTTCAGTCACCAGTGCTTCTTTAATCCAGCGCTTTGCAAATCGGTAATTTGAAGGTACTGCTGCAGTATCGCCAGTTTCTGGATTACGATACTGAGTCGGTTCAGCCACCACTTCCTCAGTCTTGACCTCTGCTGCTTTTTTAGTTTTCTTTGCTGCTGGTTTAGTTGCTTTTTTCTTCGCAGGCTTTGGTTTCGGCGCTGGCGCAGCAACTGCATCCGGTTTAACCTCAGGTTCCAGTTTCTGTTTTACCTCACCTGCATCCGATGTATAAAAAGCATATGCCACATAACCAACCAATACCGTTGTCAACCCAAATAATAAAAATGTCATTTCTATTCTCCCCTTCTCTCCAATATAAGTTCGGGTACCCTTTAACTAGTTACCTGAAAGAATTAAGTATAAACCCAGTAGGCTATCCGAGAATAGCGATAACAGTAACAATAAGCCTGAATGGTTTGGATTTTCGATCATTTACAGAAACCTGCCTACAGTTCAGGAAATATACCCAATAAATCTCGCCAATCAGAATTACCATCTGTTAATCAGTCTATTCTTCTACAACCCTCTAAAAAAGCAGCTCATCTAAATCAATATCCGACTAAAGTGCCGATTTAACGCAACGCCTGCAGGGCTTAGCAAATCCTTTATCCAGACAGTTTAAGTCATTATTTACCAAGCTCTCTAGCATACACACAATACAGTACCGACCATTGCAACTGCGATTGTTCATTATTTCGCGTAAATACTCAACTTTTTTTATTTTTGAGGGCTACAATTGACGGACTGACATGGGCCTGGTCGAATGTGGCCATGTCATTTTGCAGTGCACATGCGGCTCGAATCAGTGGCACAACCAACGCCGCGCCACTCGCCTCCCCGAGACGCATGGAGAAATCCACCAGAGGCTTGGCTTTCAATGCAGACAAAACACTTCTGTGGCCAGGTTCTTGAGAATAATGACTGTACAAAAACCATTGGCTGGATTCTGTTTGGATTTGTACTGCAACTAAGGCTGCAACCGATGCGATAAAACCATCGACTAACACAGGGATACCCAACTGGGCACATCGAAGATATGCAGCCACCAGTGCGGCAATTTCAAAACCACCCAGACAACGAAGAATACTCAACGGACTCGAACAACACCAACGATGTTTATTGACAGCCTGTTGTACAATTTTCTGCTTGCGGCGTACACCTGCATCATTCAGCCCTGTACCAGGGCCAACGGAAGTTATCAAGGATTCATCCAACAAGACACACAACATCGCACTCGCAGAGGTGGTGTTGCCAATACCCATTTCACCACCAATAAATAAATTACAACCGGAACCATACGCTCGTTCCACAGAGCGTCGCCCAGATCCCATCGCCTTGTCTAGCTGGCATTTTGTCATCGCTTCATGGCAGACGATATTTCTTGTTCCTGGTCCAGCTCGATCAACAACCAATAAATCACCCGTGTCAACACGACTAACAACGCCTACATCGACAACTTCCAATTCAGCATTTATTTGACTCGCCAATATATTAATCGCAGCACCACCCTGGATAAAATTTTTCACCATTTGCCCGGTAACCGACTGTGGAAACAATGAAACACCCTCCATTGTGACCCCATGATCCGCTGCAAAAACAGATATGTTCACCCTATCAACATTGGGCCGCAATGTCTTTTGCATGGATGATAATGCAATCGCAAGAGATTCCAGCCGCCCTAAAGAACCCGGGGGTTTCGTCAATTTTTGTTGGCGCAGAAACGCCTGTTCTCTATATTTCTGACACAGGCCGGGTATTGGCTGCTGCAACCAACTCTCAGAGGAGTGTCCAAGAATAGTGGTCATTACAAGGGGAAGGAGTTTGAGTCCATTTTATCGATAAAAAGAGGCGGATATCAGTCTGAATCTAAACATGTAAAATCGAAAAATCAGGCCAAACCCGCTGTACTACAGTAACCCTTCCTTTCTCGAATAACCCCCAATACTCTGTCATGTTAACTTTAGCACCTGAGGCAATCCCGCAGCAACCCATACTACTCGATGACAAACTTTAGCAAGCGACTGATGTAGCAAGCCAGCCTTATCTCGAAATAGCCGAGCCGACGGATTATCCGGAACGATGCCCATTCCGACCTCATTACTGACCACCAGACAATGACCCGCCAATGATGGCAGCACCTCTAATAATGCTTTTGATTGCTGTAAATACACATCCTCCGAAACACTTCCATTCGAATCAAACAATACATTACTCAACCACAAGGTCAGACAGTCAACAAGCAAAAATCTGTTCGCTGATGCGTAAGTCAGTAAACTCTCAGCAACATAAACCGGCTGTTCCACTGTAATCCATTGAGCGGGTCTTTTACGCCTATGTCTATCGATACGATTTACCATTTCCACATCATTAGATCGTGCGGTTGCTATGTAGACAACTTCAAGATCACTGGCTTTAGCAACCGATTCAGCATAATCGCTTTTACCTGATCGCGCACCACCTAAAACCAGTTCTAGCATAATGAATTTCTGCCCTTATCTTTTATCAATCGCGTGAGTACAACCAACCACAAGACTATACAATATTTACATATCATAGATTTTTCTCGAAATCAGAGAAGTACCCCAGTATGATCAACGCATGAACGCATTGACTGTCATGATTCAGGGGACGACTTCAGACGCCGGAAAAAGCGCTATGGTAACTGGTTTTTGTCGTTTGTTTAAACAAATGGGTATTTCGGTCGCTCCGTTCAAACCACAAAACATGGCTTTAAACAGTGCAGTAACCGTGAACGGTGGAGAAATTGGCCGAGCACAGTCGACCCAGGCGACTGCCTGCGGGATTTCTCCACATACCGACATGAACCCAGTACTTCTAAAACCAAATAACGATCAGGGCGCGCAAATTATTATCCACGGGAAAGCGATTGGAAATATGAACGCACGAGACTACCACGCATTCAAACCAACGGCCATGCGAAGTGTTCTCGATTCTTATCGACGCTTGTGTAACCAATATGACATGATCGTTGTCGAAGGTGCAGGCAGTCCCGCTGAGATAAATCTAAGACAAAATGACCTTGCCAACATGGGATTTGCGGAAGCAGTAAACTGTCCAGTGTTACTGGTTGCTGATATAGACCGCGGCGGAGTCTTTGCACACTTGATCGGTACTCTGGATATTTTAGCGCTTTCTGAACAGGATCGAATCAAGGGATTGCTTATTAACCGATTTCGTGGCGACATGAATCTTTTGCAATCCGGAGTAGATTGGATTGAACAGCGCTCAAACAAACCAGTCCTCGGTGTAATACCCTACCTTCAGGGACTTCACCTGGAAGCTGAGGATCGTGTCTGCCGTGACAATGCCGCGAATAAAAACAGCGATACAAGTTTGCAAATTATCGCACCAATCTATCCTAGAATCAGCAATCATACAGACTTCGACCCACTGCGCTTACACCCAAATATTAACCTGACATTAGTTGGGCAAGGTGAGGCTATACCCCCTGCAGACATAATCATCCTGCCGGGAAGTAAAAACGTATGTAATGATTTAATCTGGCTACGGGAACAAAATTGGGATACTGCTATACTTAAACATTTACGCTACGGGGGGAAATTACTCGGGCTCTGTGGCGGCTACCAAATGCTGGGGCACGCTATTTTTGATCAGTATGGGGTCGAAACTTCACTTGGCACCATACAAGGACTTGGCTTACTGGAAATGGAAACTGAACTTAAACCGGAAAAACGGACAGACAACGTAAGCGGCCACATATTGTGGAACCATCAGAAAATTCGAGGCTATGAAATCCACTCGGGTGTTTGTACAGGCGCTGCACTGGATAATCCCTTCTGTATTATAAACGGACGTCCCGACGGTGCAGTATCAAATGACAGGCAAATCGTCGGAACATTCGTACATGGACTATTTGAGTTAGACCAGGAATGGCTATTTAACTGGACAGAAGCGAAAACTACTGAGCCCTTTAATTACGAAACGCTCCGCGAGCAAGCGATCGATACCCTGGCAGCCTCCATGAAAACGCACATTGATATAGAACAAATCCTTAAGTTGATCGAGCAACACTATGGACAGAAATAGTAATGCTCAAATAAACTCTGAGCTTTTACCGCCAGTAATGGCCACAGTAGGAGAGCAGACACTGGGTTAACCAGTTCTTGATCCCAGCAATGCAACGTCGATTCCAGAATCGCTTAAAACTAGCTCTACCGCTAGCATTAGTTGCCTTTTTATTCGCACTATACATTCTGGATCCCACTATTAGATTTCCTGAAGCTGTCGATATTTTATGGCAAAATCAAACACAGACAGTAATTTACACAGGTGTTTGCCTTATTTTCTTTGTTGTCATATTTCTATTAAAAAGACCACCCAAATTCATTAGTCGCTTAAACCGCTCTACTCCCAGAAACAAGCTTTATAAACAAGTTGAAAATGCCAACATCATACTATTGTCCTTTGCACCAAACGGGCAAATTATCAGCCTTAACCATTACGCAGAAAGTTTTTTTGGGTTCACAGCAGAATCTTTAATTGGAAACAGCCTGATCAATACCATTGTTCCAAAAATTGAAAGCAGCGGTCGTCAGTTGGACAGCTTGTACCAAAATATTCAAAATCAACCCGAAAACTACCCCACACATGACTGTGAACATATACGCCAGGACGGATCAAAAGTCTGGGTAATGTGGACCAATCAACCCACTTTTAATTCACAAGGGGAACTGATTCAGATTTTGTCGCTTGGTCAGGACATCAGCAAACAAAAACAATACGAAAGAAAACTTTTACTCACCGCCTCGGTATTTGATTACAGTGTGGAAGGAATCATGATCACTGACCTACATGGAAGTATTTTGAGAGTAAACAGGGCATTTTGTGATCTGACGGGTTTAAGTCGCGATCAGGTATCAGGAAAAAACGCTGCGTGTATTTATCACAAACCCGACATCGATTCATTCCGCACCAAACTATGGAATACTTTGCAAACCGATGGAATCTGGCAAGGCGAAATCTGGAGCAAGCGTAGGGAGGACAAACTTTACCCTGCATGGCTAAGCCTGAGTAGCGTAAAAAATAAAAAAAAGCAGACCACTCATTATGTCGGCCTATTGTCAGATATTGCGGATAAAAAACAATCTGAAAAGCGCATACAACAATTGGCTTTTTTTGATGAACTCACCGAACTTCCCAACCGGGTTCTGTTTGTCAACCGACTTACCCACACTCTGGAAAAAGCAGCACGTCAAAATCTGCGTATTCCGATTCTTTGCATCAATCTCAACCGATTCAAATCAATTAATGACACCCTGGGCCAGGATCAGGGTGATCTACTGTTGAATCTGGTCGCAAAACAATTAGGCACCTGCATTCGAGGATCAGACACGATTGCCCGAATGGGAGCAGATGAATTCACAGTCATTGTTGAGCCGGTAGAAAACAGAGACGAAGTTATCCGCATCGGTAGCCGAATATCACAATCCATTATTGAATCAGTCGCCAGACCTTTTGATTTAAATGGATACGATGCATTTATTTCATTAAGTATTGGCATTGTTTCATATCCCGACGATGGCTTGCAGCCAAACGAATTAATAAAAAATGCACGCACCACGGTAACCCATGCCACCAGGCGAGGAACCAATTGTTATCTATTCTACGAGCCGAAAATGAACGCCACTGCTATGAAACGCATGCAGATGGCAACAGATATGCACAAAGCATTGGACAATGGTGAATTCCAACTCTACTACCAACCTACGCTCAACCTCCTCACAGGACAAATTAATGGCTGTGAAGCATTGGCTCGATGGATACATCCGGAACTCGGAATAGTTATGCCATTGCAGTTTATCCCACTGGCCGAGGAAACCGGACTTATCGTACCACTTGGAGAATGGGTTTTTGCAGAAGCGATCCGACAGACTAAAGAATGGCAAAATGAAGGCATAGATATTTTACGCATTGCGATAAATTTATCCATGTACAATCTTCGAGCAAAAGAATTACTGCGATTTATACGACTAATGCTCAACGAGATTCAATTACCTCCTAACCTGGTAGCACTTGAACTCACTGAGAGTATTTTTATGGCGGATATGGATGACGTTCAACATGTATTACACGAACTGGACGAAATAGGTATCCAGTTACTCATTGACGATTTTGGTACGGGATACTCATCCCTTTCACGGTTAAAGGAACTACCGGCCCAAACATTGAAGATTGACCGTTCATTCATTCACGATATTCCATATAATCCCGACAACGCGAGTTTGGTATCGGCAATCATTGCCATGGCTCACAGTCTCAATATGTCGGTCATTGCCGAAGGAATAGAAACCGAAGAGCAACTCGTTTTCCTGATGGAACAACGCTGTGACGAAGTTCAGGGCTTTCTTATCAGTAAGCCCGTTCCGGCCGAAGAATTCAAACAATTGATTAGTAATCCGAAGCAATCAAAATCTTTACACGTAAGTAGCTGAAGATCCCTACACAGCATCCAAACTCAGACTATAACAAAAGCTAATCCATAAGCTCTCCATGCATAGCAATGCATAGCAATGCATGACAATACAGTTATAATATCCCAGCATTGGCCAGGAAGCAGCCCACGAATCATTATTCAGAATCTGGCCCTGAATTTTCTCGGTACATTGAAAAAATACTGACATTTCCGAACGAATCAAGCATCGATTTAAATAAACATTGCTGGACAACAATAAGCAAGTATGACTAAAACCCATACATACCTGGAAATTCGACACGACGCCAAGGGTTTACTTGAAATTGCCAATCAATACACACTGGCCTTTGATGACAAACTCTTCAAAAAAATCGTTGTAATTCTAAAAGGCAAGCGTGATCCGATAGCTGCTCGCCAGATTCCCGCGGATGAAATCATATTCCTCGAATTATCTAATCTCAGGGGTTTAAATATTCATGCCATCATAAAATTACTGCGGATCTGCCAAAAGCATCGAGTTACACACATTGTCACCCACCGCTATAAACCGACTCAGTTAATAGGATTAGTCACCTTGTTTTTTCAACCCAAACTGGTATTAGCCGTCATTCATGGTAACCACCAATTTGACAAATTCAGTCGTCGTATTGTCAGTTTTCTGTTATTCAGAAAACAATATTTCAAATTAATCGGTGTTTCTGAAACCACTCGCCAGGACATTATGCGCTGGCTAAGGTTTAAACCACCCCAAGACATCATTGGTGTTCCGAACTGCATCGATATTGAAGCACTGGAGAAAAACCTTACCTACAGATTAACCGCCAGAAAAACCCTAAAACTGGATCCGGAATCCTTTGTCTTTGGCAATATTGCTCGCCTGACGCCAGCAAAAGATCAAATCACATTGTTACGGGCATTTCATTCAGTACATGACAAAATGAGTACTGCCGTTTTGATCATCATAGGCAGAGGACGCCTGGAATCCACATTAAAGCAGGAAACGATTCGTCTAGGCATCACAGATCAGGTTATTTTTTCTGGTTCTATTGATCACGCACGGCATTTGATGAGCGCGTTTGATTGTTTTATTTCCACATCCATCACAGAGGGTTTCGGTCTGGTCATCGCAGAAGCCATGGCTGCAAAGCGACCAATAATTGCGACCAGAATCGGCAGCTTTGAAGAAATACTTGGCGATACTGTGCCGCTGGTTCCCTGTACGAATTTCGAGGCAATTGGCCAGGCCATGCTAAAACTATACGATTCTCCAGAGCAGCAACGTAGAATATCCGGAAATCAACTTTACCGGCGAGTCTGTGAAAAATTTTCCAGTCGGGTATTTCGTGATCGCATACAACATATTTATCAATCATCAGTATGACAAACAACAAAGAGGTTTCATTAGGCAATGCCAACACTATCCTGTTACTCGGTGCAGAAAGAGTTGGAGACATGTTATTTGCAACTCCAGCAATACAAATGCTGCGAGATTATTTACCGAATGCCACAATTGATATCGTCGTTTATTCCGAGCTTTCAAAAGAGGTCATGCTGCATAATCCTTCTATTGACATGATTCATGTTTCACCGAGCCGCTGGAAAATAAAAAGTCTGGCTAAATCATATGACATTACAGTAGCCGTTCATGACAACAAAGATATTAGAAAAATCGCGCCTGCCCTACAGAATATAGAGATTTACAAAAGAGACGCAACTCCGATGCATATGAAAATGTATCCCATAGAGTTCATTCGCACTCTGCTGGAAGAACCCGATCTACCTTACCCCGAATCCTATCAATTGTATCCCCAACCCCTTCATTTTCAATATGTCGAAAAACTTTTGCGCGAAAAGGGCGCAAATCCAGATACAAATAACCTGATATGCTGCCATATGGGCTGCCAACGAGTCGCCAGACGTGGCAGAAGATTATTCAAGACAAAAAACGTCGCAGGTGACACTAAATGCTGGGAATTTAGCAATTATGAAGATTTGGCCCGTCGTCTTGCACATCAACATCCTGATACCAAGCTGGTATTAACCGGAACCAAAGGCGAACAACGCATCGCCAAAGAGTATTTATCCAACTGCTCTAACACGATTGACCTGATTGGGCGTACATCAATTCTGGAACTTGCCGCACTGATGAAATACTGCAGCAAGTTTTTATCCGCGAATACCGGCCCATTACACGTTGCATGCGCCACCGATATACCACTGGTTACATTAATCGGTAAACATAACCCTGATGTCTACGGCCCATCACCCCGCGCCGCGCACCGAATCGTACTGCGAAATAAGGAATCCGTAGACAATATTACTGTGGATGAAGTACAGGCAGCTCTGTTTCGTATATAGCTCCACTATAAATCAGACTCAATGGTTACAATTCAGGTTGGCCTTGCTAAGGAGCGAGGATTCTATAATATACGAATCCTGACTGGTCTTATTGTCCGTCTTCTGCGTTGTAGCAACAGTTGCGTAGCCCTGCTATGCGCCTGTTGCTTCGCCTTGAAGACAAACAATTATCCTGCGTCAATCTTTCGCATATTATTAAAACCTCGCTCCTAAACCTACATTAAATCAGGAATATTGATTTTTCCCTCGGAAACCAAAACGGCCTGACCACCCACTCTAATCTTCAAATTATTTTTACCTTTATTGTCCATTTCAATATGAAGCAAACTCCGGCGTTCGGATTGCGTGCCACGGTCAATAGCGAAAGTATAAGTTCCTATGCGGGTATGCTGTTGGGTACACAAATAGCTGGTAAACGCGGGGATCGCTGACCCAATGGGCGGGTCTTCCTTGAAACCAATGTTTGGCCCCAGCAGTCGTCCATGAAAATCAGAATTTTTATATTTCGTCTTATTTGAAAACAACAAAACTTCCTGAACCGCTGTCGCTGGAGCTGAACTTTCACCCCATTCACTATAGTTAAATTTTGCAGCCCGAACAGATTCATAGGAGCACAACGGTACAATCAGATAGGGTAACCCGCAGGACACCATCATTGGTCTAAATTTTTTTGATTCCAATTCGCTACTTTTTAAGCCTATAAAAGCAGCAATTTCTTGATCTGTCGGAACAAATCGATCAACTATAGGTTCCGGTTTAAGACTAAACTGAACCAGATTTGGTAACCCGGAGTCTGAACTAATGTTGACTTGCACAGGCCCGTGGTTTTGTTCCAATACAAATGAATTATTCTTCGCCTTCAATTCAATTTGCCCAGTCAGTGCCAGGACATAAGCTGTCGCGATAACCGGATGCCCGGCAAAATCCACCTCTTCCAATGGTGAAAAAATTCTCATACGCCTGGAATTTTCATTTTCTGCATTCGGAAATACAAAAACGGTTTCAGATAAATTAAATTCGCATGCGATTTTTTGCATTGTTGCCGTACTTAAACCTACCGCATCCGGAATTACGGCAATTTGCGCGCCTGCAAAGATTTCATCGGTAAAAACATCGACGGTAGAAAAACAGTATTCCACAATAACTCCTACGCCTAACTAAGATTACAATACAGGGAAAACATCAAAACTAGCACTTAACCTGAACCTTCGAACCAATCAAACGGCAGGAATAGACAGCAACACGCACATCCTCGTCTTCCAAACAGCAACCGGTTGTTAAACTAAAATGCTGCTTGTACAATGGAGACGCAACCACAGGTTCATTATCAATGTCGCCGACGACCCCTCTCGATAACACATTCGCTTTTCCAATTGGGTCATAATTATCGATCGCATAAAGTCCATTTTCACGGGGCAAATAAAAAAGTGCCACCTGATATTCGTTAACTAATGCACAAACGCCTGCATCGATTTCTAAATCCTCCACTGAGCAGACCTCTGCCCAACCTGGATCAGTGACCATAATCTCCACCAAACAACTCACCCTCAATAACCTTACGACTAATTAGAACCATTTTATAAAACACTACCCAGGCTTTAAATCGACTCAGAAACTGTATTTGTAGCTCTCTCATTTTCAGAAGCCGGTCTAATCTGCCCACGTTCTTCAACAAAAACTACGTTACTATCAGTTTTATCGCTGTTAACAAAATGACGAAATTTTTTCAAATGATCCTCGCTATTAAGGGTTACCTTCCATTCGCACTCATAACCATCAATCACCTGCGCCATTTGCGCTTCTAGTTCTTCACTAATCCCTAAGGAATCATCCACGACTACAGCGCGAATATATTCCAACCCGCCTTCCAGGTTATCCATCCATACAGAAGTTCGCTGCAAACGATCTGCACTTCTAACGTAGAACATTAGAAACCGATCTATATATTTTATGAGTGTTAGCTTATCAAGATCTGTGGCAAATAAATCTGCGTGGCGCGGCTTCATACCACCATTTCCGCAGACATAAAGATTCCAGCCGTTTTCAGTCGCGATGATACCAACATCTTTGCTTTGCGCTTCTGCACACTCACGTGTACATCCGGATACCGCAAACTTTAGCTTATGAGGTGCACGTAATCCCTTGTATCTATTTTCTATTTCTACTGCAAGTCCAAGACTGTCTTCTACTCCATACCGGCACCAAGTGCTTCCTACACATGATTTAACAGTGCGCACAGCTTTACCATAGGCATGCCCAGTCTCAAACCCGGCTTCGATTAATTCACTCCATATTAGTGGTAGTTGCTCATAGTGTGCGCCAAATAAATCGATTCGTTGCCCCCCGGTAATTTTGGTGTATAAACTATATTTTTTTCCTACAGCGCCCAGCGCGATCAATTTCTCAGGGGTAATTTCCCCCCCGGGAATCCTCGGTACTACAGAGTAAGTGCCATTTTTCTGCATATTCGCCAAAGCTCGATCATTGGTATCCTGTAAACCGACATGCTGGCTATCAAGAATATACTCATTCCAATATGAAGCGAGGATCGAACTCACCAAGGGCTTGCAGATATCACAACCCCGCCCTTGACCATGTTTCGTCAACACAGCTTCAAAATTCTTTAATTTTTCAACTCGAATGATGTTATAAAGATCCTGTCGGGTATACGAAAAGTGCTCACAAATATCGGTATTAACCTGTACTCCCCGCTTTGTGAGCTCGGAATCAAGCAGTGATTTCAACAAGGCCAAACAGCCCCCGCAACCAGTACTGGCACCCGTCTCCCTTTTTAGAGAAGGCAAGTCGAGACAACCCGAATCTATACTGTTACATATTTGTTGTTTCGAAACGTCAAAACAGGAACAAATTTGTGCGGAAGCGGGCAATGCATCTGGCCCTAAGCCAATATTACTTTCCGATCCATGATTGGGCAGAATCAAAGTTTCCGGGTGCCTGGGGATTTCTATACCATTTTGGGCATACTGTAGCAAAGTACCGTATTCCTCGGAGTTTCCAACCAATATGGCTCCCAGCAAGTATTTTTTATTTTCGTCAACAACAATGCTTTTATAAATCCCTGCCACTTCATCACTATAGGTATAACGGAGCGCACCGGGCAACTTACCATGCGCATCACCGATACTCGCAACATCCACACCCAGCAGTTTCAATTTAGTACTCATGTCGGCACCTGTGAATGTTGCTTCACCTTGTGCCAGGTGACTGACTACCGTACGCGCCATCTGATAACCTGGAGCGACCAAACCAAAAACCTGGCCATTAAATAAGGCGCACTCACCAATCGCGTAAATGTGCGGATCTGAAGTTTGACAGTAGTCATTAATTACGATCCCACCACGCTCACCAACCTCCAACCCGGTATCTCGAGCTAAATCATCACGAGGCCTTATTCCTGCCGAGAAGACTATAACGTCCGTCTCCAATGCGTCACCGTCAACAAATATCATCTTGTGTTGACAACTTTCACCTGCTGTAATTTTCTGGGTATTTTTAGAAGTATGTACTGACACCCCTAATGCTTCGATTTTCCCCCGTAATACATCGGATCCACCCTCGTCGATCTGCATAGCCATTAAACGGGGAGAGAATTCTACAACATGTGTCTCCAGACCAAGATCTTTCAGTGCTTTTGCCGCTTCCAGTCCTAACAGCCCACCACCGACTACTACCCCTACCTTTCTATGTTTCGATCCTGCAATAATCCGATCAAGATCATCGATGGTTCGGTATACATAGCATCCATCACGATCAAATCCGTTAATAGGAGGTACAAAGGGATAAGAACCGGTGGCAATCACTAATCTATCGAAACCCAGTTCACGACCTTTTGCCGACTGGATTGTTTTCTTTTCACAATCGATACTAACCGCCTGGTCACCGATATAGATAGTAATACCGTTATTCTCGAAAAAGCCCGGTTTTACAAGAGATAAATCATTCGCTGTCGCACCGCTAAAATATTCCGACAAATGAACGCGATCGTAAGCAGGTCTAGGCTCTTCACAGAATGTGGCTATTTCATATTTGGCCAGATCCTGGTTTTCAACCATAGCTTCTAGAAAATAATGGCCCACCATACCGTTACCTATTACCACCAATTTCTTTTTATTCATCGAGCCCTGCCTTATAAAACAACTATTTCGCTAATCATCAATTTTGCATATCGTCCAATTTAATAGGGAATCATTTAAAGATTTCAGAACGACATTCAATTTAGTCTATTAAGCAATATTCCTGCCATAATTATTTTTGCATATGTTTCAGTATTTTAATAAATCATATCAGCTGGATTTCAAATTTATCTACTATTTACGCGCTATATTGGTGCATCACGCTAGGGTTTGAGTACTATAGGTTTGGTCACTGCAAGATAAATATCTAAGTCCTTCACAAAGCATTGTCGAAAAACAAACCTCATCTCATTATTTAAGATCTAAGACTTAGACAAATCGATGTTTGCAATATTCTTTTAGAATATACTAGGAACCCAAACGTAGCATTTAACACAGTCTTTCACTTTGACATGAAACCCCCATCAGACAGTGACGCAATAAAAACCCTCGGGCAAAGCGTTGTAAATATCGAAGCAAAAGCGGTTGCGGCCCTGAATGACAGTATTGACGATAAATTTGTAGCTGCCTGCCATCTTTTGTTAAATTGCAAAGGTCGCATTGTAGTTACTGGAATGGGTAAATCAGGACATATCGGCGGAAAAATTGCAGCCACTCTCGCCAGCACAGGAAGCCCTGCTTTTTTTGTTCACCCAGGAGAAGCAAGCCATGGAGACTTAGGCATGATTACCCGCAAAGACATAGTTCTGGCCCTTTCAAACTCAGGAGAAACTCCAGAGATATTAACTATCCTTCCACTTATAAAACGTTTGGCTATCCCACTGATAGGCATGTCAGGCAACTGTAAGTCAAGCCTTGCACAGAACGCTAGCATTCACCTCGACGTTGGCGTTGAACAGGAAGCCTGTCCCCTCGGTTTAGCCCCCACATCCAGCACCACTGCAGCATTAGTCATGGGTGATGCTCTTGCTGTATCGCTGCTAGAATCGCGCGGTTTTACCCGAGATGATTTCGCACTTTCCCACCCTGGAGGCCGACTGGGAAGGCGATTACTTCTAAAAACCAGTGATATTATGTTAACCGGAAACGAGATCCCAATGGTATCCGAAACTGCCCTGGTTTCGCGCGCACTATTGGAAATGACGGAAAAAAAACTGGGTATGACTCTCGTCGTCGACAACCATAGAAATATCAAAGGTATTTTTACCGATGGGGACTTGAGAAGAATGTTGGAAGACCGGAATTATGATCTCCACACCACTGAGATTGCGGAAGTAATGACCCAACATTGCACAAGTATCGACGCCAATGTTCTGGCGGCCGAAGCATTGCAAATCATGGAATCCAGAAAAATAACAGCCCTACCTGTAATAGATACAGATAATCGCCTTTCAGGTGTTTTACATATGCACGATTTACTCGCAGCAGGAGTCGTCTAATTTATAATATTCTGTTAAGTTTCCATTCGCTTACTGTGCACCAAAACCGTCGATAGCTTTTTAAAAATTTTACATCAAACTTTATTTTGCATCATGATAACAAATCAAGTCCTGTTAAAAGCCAAAAATATTCGCCTGGTAATATTCGACGTAGACGGTGTTCTCACCGACGGAAGACTGGTGTTTGACGAGCAGGGGCGCGAGTACAAAGCCTTTCATACTCGAGATGGCCATGGCCTAAAAATGCTCTTTCAAAGCGGCGTCGAAGTCGCCATTATTTCAGGGCGCAAATCAGAATCTGTATCAAAGCGAATGACTGGCCTGGGAATCAATCACGTCTACCAGGGGCAAACTGACAAACGCAAGGCATTTTCCGAACTTTGCGAGAAATTGAGGATCAATTATAACCAGGTCGCCCATGTAGGCGACGATTTGCCAGATCTACCGATAATGCAACAATCCGGCCTGGCTATCGCGGTGCAGGATGCCCACAAAGTGGTTCGGGAACATGCCGATTGGTGTACCAGTCAACCCGGCGGATATGGCGCAGCTCGAGAAGTTTGTGACCTGATTATGGAAGCTCAGGAAACATTGCAAGCAGCGATCCATCCGTATTTACAAATCAAGTCTAAAAAGTGACTACATTTCTACGAGTTTATCTGCCACTAACACTGCTGAGCCTGTTAACCTGGGTAGTCTCCGACTGGCTTGAACCAAAACCATTCAATCCAGGCGTAGCGAAAAATGACCAAAGACCTGATACTTTTGCCGGAAAATTCACCAAAATCACCATGTCCGATAGCGGTAAACCCAAGAATCAGCTAAACGCCGAAGCTATGGTACATTATAAAAAGCATAATCGCACAGAACTTGCGCGACCTGTTTTCGTGGTCTTCGACGAAGATCAGCCACCCTGGAGAGTGGCATCCGAAACAGGCGTGATTACAGCCAGCGGCAAGAAACTGTTCCTTGGTGGTACGGTGCATATTACTCGTGATTCCGCTCCGGGTATCAAGCCAATAGTAATAAATACGAGAGATCTAAATATTACACCAAAAAAAAATTTCGCCGAAACTGATGAATTTGCTGAACTCATCAGCAACCGCAACAGAATCAGTGGTGTCGGATTGAAACTATATTTCGGCGAACAGAAAAAAGTTCGGCTTTTATCAAATGTACGAGGAAAATATGAAGCACGTTAGTGTTCTATCTTCATTTTTTATACTTTTACTGCTTCCTGAGATTTCCTGTTCACTTGAGGGCGATAAACAACAGCCCATATATATCGAAGCCGACGGTGGAACCTACGACGACAATACCGGTGAAAGTATTTACACCGGCGATGTCGAAGTCACTCAAGGCAGCATGGTATTGAATTCTGACAAGTTAGTCGTATATACCAAGCAACGCAAACCTTACAAAATTGTTGCTACAGGGAAACCGGTCACCTTCAAACAAACACCCAAGCCTGGCGATGAAGATATTCACGGAAAAGCCTTAACCGCAGAATATTATGTCGACACTGAACTTTTGGTTATGATTGAAAAAGCCATTGTGTGGCAAGGCGAAAACACCTACGCCAGCGAGCGAATAGAATACGATAAAAAACACGCCATAGTAAAAGCCGGGCAAGCCTCGTCGAATGGCAAACGTGTTCGTATTACTTTACAACCTAAAGAAAAAAAAGCAACCACCGCACCTTGAATGTTTATTAACCAGGAGACTTCGCGAAAATAGAACGCACCACATACGGAAAAGTGCATTCTATTGTTGAACAGCCTCCTATATTTCAAAGCAATTTTGCCAGGATACTGAACAGGCCTTATAACTCAAATCATGTCCACGCTATCTGCAGTAGAACTCATGAAACACTACAACAACCGTTCCGTAGTTGATGGAGTCTCGTTACATATAAATAGCGGTGAAATCGTTGGCTTACTGGGCCCAAATGGTGCCGGAAAAACAACGAGTTTTTATATGATTGTCGGTTTAATTAAAACCGAACACGGTAATATTTTCATTGACGACCAGGACATCACCCGACTTCCGATTCACGCGCGAGCAAATATGGGGATCGGCTATTTACCACAAGAACCCTCAATTTTCCGAAAACTAAATGTTTCCGATAATTTACGCGCTGTTCTGGAGATCAGAAAAGATCTGAGCATGGGCCAAAAAGAACTCATGATTGAAGACCTGCTGCACGAGTTTGGGATCTACCACCTTCGCAAACAGCCTGCCGTCGGATTATCGGGTGGCGAAAGACGCCGTGTTGAGATTGCCAGAGCACTCGCTTCCGAACCTCAATTCATGCTCCTCGACGAGCCATTTGCGGGAGTTGACCCACTCTCAATCATCGATATTCAGAAGGTAATTCAACACCTGCGTGAACGGGGAATCGGAATATTGATTACTGAACACAATGTCAGGGAAACATTAGGGACCTGCAACAGAGCCTACATTTTAAACGACGGAAAAGTAATCGCAGATGGAACACCTGACGAAATACTGGAGAATCAGGAAGTAAGAAAAGTCTATCTCGGAGAACACTTCAATATGTGAATATCTTCAGATTCAGGAATAGTTTACCCGTTACTCGCCAGTTGAGCTAAACTATAGACTACATACCCTGACTCAAACAATGCCGAAATTAAACGCTTTCTCTAAATAATAATATCCCTCGCATCCTCAATGAAGCAGTCCCTACAGCTACGCCTTTCCCAACAACTTACAATGACACCGCAATTGCAGCAGGCAATCCGCTTGCTACAATTATCGACATTGGATCTGAATCAGGAAATTCAGCACGCTCTTGAATCAAATTTGATGCTGGAAGTTGCAGAAGATGAACATATTGGCCAAAACGAAAAGAAGACAGAACAAAGTGAAACAGAAAGTGATATTCCGGAACCAACCAGCGAAGGTTCACAAACAGATATTCCCGATGAACTGCCGGTAGATTCATCCTGGGAAGATGTATACGACAACGTACAATCACATAGCACTAACTCATCTTCAGCGGAAAATTCTGATTTTGAGAGCTACCGAAGTGCATCCGAATCATTGCTTGAGCACCTTATCTGGCAAATGGAAATGGCGAATTTTAGCGAACAGGATAAAGCCATTGCTGTTGCTCTAATCGATTCTATAAACCCCGACGGGTACCTAATGACGCCAGCGACTGATATACACATGGGGCTGCTCAATCAGATCGAAGACCTTGAAATTGATGAGGTACTCGCGGTATTACATAGAATACAGAATTTTGATCCTCCGGGCATCGCTGCAGCAGACTTGGGAGACTGTTTACATATCCAGCTAAACCAATTACCAGAAGGTACTAAATGGAAAGAAACTGCCATGGAACTGGTCACTCATTTTCTGGATCATCTCGCCGCACAAAACCAACCGCGTTTAAAACGTTTACTTGATTTAAGCGACGAAAACCTGGACGAGGTTATATCACTCATTCGTTCTCTGGATCCAAGGCCGGGAAGCCGGATTGAAAACAGCGAATCTCAATATGTCGTCCCTGACGTTTTTGTACGTAAAGTCAAGAATGATTGGGTGGTCACCCTCAATCCGGACATCACCCCTAAGCTTCGAGTCAATCCATATTATTCCGGTATGATCAAACGTGCGGATAATAGCTCAGATAATACCTGCCTGAAAAACCATTTACAGGAAGCTCGTTGGTTCCTGAAAAGTTTGCAAAGTCGCAGTGACACACTTTTGAGGGTTGCCCGCAGCATCGTGGACAAACAAAAAGATTTTCTCGAATTTGGCCCGATAGCCATGAAACCCATGATACTTCGAGATGTCGCCGAAGAAGTTGAGATGCATGAATCAACTATATCCAGAGTGACAACCCAGAAATACATGGTTACACCCAAAGGAATATTTGAATTCAAATATTTCTTCTCCAGCCATGTTTCTACAAATTCTGGTGGCGAATGCTCGTCAACTGCGATACGCGCATTCATTCAGGAATTAGTCGACAATGAAACACCGTCGAAACCGCTCAGCGACAATAAAATTTCGACCTTACTTCAGGGAAAAGGGATTAACGTTGCACGGAGAACCATCGCAAAATATAGAGACGTTATGTCTATTCCACCATCCAATCAAAGGAAACGAGTTCTTTAACCTCAATTTAAATCTATGACTCTTGAAATAACAGGCGAGATTAATGTAAATCGCCCTTGATGGGTAACATTCGCTCAATCGATTAATTAATTGGACTCAAAACCAAAGTCCTTGGTGACGATTTCAACTCTTGGACAGTCTTCTAGAATATTAAAATAATTTAATATTCATCAATATTTTCCCCTTTTCAGTAAAAACGCTGATATATTGGAGATACAAAACAGGTCTAACGAGAAAGACCAGCACTCAACAAATTTTCACTTAAAACTGAGGAGTAGCGAGTATGCAAATAAGTGTAACGGGCCACCATATCGATATTACCGAAGCGTTAAAAAATCATATCGAATCGAAATTTGAACGACTCGAGCGTCATTTTGATAATGTGAGCGATGTACACGTCATCCTGGGTATAGAAAAAATCAACAAAAAAGCCGAAGCAACCGTTCAAATCAGCGGCGCAAAACTTTTCGCGGAAGATCATCAGGAAGATATGTATGCCGCTATCGATAGTCTGGTCGATAAATTAGACCGACAAGCACGCAAACACAAAGAAAAATCCACTAGCCACAATCGGGGGCATTAGCCAAATATTCGAGTAACGCCTGATCCGCCAATTTGGCTTGATTAAATTTATCTATTATTTCGTTGGACAGCCTCTCAGGAGGCTGTCCGAAAACAAATAAATCTAATGGTATCGCTGTACAGATGTTATGAAACTCATTATTGTTAGCGGCCTGTCCGGATCGGGAAAAAGTATAGCGCTGGACACATTGGAAGATAGCGGCTTTTACTGTGTAGACAACCTACCCATCGTTCTGGTTAAGAACCTTATTGAACAAATTATCCAATTCGATAGCCCGATCTACAAAAATACTGCCATTGGTATTGATTCCCGAGTGCAGACCAAAAGCCTGGCAATATTTCCGGAAATACTCTCACAGATAAAACAACTTAATATCGAATGCGAAACCTTATTCTTACAGGCTGACAACGAAACCCTGCTCAAAAGGTTCAGTGAAACACGACGCAGGCATCCACTGACAGATTCGACTCATTCCCTAAACGATGCGATAAAATACGAACGAACACTCATGGAACCGATTGCTAACGAAGGTGATCTGTTAATCGATACATCTCGGACCAATATCCATGAATTGAGGGAGCTCATTCGAGTCAGAGTAGTCGCCAGGCGCAACCAGGTACTGTCTATTTTTTTCCAATCATTTGGATATAAAAAAGGCATCCCCATGGATGCAGACTTTCTTTTCGATGCCAGATGTCTGCCAAACCCATACTGGGAGCCCGCTTTGCGCCAACTTAGTGGCAAAGATCAACCGGTCATCGATTTCCTCAGCACCAAAACCGAGGTACGTGAATATTTAGATGATATTTCAAAATTTTTAGACCGTTGGATACCCGCATTCGAAGCAAGTAACCGATCATATTTTACAATAGCCATTGGCTGTACCGGCGGCCAACATCGTTCTGTATACCTGGCAGAAAACCTTGCAAGAAAACTCAAATCAACACACTATGATATTCTCGTAGGCCACCGAGAATTACATTAAATCCACTGCGTAGTTTATTCATTTCCTACAGCCAACATTAAGCATAAGCCTTTTAGCTGTCTGGCTCGGTTGAACTACTTGAATACTTTCATGTAAGCTCTACTGTAACACTCATGTTATTGGAATTTAATTTAAAGATACTCTAAAAACTCAGCGGACAACACGCTGAATATGCCGAACAGATTCATTAATAATAAATATTATAATTTTCGTGTCTATCGGATACAAAACAAGCCTTGTCATTCTCCTTATTTTCGGTGTACTGGGAATCTTTAACTATTTGGCACTCACACAAATTATCTTACCTGCTTTCATGGGATTGGAGCTGGATGATGCCAAACGAAACGCAACCAGATTATCCAATACGATTAACGATGAACTCGATCACCTCCAAAGCATAACGGCTGATTGGGCGCAATGGGATCTGACCTATGGATTTGCCAAAGATCAAAACCCCAAATTCATCGCCGAAAACTTAACGCCCACACTGAAACTTTTACAAGATCTCAAGCTCGATGTTTTGCTTATTGTCAATCAAAATAAAAAGTTAATCTGGTCAGCGGTATACAACAAGAAAGACAAGGCTATCGTTAAAACACACTTTCTGTTTCAGTCAGCGGACGAATTCATCAATTTATTTGCAAATAATCCAGATACTAAATCCAATCATCAGGGTATTGTACCCACGAAACAGGGTCCCTTGTTGGTTTCCACTCATTCCATATTAAATAATCAGGGCGAAGGACCCGCCCGAGGCATACTTATTTTTGGACAATTATTGAATCCTGGCGTTGCCACATCATTAATTAAACAGACACAAGTAGAATTTGAATATTGGCCCATTGGCAAAAATAACAATTCGTTGTTGAATCAGCTTGATCTTACTCGGCTCCCGAAAAAATCGGAATTTATTGTCAAAACTGAAAACACATCCCGACTCTCTACATTCCTGTTTATAGAATATCTCTACGGCGACGGTGGAATACTACTAAAAATAAGTACCGACAGGCCCATATTAACTGTAGGTAATCAAACCATAAATCTCGCGTTAGTGACCCACGGAATATTATTTCTGATCATCATGACACTGTTGTTTGTATTCATGCGTACCGTAATCACACACCCACTCAGACAACTCACACACACAATATCTGCAATTAATGTCGACCGATTGACAAATACCACAGTCAGCGGACTTTTTTCAAACAGGCGTGATGAGATCGGCGCATTGTCATCAAAATTTGGGCATCTATTAAACAATCTAGCCCACAATAAAGCTCAATTGGAAAGCCAGATAGTCGAACGCAAACAAGTAGAATCAACCCTCCGCATTACAAAAGAAAAATATAAAGAAATATTCGACGCTTCAATTGCTGCAATCTATAGATTCGATACCAATAACACATTTGTCGATAGTAATCCTGCTGGTCTAAAACTTCTAGGCTATAGCATAGAAGAATTGCAAAATTTAAAAATTGTCGACATTGATGACAACCCGGAATCTATAGCCAAGATTTATAGCAAGATTTGCTATGCAAAACCAATAGTCAATTACGAACACCAATTGATTCAAAAATCCGGAAATAGAATCAGTGTAATCAATAATTCCCAGGCTTTACTCGACGAGGCTGGTGTTTTCATTGGTATACAGACTACGCTCGTCGACATCTCTGATCTAAAACAATCCGAAAAAGCGCAACAGGACCTTGAAAAGCAACTTCACCAAATACAAAAAATGCAGGCAATAGGGCAATTAACTGGCGGAATTGCTCATGATTTTAATAACATTCTTGCTGTTATACATGGCTACACAACTTTGGCCCTCCAAAACTCAGAAGAATCAGGAAAGTCGAAGCAGCAACAATATCTAAATGAAATTACTGAAAGTGTCAATCGAGCCAGCAAATTGGTAGATGAGCTACTTTTATTCAGTCGAGGGGGAACTGGCAAACCCGTTAATGTATCGATTGCAGATACAGTCACGAAAATGGCAAATTTACTGACAGCCACATTACCATCTTCGGTTGAGTTTCAACTGAATATAGAAAATCACCTTCCGCCCATCTTGATCGACCCCACCCAACTTGAACAGGTTATCATGAACCTTTGTATCAATGCTCGCGACGCGATGGATGAAGTTGGCAGCCTCTATCTGGCAATTAGTCAAATACAAACCGCAGACAGTTGCGACTCGATATCCGATGTAATTCCGCTGCAATACGAGAATTGGTTTGAAACCTATGGTGACTCGTACAAGCCTTTAGCACCAGACACTTACATTCTGCTTTCGGTTTCCGATTCCGGGCATGGAATTCCAGTCGATAGTCTCAGTAAAATCTTTGAACCTTTCTATACAACAAAAAACAGCAAGCAGGCTAATGGGATAGGATTAGCCGTTGTTCATGGAATTGTACAGCAGGCATCTGGACGAATGATTGTAGAAAGTAAACAAGGGAAAGGTACAGCATTCAAATTATTATTCAAAGCTCAAAAAGAAAGTTCTCTTGAGAATTTCGATGGAAAATTAATCGAATCTCCACCATTTATACCCTTTTGCGCAGGTCATATTCTAGTCGTTGACGACGAAACATCATTACTTGCTTATATGAGCGAAATGTTATCTGTTTTTGGCTATACGGTTGACTCCAGTCCCACTGGAAAAGACGCGCTATATAAATTCGAAAACACGCTTCGTCCATTCGACCTGGTCATTACAGATCAGACTATGCCAGAAGTTTCAAGTATTGAATTATCGATCCAGTTACTAAAGGAAAACCCGAATCTACCGATAATTTTATGTACAGGCTACAGTAAGCTGGTAGACCAGGAACAAGCGCAACAAATAGGGATTCGTAGCTTTATGAGCAAACCTATCAATCCACAGACCTTACACAAAACCATTCAGGAACTATTAAACTCGGATACCACGAGCTATTAATGTAATATCCTAATCCTGAGAGTCCACAAACCATTTATCAGGGCATCACATCAACAGTTGCAGAATAATTCGCTCCGGTATTATCGCGTATCTCTGCTTTGAGCATACCCGGCCCACCCGGCACGAAATAGAATCGAAAGTTTGGATCTTCACTGACTGCAATGTCTGTTTTTGCAGACAGTATTTTTTCACCGTTGAAACTGATGTCCATGTGATTCATAAAATGCGCAGGCTTAACCAACCGCGTTACCTGATCCATTTGCATTCCAGTAATGTTTGGATGGCTAATTAGTAGCTGGGTTCTCAAAGGAAGTTGAGCAGAAGAATCTTTATCGACACGAAATTTCATTTTTCCCAGACGTTTCATAGCAGCAGCCAAATCGGCACTAATGGGTGCCGAACAACCACCACTCGCCTTAACAAATACTTTATTCATGTGCAGCTCGCCGTTATTCAATCGAGCGATTACCCTAACGTGCGAATACGCATTAATTCGAACTCGCATGGCAAGATCAGCACGACCACCCTGCTGAAAAAATTTAAATTCTCCGACAAAGGGCTCCGGGTTTTCATCAATTAACAATATGAGTTGCTGAATTGATTTTTTACTTTCTCGCTCAATCTTACTGGAAATTTTTATTGGCACCATCGCTGGATCTTCGGCTCTATAGGGTGCGGTAATTTCAATAACATCGTTCGATTCAATAATTTTCTGGTTGCCGAAGTATTGAGGTCGTAAAAAAGTATCCCACTTCGTATTGGGGTCGTCCTTCGCCCACAACGCTGTATGAATTAACAGCATTGCTAAAACAACTGCAACTTTTTCAACTTGTATAGAACGCATATTCAATTCCCCGAATTACTTAGTCTAATGAAAACAACCAGCTATGCCTTTTAAATTTGGAGTAAGCCATAGGTTATTTATATCTCGGCAAAAATCATGTTTCAACAGAGCCTTTACGCTGCTATTCGCGCCTCTGGATAAATCAACGACTGACACCCTAAATTCAGCACGGTAGCGCCTCCTGCTCATGGCACAATTTCAGAAAAGCCTGAACCGCTCGAGAACGCATTTTCTCCTTTGGAGCAAGAATATTCAATTGCCAGGTCAAACCACCCGGCGGATCGATCTTCTTGATCACCAACTCACTATCGCCTTCATGCAATGCCTGAATCGAGGCAAAGCCGATACCCAGGCCAGCACGTACTGACGCCTTAATACCTGCAACCCCAGTAACCTGGATATTCATAGGCACTTTTATGCCTGCGTTCCGCAATGCATTTTCGACGATATTTCGTGCTCCAGAACCCGGCTCTCGCCAAATAACCTGATAATTTGCAAAGACCTCCAGCGGTACACCGTTTTTATATCGATCGACGATCTCATGATCCTGCCGAACAACCAATACGATTTCGTCGGTTCGCCACGGAAGTATTTCGTAATTACCCGGCAAATCCTCCGTTTCGATCGGACCTTCAACAAACCCCATATCAACATCTGGAAGACATTGAACAATTTCTCTTGAATCTCCAGTTTTCATATACACTTTCAATCCAGGATGTTGAGTTTGCATTTTAACGACATACCCAGGAAGGTAGTAACTGCCTATAGTGACCGTAGAACCGATCCGCAACATACCGGTGTTGATGCTTCGCAGTCTGTTGACATATTCCTGAGCTTGCTGCAATTCATGTTGAAACTGCTCGGCATGCTCAAGCAAACCCTCGCCCACTGAGGTTAATCTGATATTGTGGCCATCTCGAAGGTACAAAGGCTCACCAACTAATTCCTGCAATGCTTTCAATTGCCCGGAAACAGCAGGCTGACCTATATGCAGTTTCTCTGCAGCTCTAGTAAGACTTTTTAAACGACCTACCCATGCGAAAGTAAGCAACTGAACCGGATTCATCTCAGCCACTTGTACTCCTGACATTTAATCAGTTGTGTTGTATACATATTTACAATTACTTGTAGCATTCCTTTTGAGAAACTATATTTTCTATGCCTTTTATTAGCGTTTGTAATAGTTTATAAGGTAACTGCTCGCCCCTCTATGGGTGATCTATTCCGGAAGACGCCGTAAATACATCCTTGTAGGCTTGGATGCGGCTTCCCTGCCGCATACACTTCCTCCACAGATCCCCCATAGATGGCTGTTTCGATAGGGGAGCAAGTAGTTACGTTTAAAGCACATTTTAGGTTAGCATACCGACTTAATCACTCCTTAAATGAAAATATCTACTCAATAAGATTAGAATCGCTTCATGACTTATATCACAAATTATGATGACAACTTAAAGAAATGATGATTTGAGTTATAATTATCAACTACGGTAAAGTTATGCTTTAGAGAACGAAACGTGCTTTCTCAATTTAGATTTTCGTTTCCTAATATTACTTGTTTACCTACAATAAAATAACTGCATTACAGCAACATGTTTTGGAGGGTCTTAGTGTGTCAGTGGCAAAAATCGATATAAAAACAATAACAAAAAAGAAGCGCATGGGTACCAAAGGACATGTTGTCGACCTTATTGCACTACAGGATATTCGAAACCTGCTGGATGACGCGCCACGTCGACGTGACCTGCTTATCGAATATTTACATAAAGTCCAGGACAAATATAAACATATTTCTTCCAGACATCTGGTCGCACTGGCTCACGAAATGAAATTATCTACAGCGGAAGTCTACGAAGTAGCCAGTTTTTATCACCATTTCGACGTCGTTAAAGAAGGTAAAAACCCTCCACCCCCGCTAACTGTTCGAGTCTGTGAGTCTGTCTCCTGTGATCTTGCCGGCGCCCAATCACTACTCGATAGTTTGCAAGAAGGTCTGAAGGACGGCGTTCGAGTAATAAGTGCACCTTGTGTCGGCCGTTGCGAGTTTGCCCCCGTCGCCGTTGTCCACCAAAATCCAATCGATCACGCCACCGCAGATTCAGTTTGCGAAGCCATAAATGCCAATGAGACTACAGCATCCATCCCAAGCTATGTGGATTATGAAAGTTACGTTGGTAAAGGTGGCTATAAAACACTAAAGCGCTGCCTGAATGGCGAACTGGATGCAAATGATATCATCGCAACCATGGAACATTCTGGATTACGTGGACTTGGAGGCGCAGGATTTCCAGCAGGAAGAAAATGGGGGATTGTGAAAGGCTACAAAGGCCCTCGGTTAATGGCCATTAATATCGACGAAGGTGAACCTGGTACTTTCAAAGATCGCCATTATCTGGAACGGGATCCACATCGATTTTTGGAAGGCATGCTGATCGCAGCATGGGCTGTCAACATAACCGAAATCTACATCTATCTGCGTGATGAATATGCGGCCTGTCGGGAAATATTGCAGCATGAAATCGATTATTTACTGACAAGATTCCCTTCTACCCCCGAGTTGACAATTCAACCGATTCATTTGCGACGCGGCGCGGGCGCTTATATTTGCGGCGAAGAATCTGCAATGATCGAATCCATCGAAGGGAAACGTGGCATGCCTCGTTTACGTCCACCTTTTTTGGCAGAAGTCGGCTTATTTGGCCGGCCCACGCTGGAACATAATATGGAAACTGTTTTCTGGGTACGGGATATTATTGAAAAGGGAGCCGACTGGTTTGCGTCGCATGGACGAAATGGTCGAAAAGGGCTGCGTTCTTTTTCAGTGAGTGGCCGAGTACAGAAACCCGGCGTACATCTTGCGCCCGCAGGAATTACCATACGAGAATTAATCGATGAATATTGTGGGGGCATGTTGCCGGATCATGAATTCTATGGCTATTTTCCAGGCGGTGCATCAGGTGGAATTCTTCCTGCATCAATGGGGGATATCCCATTAGACTTCGATACCTTGAATGAATATGGCTGTTTTATTGGATCCGCAGCAATCATGGTGATATCCAATCAAGACAGCGCGAGGCAAGCGGCCCTGAATGCCATGCGTTTTTTTGAGGATGAATCCTGTGGCCAATGCACTCCGTGTCGGGTTGGAACGGCAAAAGCTGCTGCGCTGATGGAAAGAGACCAATGGGATAAACAGTGCCTTGAAGATTTAATGAGCGTCATGACCGACGCATCCATCTGTGGCCTCGGCCAGGCTGCAGCCAACCCACTGAATTCAATATTAAAATATTTTCCGGATGAAATAGACTAATCACCATTGGCAAAATTTGAATATTAAAAAATTCTGTACCTGCCTATCGATTACTGTATCAAATCCGACAAAACGATAAACTGCACATAGTTGCTAATTAGGAGTTACATTCCATGGTTGCCAATGCCGACGAGATCAATCATCCCAACACGGTTAACTTTATATTGGATGGGGACACTATTACCGCATTTGAAGATGAAACGATTCTTCAGGCAGCAAAAAGAATGGGAAAGGAAATTCCCCACCTTTGCTACAAGGACGACTTACGTCCTGATGGCAATTGTCGTGCCTGTGTCGTCGAAATCGAAGGCGAGCGTGTTTTAGCGCCATCATGCTGTCGGAGCCCACAGGAAGGAATGAAGGTCAGCAGCAATAATGAACGCGCACTAAAATCACAGATGATGGTTCTGGAACTGTTGCTATCCGATATGCCGGATCAGGGAAAATCACCTTATACAGAAAAGTCCGAACTCGATCAATGGGCGGAAAAATTACATATTGGGACACCTAGGTTTCCGGCTCGAATACAACCGGAGAATGACCTATCCCACCCCGCGATTGCTGTAAACATGGATGCATGTATCCAATGTACCCGCTGCATGAGAGCCTGCCGCGAAGAACAGGTCAACGATGTGATTGGACTCGCCCATCGCGGCGCGCATACCGAGATCATTTTCGATATCGCTGATCCCATGGGTGCCAGCAGTTGCGTGGCTTGCGGAGAATGTGTGCAGGCCTGTCCTACCGGCGCGTTGATGCCCGCCGACAGTGCTGGATTGCACACTCCTGATAAATCGGTCAATTCCACCTGTCCTTATTGTGGCGTAGGCTGCCTTCTGACTTACCATGTCAAAGATGACAAGATTTTGTATGTTGACGGACACGATGGCCCGGCGAATCATGGTCGTCTTTGTGTCAAAGGGAGATATGGCTTTGATTATGTGAATAATCCACTGCGTTTAAACAAACCGCTTATCCGCAGACAAGGTGTCGCCAAGACTACTGAATTACTGGACCCAGACAACCTCCATACGGTATTCAGAGAAGCATCATGGGACGAAGCCCTGGATTTTGCGGCCGATGGTATACGAAAAATTCTTGACGATAATGGCCCTGAGGCTTTAGCAGGACTGGGTTCTGCAAAAGGCAGCAATGAAGAAGCTTACCTGTTTCAGAAATTAATCAGAACCGGATTTCGAAACAATAATGTCGACCACTGCACCCGACTTTGCCATGCATCATCTGTTGCAGCACTATTGGAATGCCTGGGTTCTGGCGCTGTTTCTAATCCTGTTGAAGACGTTGCATTGGCCGAGGTCGTCGTTCTCATTGGTTCCAACCCCACGGTAAATCATCCAGTGGGAGCAACATTTATCAAAAATGCCATAAAAAATGGCACCAAACTGATCTTAATTGATCCAAGAAGCTCTGAAATATCCCGTCATGCTCACCATTTTCTGCAATTTCGACCGGACACCGACGTTGCTCTACTAAATGGCATAATGCATACCATAATCGAAGAAGGCTTGGTTAATGATGACTATGTTGCAGAACATACTACTAACTTCGACCATATGCCGGAACATTTAAGTGACTATACACCCGAAGCCGTAGCACCTATCTGTGGAATTGATGCTGAAACCATCAAGGAAGTCGCTCGATTATACGCGACCTCAAAAGCCTCCATGATTCTCTGGGGTATGGGAATATCCCAACATATTCACGGTACAGATAACGCCCGCTGCCTTATCGCTCTGGCACTAATGACGGGACAGATCGGACGACCGGGAACCGGCTTGCACCCGTTGCGCGGACAGAATAATGTTCAGGGCGCATCAGACGTTGGCTTAATCCCTATGGTATTCCCTGACTATGTACCGGTGAGTGATCCTACGGCCAATCAAAAATTTGAAACACTTTGGGGAACAACACTGGATACCATGCCCGGCCTCACCACCGTGGAAATGGTACACGCGGCATACGACGGTGATGTTCGTGGTATGTACATCCAGGGAGAAAACCCGGCAATGTCCGATCCCAATCAGAATCACGCTCGCGAAGCATTTGTAAAACTTGACCATATGGTCGTTCAGGACATATTTCTAACCGAAACAGCAGGCTTCGCGGATGTGATTTTGCCGGCGTCGGCATTCTCTGAAAAAACCGGTACATTTTCCAATACGGATCGACGTGTGCAAATGGGAAGGCAGGTCGTATCTCCACCGGGTGACGCCCGTCAGGATCTGTGGATTATTCAGGAAATAGCACGCCGTATTGGGCTAGACTGGAATTACGAAGGCCCTGAACAAGTATTTGATGAAATGCGTTTAGCGATGCCCAGCATCGCCGGAATGACCTGGGATCGCCTGCAAACTGAAAATTCTTTAACCTATCCACTGGAAAAAGAAGGCGACCCGGGGACACCGATCATTTTTACCGATGGCTTCCCCACTCCAAATAAAAAAGGGTTATTCGTGCCTGCAACCTATTCACACGCAGACGAACTCCCTAACAATGACTATCCGCTCATCTTTATTACCGGTCGCCAACTCGAACACTGGCATACCGGAAGTATGACACGTCATGCATCCAAACTGGATGCGATCGAACCGGATCCCGTAGTCAATCTTCATCCCCATGACCTGGAATTACTGGAAATTTCCCCCGGCGGACTTATTACTATCGAATCCAGACGCGGAGCTGTCACTGCATATGCTCGCTCCGATATTGGCATACAGGTAGGAACCGTATTCATGGCATTCTGTTACAACGAAGCCAGTGCAAATATTATTACCAATGAAGCGCTGGATCCCTACGGCAAAATACCGGAATTTAAGTTTTGCGCAGTTCGAGCTAAACCAGGTAGCGAAATAGCAAAACGCATTAATTAGCACTCCGTCATTGTTGTATTGGAGAGTAACTTAGTCGAGAAGTGGTCAGCTGTTAGGTAAGCGAGCGCAGGACTAGTCGCACTCGTCAAGCGAGTGCGACAACGCAGATGAGCGCTTGTCGGCTAGTTTTACCCATTATTACAAGATTGTCGAAGCACAAGAAGACTGCTCGGAATTTAAATGCCGTGAGTCCGGCTTTTATCTGTTTAAACTCCCGGATTCCAAGATCACTCTTTTTGAAGATGTTACTAATGGGCATATATCCCGAATACCCTGGCTTTTAATCAATCAGCCTGGCGTTCAGAGTACACATAACCATTACTATATTCACCACAACATCATCTTCTTACCAAAGCGCAATAAACCGATGACCTGTAGCATAGTAAATTCAATAATCGATAGTTTCATTCATTTTAAAAAAACCCTGCGAATACGGCCTCTCTGTTATTGACTTTTGACACGAAATCCTTCAACTTACACATATGGAAGGTTAACTCGAAATCTTCCTTCATTGTTGGGAAGTTTTTTATCGAAAAACAAACCTTACGCATAAAGACAATATTGTTACTATGATCGGACTCTGTATCTAAACAGAAGACTGAGGAGGAAAAATATGAAGAAGCCGTTAAAAAGTTGGCTGGTCGCGTCAACTCTGGCATCTATGCTGGTGGCACCCGGCGTTGCCTTATCCAACGCGGAAGTAGAGAAAGCATCAAAGGATCCGAAAAACTGGGCCATTTGGGGTGGAGACTACTCTGGCCAGCGTTATAGCAAACTCAACCAAATTACCAATAAAAACGTTAAAGACCTGCAAGTTGCCTGGACATTTTCCACCGGAGTTTTGCGTGGACACGAAGGTGGGCCGCTGGTCATTAATGATGTCATCTATATCCATTCACCATTCCCAAATAAAGTATTTGCTCTGAATCAAAAAGACCAGAGCATCATCTGGGAATATGTCCCTACCCAGAATGCTGATGAAACCATCCCGGTCATGTGTTGCGACACAGTCAACCGTGGATTGGCCTATGCAGACGGAAAAATCTATTTGCTGCAGTCTGATACTACTTTAGTTGCTCTGGACGCGAAAGATGGCAAAAAATTATGGAGCGTAAAAAACGGTGACCCCAAATTGGGAATGACTAATACCAGTGCACCATTCGCAGTAAAAGATAAAGTACTGGTTGGTATTTCCGGTGGTGAATTTGGCGTACGTGGGTTCATCGCTGCTTACAATGCAAAAGACGGTAGCCTAGCCTGGAAAGGCTATAGCATGGGACCCGATAAAGACACTCTGATCGATCCCAAAAAGACCACCTCGATGTTAAAACCTGTTGGTAAAGACTCCAGCACCAGCACCTGGAAAGGTGATCAGTGGAAAATCGGCGGAGGTACAACCTGGGGATGGTATGCTTACGATCCGAAATTGAATTTGATGTATTACGGTTCAGGCAACCCTAGCACATGGAACCCAACACAGCGCCCGGGCGATAACAAATGGTCAATGAGCCTGTGGGCTCGTAACATCGATACCGGAAAAGTCAAATGGGTTTATCAGATGACACCGCATGATGAATGGGATTATGACGGTATCAATGAAGTGGTTCTCGCCGATCAAAAAATTGGTGGAAAAAACCGTAAAACCATTGTCCATTTTGACCGTAACGGATTTGGTTATACGCTTGATCGCGTCACAGGTGAATTACTCGTGGCAGAAAAATTCGATAAAGCTGTTAACTGGGCCACCCATGTCGATATGAAGACGGGTCGTCCACAGGTCGTTGCTGAATACAGTACGGAGCAAAACGGCGAAGATGTCAATTCTGAGGATATCTGTCCGGCCGCTTTGGGTAGTAAAAATCAACAGCCTGTTGCTTATTCACCAAGAAGCAAACTGTTCTATATTCCGGGCAACCATGTCTGTATGGATTACGAGCCTTTCGAGGTTGAATACACAGCAGGTCAGCCTTATGTAGGTGCAACCCTGAGTATGTTCCCGGCGGGTCGTGATGTAATGACAGGGGAAAAAGACGGAACCACAAACCTGGGTCAGTTTACTGCGTGGGACGCAACAACCGGTACCATTAAATGGTCTAACAGCGAACCTTTCTCTGTTTGGTCTGGAGCCGTTGCAACGGCAGGTGATGTTGTATTCTACGGCACTTTGGAAGGTTATCTGAAAGCTGTTGACGCCAACACGGGCAAAGAACTGTACAAGTTTAAAACCCCATCCGGGATTATCGGTAACGTCAATACATGGGAATACGACGGTAAACAATATGTCGGCGTTCTCTCCGGGCTCGGTGGCTGGGCTGGCATCGGCATGGCAGCGGGTCTTGAAGGTGATACCGAAGGATTGGGTGCGGTCGGAGCATATCGCGCATTGGGAAGCTTCACCCAGCTGGGTGGTGTATTCTCGGTATTTGCATTACCTGACTAGTAGTACCAGTCACACAATGTGCTTACGCCCCGACCGGGTCTTTCCCGGTCGGGGCGTTATTTTTTACGCAACACAGATTCGAATACTCTTATTGAGGAAACCAACAATGTTCGAAAAAAAATCTCGTTACGTGAGAACTTATTTCACCATCGTTCTCACTTGTATTCTCTCAACAAGTCAGGCAATTCACGCCAAAGAAGCCTTCCGTGTTTGCGCCGACCCAAAGAATCCACCTTATTCCACACAAACCCGGCAGGGCTACGAAAACGAGATTGCTGCGCTGTTTGCTGAGGAACTTGATCAGACACTTGAATACACCTGGTTTCCACAGAGAATGGGCTTCATTCGAAACACACTTAAGGCAAAGTTACCTAATTCGGATCGCTATAAATGTGACGTTGTTATGGGCCTGCCAACAGGGTACGAGCGGGCTATTACCACAGAACCGTATTATCGATCAGTCTATGTGTTGATTTATTCTACAGGTCGTGGATGGGATGATATAAAGAAGCCATTTGACTTAACGCAACTGCAACCAGAAAGAAAAGATCAACTAAAAATCGCCATGTTTGACCGCGGCCCAGGTACTGCATGGATCGTTAAAAATGGACTCGTTGAACAAGGTGTACCGTACCAGTCAATGACCGGCGACCCAAACACCAATACTGCCATGACCATGAATAGGGATATACAGACCGGTAAGATCGATATGGCAATCATGTGGGGACCAATGGCGGGCCACCTGATATCCAATAGCCCAGCCGGCTCATATGTTGTTCTGCCCATGATATCAACTCCCGCTATGAAATTTGATTTCCCCATGTCGATAGGTGTGCGCTTCGGCGATCAAGAACGAAAAGAAAAATTAAATGATTTAATCTCTGAAAAATCGGATGAAATCCTCGCTATCTTAAAAAAGCATAACGTTCCGCTAATCGACGACAAAGGCCATTTGATATTTATTCCGGACGATTAAGAAAAAGTGATGATGTATTTCGAATATTCTATTCCTCTGTTTTCCAACTGATGTAAATGAATTAAAGTATATTTTCGAGTCTAAGTGATCGTGACATTTGAGCAGCTATAGGATAAAAATAGCTCTTTGATAAACCTGGCCCCAAGGCCTTTTTAGATTGCCCATTATGCTACATGTTGGTTTGATACTGGTTTTGGTTTTGCAGAAATAACACGCCTGCCGTCAGCTCCTTGTTTTTTCGTGCAGCTTCACAGATGTGGAAAAAATGTTCCCACGCCGCACTCAGGCTACCGATGCGGGTTTCGATGCCGTTACTGAATACACAAGGCATTAGTCAAAAACAACTGCGGAATATCATTTTTATAATCGGTCAGATTTTTGTCGTAAACCGTGCGCAGTTTCACATTGGATTTTTTCAGCTCGATAAATACCAGTGGCAGGCCGTTAATGTAGAGCAGAATTGCAACCATGGCCTGTTCGATATCATCCTCTGATAAAAAGTTGGGCATGGTTCAGACTTTCCTGAAATAAATCACATTCGATAAGCCCTCAAAATGCTTATCGGAGGTAACGAGGGTGGCCTGGTGAAATCGTGCGCTGGCGTAGATAATGGCATCGGCAAACGAAAGCTGGTGTTCCATCGACAGGTCCGCCGCCAGCAGAGCAATGGACGTACTCAGTGGAATAACCCGCGACTGCTCGGTGAGGGCAACGGTTTTTAATGCCGCTTCCGTATCGCTGTATCGAGAAACCCATTTATAGAGTTCAAACTGTACCGAGGTGGGCGTTATCAGGCTCTCAACATCATCAAAATACGCGGCATAGTTTTCGACCAGCACACCATCGGTCAACCACTCAATCCAGCCGCAGGTATCGATCAGGTTCAAATAGAATCCCTCTCACTGCGGTCCCGATAATCCATAACCGCGTCCTCGGCAATACCAGAGAGAGAGCCGCGTGCCTCCTGCAGGCTTTGCGCAGGAATTAACTCGATAATATGGCCGCGCTCCACCAGCACAAACCGTTGACCCTCCTGAAGCTGAAGATTCTCCCGAATAACCTTGGGAATCGAGAGTTGAAATTTACTGGATAGTTTCGCCTGTATCATATTCTTACCTTTCTCCTATCGATGGCTATAGTGTAAAGCAGACGCTGGAAATATCAAGCGGTAAACACACCGTTGTCGCATCATTTGCGACAACGATTTGAACCGTCATTCAGGTCATCCGCATCGCGGGTGTAGCAGTCCAAAACATCGTAGCCGGTTCGATATCATCTTCGGACAGGAAGTCAGGCATGGCAAGTCTCGGGTTCGCTGGCCTGTTCTCAGTCTCCTGCATACAGGGCAGGAACTGGATATCGAGGTCTTCGACGGACAGTTTGCTGGAGATCAGGCGTGGAAAGAGGAGGTCGCGGGTTTTTGAAAGTGTTGAATTTACAGCAAGCAATGATTCCAGTTGAGTAAATATCGGCTCTGCAATATTGTTAAAAGATTCAATTAAATCTTCACTAGTACTCCATCACAGTTGTGTTGGGGGGGGTAGGTTATGTCGAGAAGTGGTCAGCTGCTAGGCGCACGAGCGCAGGACTAGTCGCACGTGTCAAGCGAGTGCAACAACGCAGATGGCTGCTTATCGGCTGATATACCCGTCAATACAAGTGTGATGGAGTACTAGGTTTATATACCGTGATGATTTTGAAGGTATCGACAATAATGTTATCGAATACACCGGATTTAGAAACTCCCTTCACCACCGCAATTGCATTCAACATGGCTAAATAATAAAAATAGACTTTTTGCTCCGAATTTGGAGCAAATGCATAGCAAGACTGGTTCATCGCCATGTCACATTGTGCCAATGCCAACTTGCCGACAAGTACCCCGCGCTGTAATGAATATCGTATCCTTCGGATACAAACCGCTATTACATGTATTTAGTCCTTTCTCCGTAACCCATTTTTCTGTCTGCAACACATAAACGTGATCTGGAGCATCTTTTGGAGTAAAAAAAGGTATGGAACCATCCCAATAGTTCGGCACATCTGTTTTAGGTGTCCCACCACTCAGGACTTCAAATATTTCACTACTTGGAGCGGGCTCCCACCCCTCTGGCACTAAGCTGGTCTTTGTTCAATGATTATCCTGTCGGTATTTTTCTGTTCTGATGAATAACGTCAAGCTTCCCGCTCTGCGGGAGCGTTATGACCCGCTCGACGGATTGAACGATTGGTTATAATAAAGTGTGGTAGTTGTCAGGCTTATGTTTTCCACGAATAAATTTCCGAATTTAGTTCTCTGCTTTTTTTTCCAATTAAGATGTTTTATTTCGCAAAGACATCGCTTTTCGGCTTAATTCTTCAAGGCTCATATCATCATCCATATTTTGATGCCATTTTGTGTAATCAAATGGTTCTCTTTGGATGAGAGCAATAAACCGTTCCATTTCAACATCACCTAGGTGTGTTGCAAGGATTTGGACTCCTTTAGACTTTATTTCTGTATCAGTAATCATATTGAAACCTCTTTGATGAACCCAATCGGATCTACGATTTGGATATTCTTAATGTGTTTTGCTTTCTTGATGATGCCATCATCCGTTGTTAAAAAATAATCTGTATTTGCCTTGATGGCACAAGCTAAATGTAATGAATCTATCTTTTTAATTCCGTGTTTCATCATCATGCCTGCAATATTAAGAATTTCTTGGCTCTCTTCTATATCTGCATTAGTATATGTGCGCCATTTAATAATTTGTTCTCGCCTTTCTCGAAATGGATTTTGACTGTTTTCATAATCCAATACATACGACCAAACCAATTCAAATATGCCCGAGCGAATATTTTCCTGTATTCTTAGTTTAGCCTCAGATTCCAATAAAATCTTAAGTTGCGACTGGTCATCAAAGGGTCTATTAAAACAACAATTGTCTAAATATACTTTCATACTCATATTACCACTGTATTGATAGACTTGGCATTTGAACCAAATAATTAAAAAGCATTCAACTCATTTTTTAACTCATCAACCGCTGATATTGCATGTTGTAATTCAGTTTTAAGCTCATGCGTTTCAGTATCATAATGACTGAATGGATTTAAAACCAGGCTTCGATACTGTTCAAGCTCCACTTTTGTGTTGGGTTCAATATCTTGTTTTACCTCGTTCCAGAAATCTTCTCTGGTGTAATCTTTTAATCTCGGTTTGAATATAATTTTCTTTTTCTTATCTTTGCAATATTCTTACAGGATCTTTTTCAAACGCTGAACGAGTGTAAACAGCAGCGGCTTTGTAATCTCAGTTATCAAAATGTTTTTTTGCCTTATGCAAGAAATCACCATCATCTTTAATTAATGGTATTTCGTAGCCTTGTTTGGTTTCTTGCGCGTAAAATTCTGATGTGTCAACACTTTTCCGGACACAAAGTTACGTAGATATTTGACGATTTTCATAGTCTACCGGTGACAAATAATCATCGGCACAAAAGCCGTGTACCCACAACACGAAACAAACCGAAGGCTTTGACC
>CAZGQY010000006.1:0-58610 GCA_964528035.1 uncultured Methylococcaceae bacterium | reverse complement strand
GTGTCCACACTGATGTGATCGCTCGGGACATCCTCGAGGATGAAGGTCTTCTTTTCCTTGATGGCCTGGCCGAGAATGCCTTGTCCTGAAACGACGGTCGTATCATGACGCTTACGCCGGTCATAGGCGTAGGTCCCGCTCAATATGAGTTCGCTCGAGCCCCTCTCCGCTTCTGCGTCGGCCACATAGAATACGCCCACCTGCGCACCGAGATAATTTGCCAGGGTCGCAAGAGCGTTGTCCACCAGCGTGATCGCGTTGGACTCGCCTCGGATCGAATCGGCCAACCGGGTCTGACCATCTTTGATCCAACTCTCTCTTCGATTCTTTTCCTGAGCATCGATCAGGCTGACGATCATCGCATTGATCGACTTTCCGAGAATATCTTTATCGCTCTTGATCTCGATCGTGTTCGAGAAATCGCCGCTCGCCACCGCAGCAACAGATTCCGCAACCTGGCGAAGCGTGTTCGTCATCTCCGTCAGCGCTTCGCCGAACTCACCTTCGTGACTCGCGAGCGCTATGTCGGACGTATAATCTCCAGCAGCGATCGCCCTGAACTGCGTTTCCAGCTTCAAGTTCAGCTGCTTTTGTTTTGTAACGTCGGAGGCGTATTTCACGACCTTGAAGACCTTGCCGCTCGGGTCCTTGATTGGCGTATAGGTCGCCTGCAGCCAGACCTCATTGCCCGCCTTGCCGATCCGCTTGAATTCACCCACTCGAGATTGGCCGGCGGCCAGATCTCGCCAGAACGTCTGGTACTCGACCGAGTCCTTGTACCCCTGCTCGACGAATATCCGATGATGCTGACCCGTGACCTCGCTCGCGCTGTAGCCGATCGCATTCAGAAAATTGTCGTTCGCCGAAATGATCGTGCCGTCGGGATGAAACTGGATCACCGCCTGTGAGAGGTTGATGCCCTCGATCTGGCCCTGAAAATCAGCAGTTGTGAGCTTCTGCTCGTCGCTGTCATTTTCCGAAGCCATGCCAGTCATGGTCTGAAGGACATCCTTCAAGCCTTGGATCAGCTGTAGTTCTTCTTCGCTGTCGAAATCGTGGGTCTCGAAATCGAGCTCATCAATCTCGCCGGTTGCAAGATGCTGAAGCGAATGGTTTAGGTATTGTTTGCACCGATCACTGATTGCCATTTTTATTCCTTTGCACTACTGGGTTGAGAACAGATGCATGGGAGGAAAACGCTGTCATGCTAATCCAGAGAGCAACAGCGGCACAATGCATGGAGCCTAGGGTTTTTATTTTTGATTGAAGAATGAATCGCATAAGTCTATTCCTTAACATCTAGAATAGACTGGATCTGAATTTTAAGGGATGATTTACACAATAAATGGCAGTATTAGTGTGAATAAGGAGAATAAACGCCCTTTTTGATCAATTGGAAATGTACGGAAGGACCTGCAATCGGGGGGATTCGAAAAAGCCATATTTAATCAAGCAAATTTGACTCGAGCGAATTTCTCAAGCGCTAACCTTGAAGCCGCCGTGTTTCAAGAAGCCAATTTAGAGCGGGCAAATTTTGACAGAGCGATATTAATCGAAACCGATTTCGCTGATGCCAACCTGCGGAATATCAGTTTGGTCGATGCGGATATAACCGATGCGCTATGGAATGAAGCCATTCTGGATGGTGCGATGTGGCCCACTCGACATCGTTGCCGCGAAACGTCGGTGACGAGTTGCGATTAACGATTAAATAGCGTTCCAGAAGGTAATGAGATCAAATCTTGACCGACTCTATAATTAATATGGCCTAGCAGTCACTTTTAGTACGGCTGCTACGCATAAAGCATGAGGATGTATTTCATTGTGTAATGAATCGTGACAAAGGAAATCCATTTTGTTTCATGATCTTAGGTATTCTGAAGATTTTCTAAAATGACTGAAGGGTAGAATTGATGTTGACTAAATGGCCTGCTCAATTTCATAGCTGCTCCATACGGGTGAATCAAAATCTCCGCTTACTTCAAATGTTATTCCTCCCGATGCTTGGCCGGTTTCCCCCCGTTGAGAACTGAAGTAAAGCTTATTTCCTTCTGGGTTAAAAGCAAGGCCGGTAATTTCCGAACCATCGTGTCCCGATAGTTTTACCAGGGGTATGACATTCTTGTTCGGTGTAATGGCAATTATTTCCATATCACCTTGATCTTCAGCGACCAATACATAACCGTTGGGGGCAATTGTAATTGCATCTACGCCCGTCAAGCGAGGGAAAATATAGTCATTCGCTGAGTAAATTATTTCCAATCTGCGCGTGGCAATAGAGTAACTGCGTACGCAATCGTCTCCTTTTGTCGCGAAGTAGACCTGATGATCAAAATACCAGACACCTTCTCCGCCGTTAAAATGTCTCGCGTTAGGAACCTGGTACCTGAGAGCTTGTAAGGAACCGGAAGGGTCTTCAATCGGCAGCCAATTTAGGCCTTGAATAACCGGATCATCTATGGCGACTTCCAATATTCCTCTGTTTAGATCGACTGTCCCACTTTCATTTAGAATATGAGGCGTAAAGCGGTATAAACAACCGTCTTCTTGATCTTCAGTTAAGTACAATTGATTTGTGGACGGATCTACGGCTATGGCTTCATGCCAGAATCGACCAAGTTGAGGACATTTTACCGCTGGCTTTAATCCTTTTGGATCGCACTGCCAAACAAAGCCATCGCTGACCTCTTCGCAGGACAGCCATGTCTTCCAGGGAGTAGCCCCGCCGCTACAATTCCGCCGACTGTGCGATAATATCGGATAGCTTGCAATTAACCTTGCTGTGCGGTCAAAACGAAGAGCGCTTGCCCCACCATTGTCCATCTCACTATTCGAAACGTATATCCATCCATCATCGTCAGTTGCGAAGCTTGCGCCACCATCAGGTGCCCAGTGCCAACGATGATCGGAATTTGCAAGGCAAAAATCTCCTGATCTGGCAACTATCCGAATTTTATAACCCGGGGGAAGTAATACTGTGGTATTTTCAATCTTGAATGTGGTTGATATAACTCCCGATATACCAGCAAGCCCTATAAAACTAAGGCTTCCATGTATAAAGTTACGTCGGCTGATTGATTTCCGCTTATGCACCGGTGGATCGACGATTGTAGGATTATTCTCGGGGGACACTTTTGACCTGTATAGAAAATAGATTGATCGGACTAAAATCCAATGTTTGTTCGAGTTTAATCTAGTGACCTTTGGTAAAAATGGCGATGATCTTAAGGCGAACTTAAGATTGATCCTTAAAATGCATGTATTTTACGAATAGTCATGAAAGTGCTGCTCATTGAAGATTCCGAAAAATTACAGCGTTCGATTAGTCTCGGACTGAGACATTTAGGCTACGCGGTGGATCAAGCTACGGATGGAATTGAAGGATTGGAATATGCTCTTGGTAATGAATATGACTCAATAATTCTGGATCTTATGCTCCCCAAAATGGATGGCACTACCTTGTTGAAGTGCTTAAGAGATAAGCGAGACGATACACCTGTACTAATTCTTTCTGCCAAAAGCAACGTTGAAGACCGCGTCCAAAATTTGCTGTCCGGTGCTGATGATTATCTGGTTAAACCATTTGCCTTTATTGAATTACACGCTCGCCTACAAGTTTTGATACGGCGATCTTTTAACGAAGTAGCGGGTGTATTCAATGTATCCGGAGTACGTATTGATACTCATTCAAAGCAAGTGTCATTTGAAGGGGTGCTTATTAAACTTACTCCTACTGAATATGCATTATTAGAGATATTGTGCCGCCGAAGTAATCAACTATTTTCCGCTGACAGACTTATCTCAAAGTTGTATGAAAGTAACACGAGTGTCTCAAGAAACACTGTTGAAGCGCACCTGTGTGCATTACGTAAAAAATTAAGAGCAGCCGGTGCGCCCCGCATCATTCAAACTAAACGTGGGTTTGGATATACCATTGATTCATTTTAAATATGAAGTCGTTAAGATCGAAAATTCTTTTTCCCAGCCTGATCGGCATTGTATTAACGCTCAGTGTTACTGCGTTGCTTGTCGTTGTATTTGTGAGCAAAAAACTGGATAAACAGTTTAATGGCTTGCTGTTATTAAAGGCGAAATCATTAATACTTTTAGCAGAATACGAAGAAGAAGGATTGGAGTTTGATTACGTTTCCGACATGATGCCTGAGTTTACGGGGTTAAACCCAGATTACTTTATTTTGACTAATGCAAAAGGCAACGAGATAGCCCGCTCGGAATCTTTAGACAACGTGAAGATTTCCTGGCAGATCCCCTTACAAGAGGACGATGTGGTGTTTCGTGATGTTAGACTACCTGATGGACGGCAAGGACGCATCGTCTATGTCTGGTTTCATCCGATGATTGAAAATGACGCGGACGAACCTTCCTTAAAAACAGCCGATCAACTGCGTATATGGAAAGAAAATGTGCCTAAGCTAGTGGTCGCTGTTGCTGTCGACCGAAAGCCGCTGGAAATTATCCGCATGAATGCAGCCGTGGGAGTGGCCGGGGGTATGTTATTGACGGTGTTGCTTATCGTCTTCATTGTTAGCTACCAAACTGCAAAAGGGCTCCGTCCATTCTATTATTTGATCCGCCAAGTTAAGCAATTAGATGAAAAATCTTTGCATAAGCCAATTGAGGTGCCAAGCGATTATGAAGAAATAAATTTGATTGTAGATCAGTTAAATAAGTCTTTGACTGGATTGAACAAAGCCTTTGTTCGAGAGCGAGAGTTTTCTTCAAATGTAGCACATGAATTGCGCACGCCTATCACAGAGCTCATTTTGTTATCTGATGTGATTCAGGCAGGCTTGAATGATCCAGATGTGATGTCACAGTTTTTTGTTGATTCTCTGGAGATCGCACAACATATGCAGGGGATCGTTGAGTGTCTGCTGAATTTAGCGCGTGCGGAAAGTAAGCGGGAAATTTTAGTATCAGAAAAATTCGATCTCTTAAGTCTTGTTGAAAATAAATCTGTGCAGATTAAGTCGCATTTAAACTCCATTCAGTGTGTGTCTATTACAGCCAATAAAGATTCGCTTTGGGTTGAAAATGATTCAAAAGCGATGGGTATCATTGTATCGAATCTTATAAATAACGCTTTGAGTTACAGCCCACCTGAAACTACCGTTGAGGTCGCATTATCCCGCCAGGGTAGCCAGGTGGAATTGCTAGTTAGTAATGAGGTGGTTGACCTCGAACATCAAGATCTCGCGCATTTAGCCGATTATTTCTGGCGTAAAGAAACTGCCAGGTCTCACCGACAGCACTTGGGGCTCGGCTTATCCATGGTTCAAGCCCTGAGCAAGCTTGTTTCAGTGTCAATAGAATTTAGTCTATCAGGCTCTACATTTTCAGTGCGGCTTCGAATGTAAAAACTTAAGTGGGTAACACGGTTTAATAACAGTGTATTTGTTGAATCGTGTTTGTTGCCAGTGGGGGGTTAGGAGTAGGCTGACTCTTACCGGCGGTTATTGTAGTGCCCGTCAGCGCTTACCGTTCGAAACGGTGTTGACAGGGCGAGTAAGCTGGACTAGTTGGTTGACAATTTTAAAAAAACGCGCCAATCTCGGGACATAATTAGAAAATCCCAGAAATTTAGGTAGATAGCATTTTTAAGCATGGGTATTTTGGGAGTTTCAAAATAATATTAGAGTCGTGATTCCGACGATTTTTCGGGTTTCGGGTAGATGATGGCCAAAGGGGATTGCCGGCTCCGAAGGTGAACCGAATTGAATCGTGGTACCGGTGTAAGATCAGACTATTTTGAAAAGTTCGAATGACTGCGCGGGAGATCGGGGTGGGTGATCTGCGATGAAGCAGCGAACGACAAGCCAGGAGGGCTTGCTGGACAGTAAGCGAAGCATGGATAGCGCAGTGCAGATGTCTGGTGGGCAAACCGAGAGGGTCCAGAATCTAAGCAATCACCCTGGATTATTGGAGAGCAGCGATGATTTTCAATTCGCCACCGCAGTGAGGGCAGTGTTCGATGTCGATATCGACGACCCGTTTCAACAGTCGGGCCCAGCTGATGCGAACAGACGCCGAGGAATGGGGCGTGCCGTCTTGCGCGGACGACAAACTCCTATGCAGCCAGTCACCCATTTTCCCGTGGGTACAACCGATGTGAAGGCTGGTGTGAAGCCAACAGCGCCTTGGCAAGAGCAACTCCTCGTGAGCACATGGACTGGAAAGGACCCATAATTCCGTTCTAGAACCCAACACTTGAATTGATAAGCGAGTAGAAACATAAATTCATTTTTTTAGTTGATCCATTACTCTACGCGAATGAATAAAAACACGACTGTGGCGAGGATCCTTGGTAACCACACTAATCCGATAATTCGGGGTGAATTAGAAACGGTTCAGCTGAATTCACACTGTCGTCAATAGTGGTCTTAGCATTTACAGTCCCCAGATTTTGATTGGTAGTCAATAACCTTACCTCTACCATCCAGCAAAAGATGGCAGCAGTCATTAAACAGACCTTGCAATTGCTTACGTCCACTCTGTACGCGGGATTTTAGTGTTGAATAACTAATACCCAGCCTCTCAGAATAGTCTTTTTGAGATTGGCCTTCGATATCAATGGCTGTCAGCAAATCAGCGGATTCCTTGGGGAGTGCTTTAATAAAAGGGGCAACGCAAGGAGACAGAGCGTGCTCCATATCCGCTTCGTTTTCAGTGTACCAAAGGTCTTCAGCTTGTAATGCTGGCGCATTGCCTTGCTTACGGTAGTAATCAATCGTCGCATTTCTGGCGATTTGAAATACCCAGGACTGAATACTGGTATCAGTTTTGATGCTACCCAGGTTTTTGTGCGTCTTGATCAAGATCTCTTGCAGCAAGTCGTCGACGTCCGCTGGGTTAGAGACCTTAGCATGCAAAAAGGCTTTTATACCTGTTTGGTATTCATTCCAGACCTGATCAATATTCATTCAGTTCGCCTGTTATGCCATTTAAATTAGTTAAATTGTTGGATAGATAATAAATATAACACGATTTCATCGTCTTTCTAATTTGACGTTCGTCTTATAAGACAGAACCTAAAAAGGAGAATTATGATGAATGTTAAACACCCCGTTATCGTTATTGGCGCAGGCCCTGTGGGTATTGCGGCGGCGGCTCACCTGCTGGCCCGAGGGCTAAAGCCTTTGGTACTGGAAAAAGGCCTTGGTGCCGGTCACACTATGCTGGAATGGGGGCATGTCAGCGTGTTCACCTCGTGGAAGAATGTCGTCGACCAGGCCGTTGTTCGGTTATTGAATAAAAGCCATTGGCAGATGCCCGATGAAGACAGCCTGCCAACTGGGCGAGACATCGTTGAAAAGTACCTGATTCCTGCGGCATCTACGCCAAAACTAAAAACCGTGATTACTTACGATGCCGAAGTCGTTGGCGTATCCAAGAAAGCACACAGCAAGTCGTCATCCACTGATCGTAATGCAGCAGATTATACCGTTCACTACAAAACGTCTGATGGCACCCACCACGTTTTGCATAGTGAAGCCGTTATTGATGCTTCGGGTACCTGGTATAACCCTAATCCAATCGGCTTGGATGGTTTGCCCGTACCAGGCGAAACCCAGAATCAGGACGCTATTACCTACGGAATTCCCGATATAGTCAATGCCGACCGTACCCAGTATGAAGGAAAAAGAACATTGGTATTAGGGGGTGGACACTCTGCTATTAATGTCATTTTAGAAATGATGACTGTACGGGCTGCTAACGCCAAGACTAAAATCTATTGGGGTATGCGTAGCAATAAGCTGGATAAATTAACCGGAAGCGGCATCAATAACCGGCTGCCTGCACGAGCCAAATTAGGTATGGCAGCGAAAGACGCTATCGACACTGGCGAACTGGAAGTGCTCGTGCCATTACAGGTATCACGCATTGAGAAGACCGATACGGGGCTTCTGCTTGATATTCAGGTCAATGGCGAAGAAAGCACCATTGAGGTGGATCGTATCGTTGTATCCAACGGCTTTCGTCCCGACCTGAATATGCTACGTGAAATCCGGCTGGACATTGGCGATACAACAACCAATATTTTGGGCATTGTTACTGTGTTTTTCGCTGTTCGCCGGGGCAACTACGGCATTTAAATTCCACTTATACCCGATGCTTATCGAAAAAGGTTTGCCGTTAAGCGAGGTCGTTATTTTGGTGGCCATTCTCGGTCCAGCTCAAGTTGTTGGACGATCTATGATGCTGATGTTCGCTGATCAAGTCCCGATGGTGAAACTGGGTATTTTTGTTGCTGCCATTTTGCCCATCGTATTCACAGGGTTTGCCTTTCTGCCCTCTGGCTTTTGGGTGCTTGTTCCTTTCGCTATTGCTTTCGGTGCTGCCACTGGAACGATGACGATTGTTAAAGGTGTAGCAGTGCCTGAATTGTTAACGCCATCCGCCTACGGTGCTATTAACGGCGCAATGAATATGCCCGTTAAAGTGATTAAAGCGCTTGCACCTTCTATTGCTGCTTTCTTGTGGTACACGACGAATGATTACAATGCACTCCTGAACACGCTCGTAATACTGGGCATGGGTGTCGTTGTCTTTTTCTGGTTAGCCAGTCTGTTAAAAAATCCGAATACGAGGTCAAAACCGACATGAAACATTTACCAAATTTAGTAGAAGATGCACTTGATGTTCCCACCATTGATAAACTATTTGCCAAAGAGCATTCAGCACATAATCCGCAATCTTACCCACATTTCCGCTCAAACCGGCTTTCGTTACGCAAACCTTGAAACCCTGAAGGATCCGAGATGGTCGCATTATTTATTTCATGAAATATCCAACTCAATGACCGACTCGCACCCCAACCGTTTGGGAAACGATATTATTGCCACAGCGATCGCGGAAACATTACTCAGTTTAAATCTGATAAACTTTCACTCCCATTAGTCTGGCGCGAACCCACATCTTCTAGCGCAAATCAACTCAGAACGTTTCTTAATTTTGTAGACAACTCGGCCAGCGTAAAAGGCTTCCTGAGTAAATCGGTACCCGAATCAATACGGCCATGATGAACCACGGCATTCTCGGTGTAACCGGACATATACACCACCTTGATATCAGGCCGTTGCGCGGTGGCTTCTACGGCAATATCTTTGCCGCTCATTGTTCCGGTTAAGACCACATCCGTTAACAAACAATCGATCTCGTTATGCTTGGAAAATACAGCCAACGCTTGCCTGCCGTCTTTGGCGGTGAGTACGGTATATCCCAAACCTTCGAGCTGGTTTCTAAACAGTTTCAGCAAGTCCTTTTCATCCTCCACCACAAGAATCACTTCCCCGCTTGCCTGCACGACATCCGGAATTGGCGCAGTCCTCGGTTCAACTTCCGGCCCCCGGTATCTGGGCTGATAAAATTTAACACAGGTTCCTTGTCCCTGTTCACTGTAAATATTGATATGCCCACGCGACTGTTTGGCAAAACCAAAGGCCATACTCAAACCCAACCCACTACCCTGACCTACACGTTTAGTTGTAAAAAACGGGTCGTAAACATGCGCCAGAGTTTGTTTTGACATGCCCATACCCGAATCCGTGACCGCAAGCATTACATATTGCCCTGGTACTACGTCCACTCGTTCTTCACAATAGGTATCGTCCAGCCACACATTCGCGGTCTCGATGGTTAATCTTCCTCCACTCGGCATCGAATCACGGGCATTCAGCGCCAAATTCAACAATACGTTTTCCATCTGAATCTTGTCCGCAAAACAAGTCCACAGACCTGCGGCACTGACCACCTCAATCTCGATATGTTCTTCCAGTGTGCGTTGTAACAGTTCAGTCATTCCGCGGATCATGACATTCAGATCCAGCACATCCGGCGACAACATTTGCTTACGGGAAAAAGCCAGCAACCGCTGAGTTAAGGTTGCGCCCCGTTGCACACCGCCCAAGGCATTCTCAACATAGCCGTGTGACCGGCTATCACCAAAATCAAGCCGCTGTTTCAGGAGTTCGATATTACCCAGTACAATTCCCAAAAGGTTATTAAAGTCATGCGCAATACCTCCGGTCAGTTGTCCGACCGCTTCCAGCTTCTGTGACTGCCGAAGTTGCTCTTCAATATTTTTATGCTTAGTAATATCTGTATACGTTCCAGATATTCGAAGTGGCTTACCATCGTTAGTCGTCTGAAGAAGCTTGCCCCGATCAAGTAACCAAACCCAACTGCCGTCCTTATGGCACATACGAACTTCACTCTCATAGTAATCGATATCACCAGTAATATGCTTTTCTAGCAGTTCATTAGCTTGTTTTAAATCTTCCTGGTGTATTCGAGTCAACCATGCTTTTTCTAATCCTTCTGCTTTTAACTCATCCAGGCTATAACCCAACATCTCAGCCCAGGTTTCATTGAATTGGACTTTTCCTATTTCAGCATTCCATTCCCAGGTACCGACACTTGCCCCCCAGATAATTTCATTCAAGCGATGTTCGTTATCTTCTACAACTTGTTGTGCCAATACCAACATACGAATATTGGTACAAACTTCAATCAACGGTTCTAAATAATTCAGCATAGATTGATCATAACCTTCGCTATGATTTGCCATCCCCATCATACCAACTAATTTCCCATGTTTTTTAAACGGAACCCCAAGAAATGTATTTAGACCAGGATGCCCTTCTGGGATGCCACCCGCTCTAGGATCATTGGCTGGGTCATTGGAAATAACAATCTCCTGTGAGGTCATCACATACCCAAACAGTGTATCCAAGTTGGTGAACACCAGTCCTTCTGGTGCATTTTCCTCGTAAAATTTTCTGGTTTCCTCATTCCATGCAATATTGGTTATGGCATAGGTCTTTAAATACGGTTGGTCATTATCATCGTAATAGACATCACCAATAAACCCATATTCACTTTCAGAGACTTCAAGTAAAACAGATAACATATTATCGAAAAGTTCGGACAGCCTTTCTTTCTTGATGAATTCTCTTAATAAATAACTAATCTTTTCTTCTAATATTTGGTGTTTAACTACCCGCTCATCGGCACGCTTACGCTGTAATATTTCTTCCTTAAGTTTTATATTTGTTATTTGCAAATCCTGTGTTTTTTTATCGATTTCGTGTCGTATGACAGTATTGCGTCCTGTTAAAACCAACATGAACCCAACCAGACTCGCGGTGAACAACAATCCTGTAATAAGGATGAAATAAGATGACCAAGATTTTTCAGACAACCAATATTGCGCCCCGGGTTTCGCAATGAGTTGCCAGGATCGGTCTGCAAAATTGATTGTATACAAGGTATGTATGGAATCAGGTCCATGTTTGAGGTCTGGGAATATTGCACTGAAATGGTCTTGTTGGGTATTAGTATAAATAAGTTCCGGGACATCAATATCTGAACTACGATCGATAACCCAAATCCTATATTCGTCAGGATCAATCTCCGGCATTGAAGCAATAATGACATCACCAACACGAAACACTCCTGTAACATAACCACGCACATTCTGTTTTGTTTCAAGACCAATCAGGTTTTTTGGATCTGTTTGATGATAGATAGGAAGAAAAACTAAAAAACCATATTGACCACCTGTTTCCTGTATCAGTTTTATACGTCTGGTCGCTATGGCTTTATTCGACAAGCTTGCAGTATCAAGCGCTTCTCGCCGATCCAGGTTTGAATTTACATCGAAGCCAAATGCCTTGATATTATCTTCAAACGGCTCGATATATTTTACTGTCACGTAATAATCACGCTGTTCGGCAACGATTAAATTTCCACTTTCATCACGTTCGGTAATAGTAAAATCTGTAAAACCCTCATTCCGCATGTCGTCTTCATATTCTTGTCTATTAGAATCAATAACCAACGGATTCCAACTAATAGCATGGACAGCATCATTTTTGTTGAGTAATTCAACAACAAAATCTCGAAATATATGCCTGTCGATTGATTCACTTGAAATAAATAAATATTCGATTGAATTAAGAATTTCTTTATGATTTTGAAGTCCAATCTCCAGTGATTCTCCCAGCAAATGAATGTTTTGTTCAAATTCAACAAGTTTACGAATTCTTTCTGCTTGCTGTGAAAAATAAGAGATAAATAATACAAGAATAAAAACGATAACAACCGGGATAGAACAGGCAAGAATACGATCGCGCCATATTTCTCTAGGCCTGGCAAAAAATAACAATACCAGTGGAGCAAATATTAAAATACCGATAGCATCACCAACCCACCAGGTAAACCAATTAATATAAACACCCTTTATAGTAATAATCCCGGTTAACAATAAGTAACCGATACTAATCGTTGCATTAACCAATGAACTGAGGACACCACCAAATAAAATAAAATTACCAATAGACTGATCTGTTATTAACTTAATTGGATGCTCGTTGTACTTTCGTATTAACCAGGTTCCTATACTGGCCTGTAATGTTGCACCTAATGTTATGACAAACATTATTGACAGTTCTTGAAAAACATTCGTGTTCGGAATGCCTCCTAATTTCCATAAACCAATCAAAAAACCACCTAAAAACACACCAGGCCAGTAGTGAATACCCAGAACTATTAACGCACCCAGCGCGATACCAGATGATGGCCAGATAACTGTTGCAAAACCAGGTTTAATGGCAAGATTAAGACCGAGCACACCACCAATAAAATAGCCGGCAGTTATGACTGTAACGACAAACAAATAGCGAATGGTCATTTGTGATGACATTGCTTTGAAATTTATTTTCATAAATGCAATTGATTTAATATGAAATAAATCGATCTAACCCTTTCTATTTTAGAATTTATACATGAACATAATTTGGGCTGACTGCTCAGTTACGCCATTGATTCCAAATTTATTGTGCCAGTACCAATATTCAATACCAGCATAAAACTGACTGCTTTCACCAAGTATATCGCCAACGTCCAACAATACCTGTGGCTGTGTAAATAAATAATCTGTGCCGCCCGTTGCGCTGGCACTAGACCAATCAAGAAAACCTCGAAACTCGAAATTCAATCCAGCAATGCTGAAAGGAAGACTCCATGAAGGTGTGATTTGTATTCCTATTGTATTGACGTTCTCGGCCTGAAAAGATTTGATATCGATCTGAAAAAAATCAAATGTCGGCGCATCAAATTTAATCCCAATACCGAGCAAAAACGCCATAAAAGGATCATTGGAAGGCTCACTACCTGCATTAATTCCGCCAACCAATGACAAGTCCTTGATTACACCAATCGAAATATCCTTATTTAATAATTTTGCAATACTCAATCTAGGATACCATTCACCATAAACTTCCAAACCAATATCATCTCTCTGAATAATATCCAGAAACACAAAGTTTCCTCCATAGCGCCAACCATCTGCATGCTCGATTGTGATCGTATTATGATGACTTGAACCTAATTTAAATCCATCGCCTGAGAGTATTTGAATATTGTTGGATGACCAATCCAATAGTTCTCCTGATCGGACAGTAGTGGAACTTATAAGCAACAGAATAAATAACGTAATATGAACTCGCAACAAATCAATTATCCTTAAAATGGATACAGCTCGTAAAATATCGTAACAGCGTATGCATTATTTATTAGTATTGTTTCAATTTCCTGTTCTGATAATACCCCTTTATCCCGTATGTATTTTATTTCAGAAAAATAATTTCCATAATACAGATTCTGTGCTAATGGAGACCTGTTTTTTAATGGCAAATCCAGTTCTTGTTCTTTTAAGGTATTGACGAAGATCTTCGGGAAACTCCAGGATTCGGCCACAAGACGTGATAATGTCGCTGCATTAAATGTCCTTAAATTTTAAAGTTTGGCTAAATTTGGGGTTTTTGCAATAATGCCGGGATAATCCTATCGAAGTAGTTAAGTTGCCCTACCCTACCCTTCACAAACCAAATTTCCAAACCACAAATCCTATTGCAAACACTGACAGGCAAACCAGTCCAAACCAGGACATTATTCTCAGCCATAAGGGTGGACGGAAAGCTTCAGGAACATGCTTTGCTGTGATCACTTTGTAATTAATGTAAGCGTATAGCGGTGCCGAAAGAAACGACAGTGTTGTGGCGAAATCTATGAGTAATTTTAGGTGACCGGTAAACAGGAATATAATGACCAGCGCCACACAGCAGATTAATGCCATGATCATCCAGTAAAGGGTGCTGTGTAATTGGGTTGATTGAGGGTAAAGGCATTCGATGGCTCGCCGCCAAACTCTTGGAAACGCATCGGTCACAGCCAGTGTCGTCGAAAACATGGTAGTGAAAGTGGCAACGGCGATCAGTGGCCAGCTCCAATTGCCGAGCGCTGCAGTATAAATATTGATAAAGGATGCAGTAAATCCAACTGAACTGTCCGGCATGATTTCCCCGGTTCCGAACAAAATAAACGCACCCAGCGACAAGAATACCAGCGCATAGAGCACGGTAAAAATATAGCCGAAGTTAAAATCAAGCAGTGCTTCTCCCAGTGTCGCACGATGACCGGTCTGTTTTTCGCGTTCTACCGACCACAATGAATGCCAGACTGAAATTTCGATCGCTGACGGCATCCAACCGGCAAGAGCGACAATAAAGGCCAGACTGGTGTCATCCATCAAATCAGGTGCTATGAATCCCGGCTGAGCGGATCCGCCATAATTCCACGCAGCTACAAACGCGATTAGTGTGGAGATTCCCAGTAGAACCACCATAAACTTCATTAACTTATCCAACCAGGGGTAATGGCCGATGATTAATAGTGCTGCAATTATACTCAGCAAGATCAAACTCCAAACAGGCACAGACAGTTCAATCAAACTTTCAAACAGGTTTGCTGCCAGCCCTGCCGCAACAATCGTCACACCGGCCTGAATTGTGAACATCGTTAGAAAAGTAAGCACTAAAAACGTGGGCAACACCCATTTTCCAATACGCTGGTACCCTTCTATCAGAGATTCACCTGTTGCTGCGGCATAGCGTGGTCCGAACTCAAAAAAAGGATATTTGATCAGATTTGCAAAGAGTATGATGGCAATCAGTGCAAAGCCAAAAACAGCTCCAGCGCGCGTCGATTGCACAACGTGAGAGACACCAATTGAAGTTCCGGCCAATATCAGTCCAGGGCCCAGACTCTGAAAAAATCCTTTGAGTTTTCTATTCGTCATACCTTTCCCCAAGGTTTAATATTTAACTTTTACACTGTCTATTTATCTGACTGGGCATCACTCTATCGCAAAAACCAAACCGCAGATATCTATTCTTATTTCGTAATTGCTCACCCCTTTCCTCTATGGGTGATCTGTTCCGGAAGACGCCGTAAATACATTCCAGTAGGCTTGGATACGGCTTCCCTGCCGCATACACTTCCTCTACAGATCTCCCATAGAGGGTTGTTTCGTTAGGGGGGGCAGTTAGTTGCCTTATTTCTTTAGCCTCCCAAGTGGGAAGGGTTCTACTTGACCAAGGAGGTTGGAGTTTGAATCAGATCACTCCTAAGCGTCCGATTTCATAGATTACGGAAAACCCCAGAGCTAGAGTCGCAAATCCTACCGTAGCCTGAATGCCATTATGGAGCCAGGTTAATCCTGTTGGTGAATGTCGAAGAGGAATCGCGATCACCATAGACAGTATCGCCATGCCAATGATTGAGCCGATTCCAAACAAAGCGATATATAAAAAACCTTGCATTATTGAATCAACCGTTTGCAGGGTTAAAAGAATTAACGCAGCGGACCCCGCCATGCCATGCATTAACCCAATAAGCAGCGCTCTAATTGGAAACTCTTTCGGGTGTATATGATTATGCTGATTGGAATTATGCTCTTTTTCCCCGCTGTGAGAGTGGGCGTGGGCGTGAAAATGGACTTCTCCGGATGCGTGTCGATGAAGATGGAAGTGGATACGTTCCTTGTAAAGACGATGTAGGACATCCACACCCAAAATAATCAACATCACACCGACCGCACACTCCAAAGCACGCGCAAGCTGACCCGGCACAATAGTGTCTAGCATCAAAATCATCGAGCCAAATAAAAATAATGCAAGAGTGTGTCCAAAGCCCCAAACCGTCCCTAGCTTAATCGTATATTTCAATGAGGTGCTTCGCGTTGCCAGTGAGGCAACAGCGGCGACATGATCCGCCTCTAAGGCATGCCTCATTCCTAACAGAAAACCGAACAATAAAACCCCGGTCATTGCTCAGCCACTAAGCCTGTAGGAAACTGGATTACTTCAGAAAGCCAATTGTGCCCATTTTTCAGACCATTACCGTCTGTAGCGGATAATTGGAGTACGTTAATATCGGGATTGACCGACCGCGCATACTTGATACATCGATCAACGTTGAAATCAACATAAGCTAAAAGATCGGTCTTGTTGATGATCATTACAGGGGCGGCGCAGAAAATGTGCGGGTATTTCACGGGCTTGTCCTCGCCCGTCCTGACCGATAGTATGAAGACCTTGGCCTTCTTGCCTATATCGAACAATGCCCGACAGACTAATTTGCTAACGTATTCGATTATCACTACATCTGTTAAATTTGGCGTGGTCACAGGAATCAAGTAGAGTCTTAACAGAAGAAATCCGTCTGAATGAAAAACAACCTAGATTTATATCACATAATCATTCATATTAAAGATATTTCTTAAACTTTTACTGAGTTTTCAACAGAATTGTGATTCGCCATTCCAAAATTTTGAACACTTAACATGCCAGTAAGCCAACCCAGACCAGGACTCATATATGGATTGGGACAGTCGCTCTATATCTCTTTAACCAATCGATCCCCTGTCACTTCGTTGATTCATTCTCGAGGACCCAACTTCCCCTTTGCAGGAACCTTCAGGTGGCTGGATGTCACCAGTATTTTAGACGAACCTCGATCTGAAGAGGTTCTATTGGCAATGAAATTCGCGTCTGCTAAGTTCCCGGACTGGGATAAGGAGTCGATCGTTTTTGCAGGGGGAGGCGAACCATTACTGAAGCAAAATGAATTGATTATTGTCGCTAATGCACTTGGAAAGAATGGTGAGGGTTATAATTTGAGACTGAATACTTGTGGTCTGTTTGCGCCAGGGATAGTTAAACAGCTTAAATCTGTGGGTATTAGCCATGTCAGCATAGCGTTAAACGGACACGACGCAGACAGTTATCACAAAATAATGAATCCCAACAATGAACTGGGTTTTGCCGATGTAATATTGTTTATGACCGAGTGCATTGAGCAAGGTCTGTTCGTCGAAGCAAGCTGTATTAATAGAAACGATATTATTGATCTTGCAAAGGTCAGGAATGTCGCAGAAAATCTTGGCGTTACTTTTAGACTACGAAAATATTTTCCATGACTAACCAAATCATTACATTCGAATGGTATAGCCATGATCAACGCTCAATTAATGTTCGCCGAAGGGATATTATTGATATAACATTCGCTAAATAACTTTGGATAGTTGATAATCTCTCTATCGCTATTATTTGAATAAGTTGCTGCAATGAAATATCAAAGTTGGGTGGCATTATGCTATTCAACCCCTGTAAAAAAAAGGTAATGAAATGACAGTTTGTGGTCATCGGTTGTATAAGTTTTTTGTTGCGACGCTTGTTGTTATCGGGCTCAGTGGTTCGGGTTGTTCGAAGGATGCTATGCAAGCAAAAGGAACCGATAAAGAAGTATCGATTGCAAAAATAGAGGCTAAAGCAAATCTGATAGCGACGACTGGAAATAGCGTTAGCGGATCAGTATCTTTCATAAAAACTGACAAAGGTGTCCGTGTTACCGCCCAGCTCGCAGGCTTAACACCAGGCGATCACGGTTTTCATATCCACGAAAAAGGCGATTGTAGTTCGGCGGATGGGAAATCGGCAGGCGGCCATTTTAATCCACATAAAGTCAATCACGGAGCGCCGGATGCGGTGATTCGTCATGTTGGAGACCTAGGCAATATTACAGCAGATCCAACGGGTAACACCAGATATGATCGCGTTGACAAAATAGTTTCCTTCGATGGCGCTAATAATATCATCGAAAAAGGCATAATTATTCATGCCGGTGCAGACGATTTGTCATCACAACCGACCGGTGCTGCAGGATCACGTATGGCTTGCGGAGTTATAAAACAGGTTAATTAAAAGGGAATTTACTGGATTTTGCGAAAACCAAACAGTTTGACTAATTTGGTTCGGAGCCTTCTCGATCCTTTATAATTCTCGTTTGCGCAATTCCTGGAGAAAACCAAAACTGGCCTCCTCCACTAAATCCAATACTTCCTCAAAGCCTTTCTCCCCGCCATAATAAGGATCGGGGACATCTCTTATACCCAGGTCTGGGGCAAATTTAAGAAACATGGATATTTTATAGGCAAATACTTTGGGGCATGATGCCACTAGCGAATCATAATTATATTTGTCCATCGCCAGGATGTAGTCGAATACTTCAAAATCAATCGCCTGTACTTTGCGCGCCTTCAAAGGACTCAGATCAAAGCCTCGCAGTAATGCCGCACTTTGTGCTCGTGGATCAGGTGGTTCAAATGCATGGTAGGCATGAGTACCCGCTGAATCGATCTCAATTTGCTGTAAATATCCAGCATCCTCAACCTGCTTTCGAAATACGCCTTCAGCCGTAGGTGAGCGACAAATATTTCCCATACAAACAAATAAAACACTAATTTTTTTTTGATTGTTCAATTCTACTCTTTCAAATTTAAAGTTCGTTCCCAATAAACGAGCGCACTAGCCAATTAGACACAGACTAAGGAGCGAGGATTCAATAATATACGAATTTTGACTTGCCTTATTGTCCGTCTTCTGCGTTGTAGCATCAGTTTGCCTAGCCCTGCTATGCGCCTGTTGCTACGCCTTGAAGACAAACAATAATCCTGCGTCAATCTTTCGCATATTATTAAAACCTCGCTCCTAATTATAAAATATCTTGAAGATCGACTAAAACGCCAACATTATTCCGTTTTATTAGTAAAATTTTGCTCTACCCTTCTCAGATCATTCAGGGTATCGACTCCAGGTTCAGGTTCCTGATCAATAATGCGTACAAAAATCCGTTCCCCGTACCAGAGTATTCTCAACTGCTCCAAAGATTCTACCTGCTCCAGTACTGACGTTGACCAGGCAACGTAGCGTTCTAAAAAATCGACCGAATATGCGTACATCCCAATATGTCTTAAGTACTCGAATCGACTGCTTTTAAATTGCTCATGTTGATGAAAATTATCCCGGTCCCACGGTATTGCGGCACGACTAAAATAAAGTGCGTATCCAAACTGATCCAACACTACCTTGACATGGTTAGGATTGAATATTTGCTCTAATTCAATAACTGGTGTTGCTAGAGTGGCTATATTTGCTGCTTGCTGGGATAACAGTCCCAACGCCAGGGTACGTATCAATTCGGAGGGAACCGAAGGCTCATCTCCTTGCAGATTAACCACGATATCTGAAGATTGCCAACCGAGACGACTACAGACTTCGGCGATTCGTTCAGTCCCATTGGTATGGTCATCGCGCGTCATAATCGCGGTAAACCCATAGTCGGAAACTGCCTTAAAGATCCGACTGTCATCCGTTGCAACAACGATTTCTTCAGCTTGAGACTCTTTTGCACGATCACAGACATGAAGAATCATGGGTTTCCCTGCAATAGGCACCAGGGGTTTGCCAGGCAGACGCGAAGACGCGTATCGAGCAGGAATAACCACCTTAAATCGATCTTTCATTAATAACTAAAATCCAGCGGGTCAATCAAGCGTATCATATTCGTCCAAAGGGATTCGTCTAGCCTCTGATTCCAGCATTACCGGAATATCATCCTGAATGGGATAAGCCAATCGATCCGCCTTACAGATCATTTCTTTAGACTCTCTTTTTAGTATTAAACGCCCCTTACATATCGGGCATACCAGAATATCCAGCAAATATTTATTCATTCTTGTTTTTATTCAGCAGATTAAGTAGTTGTTCGGAAAAGTTTGGGTTTAAGTATGCAGTAACGGGTACATACCAAAAATTGGTCTGATTAAACTGAGTACATTTTACAGCATCTTTTTCGGTCATTAATACAGGTGCTGTGTCAGTAAATTGAAAATCCTCTAATTTGAATTTATGATGATCTGGAAAGACGCGGGTATCAAAGTGCAGTTGAAATGCATCCAACAAATCGAAAAAACGCTTTGGATTGCCAATCGCTGCTATCGCATGACAATGCCGTCCCAGGAAGTCGCCAAGTGGCACAATTAATTTTGAATTTTGCAAATTAACGGCATGCTCACCAAGCAGTTTCATCGTGTGCGTATTGTTATCTTTCCCACCATTGTAAACAACCATATCGACTGTTTTCAATCGAGAAAGCGGTTCACGCAATGGCCCGGCTGGCAGACAGTAATTGTTGCCAAATTGACGACTGGCGTCCACGACCGCAATTTCAATACTGCGACCTAAAGCATAGTGTTGCAAACCATCATCAGATACAAGAACATTACAGTCGCTACGTTGCAAAAGATTTTGCCCCGCTCTCACTCTATCGGGACAAACGGTCATATCCACACCGGTCCGTCTGGAAATAACCACTGGCTCGTCACCAACAACAGTCGGTGTACTTGCTATCCGAACCTCCTGAGGATTATTTCCTGATTGACCGCCATAACCACGACTTATGGCACCTGGATTCCAACCATTATTTTTTAAGCATTCAATAATCCAAATGACTAATGGAGTTTTACCGGTACCACCAACGGTAAGATTTCCGACCACGATAACGGGACAATCCAAATATACCGTTGTAAATATTCCCGTTGAATAGGCCAAGCGACGCAGCCAAATCACAAATCTGTATAAACCACTCAACGGAGTAATCAGGTAAACCAGTATGGTTTTCTTGTACCACTGGGATTCCAGCCATTTCGAGAAGGACATGATTTTATTTACGTCAGACCAATGCCATTCAATCGCCTTTTTTCGGTGATGTTTTTGCAGCAAAAGTGATATGAACAAATCCTAAATCGCCCGCTGCCTCCAACACCGATATCATTGACTGATGCGGGGATTTCGCATCGGCAGCGATGACCAATGGTAACTTAACTTGATTACCCGCAGCATCCGATATAGCTTTTTTCAGAGTCGCTATCTCGGTATTTATGACCTGTTCATTGTTAACGAAATAAGTACCCGACGCACCTATAGTGACTTCCACAACCTTTTTCACCACCGGTTCATTTCCCTGTGCTTCAGGTAATTGGATCTGCAACTCGGTTTCACGATTAAATGTTGTAGTAACCATAAAAAATATCAATAACAGAAATACAACATCGATCATCGGTGTGATATTGATTTCCAGGTTTTCTTTACGCTGTCGCCGAAAATTCATGAACCTGTCGCCTCTCTGTCACCGTGTAGTATTTCGATCAAACGTAAGGCCTCTTCTTCCATTTTCAGTACTAAACCTACGATACGTCCTTGAAAGTATCGATGGAACATAACGCTTGGTATTGCAACGGATAATCCGGCGGCAGTGGTCACCAATGCTTCAGAAATACCTCCAGCAAGAATGGTCGGATCGCCGACACCACCGCTCATTATCGCCGAAAACACCTTAATCATACCCACGACAGTGCCCAATAAGCCTAACAAAGGCGTGATCGACGCGATTGTACCCAGGGTATTCAAAAACCGTCCCAACTCATGAACGACCTGCCGACCTGCCTCTTCGATGCTTTCTTTCATCACATCCCGGCCATGCCGATGGTTAATCAGTCCTGCGGCTAGCACGGCTCCCAGAGGCGAACTTCTGCGCAATATTCTTATGCGTGCACTATCCAGCTTTTTTTCCTTGTATAGATTCCACACTTGCGGAACCAGTCGACTGGGTAGAATTCGCTGGGTTCTCAAAGTCCAGAACCGTTCACAAATAATACCCATAGCCAAAATTGAACAGGCGATAATCGGCCACAGTAACACACCGCCATTTTTAATTATTTCAAACACTTGATCAGGTACCCCGTACTGTTTACCAGAATTCCATTAAATACTAGTCAAACTGTAAATATTTTCGAACCCTGTCCGAAAAAAACCCTCTACTAAAAAAAGTTTTCGACCGGAACAGTTTCACGAATCTTCTTCGACAATTGTTTCTCTCGTCGGTTCGTCGATCGATTTATCTTTAAAACCGGCGCACGCCGACATGCAAAACAATGCCAGTAAACAAACCAGAGCGGAACCATAAAAGACCCCAGTGGCGCCTAATATACTCCATAACTCACCACTAGTGTAACTGCCGATCATTCCTCCCAAACCAAAGCTTACACCGCTGTATATCGCCTGTCCCTTGCCTCGGTGGGCTGCAGGAAATGATCGATGTACAATATGTATCGCCGCAATGTGGGTTGAACCAAATGTCGCAGCGTGTAGTAACTGCGCAAGAATAACTAATCCGGAACTATTGATGCAACAGCCAATAAGACTCCATCTTAAAATGCCCAATGAAATGCTGCACATTAGCAAATGTCGAAGACTGATAATCTTTAAGAACCGATGTATATAAAAAAACAAAAATATTTCTGCCACGACACCCAGTGCCCACAGAAGCCCGGTTTCAGTACTCGAATATCCATTATCTTCCAGGTAAATGGAATAAAACACGTAGTAGGCACCATGAGCGGCCTGCGCTAAGCACACCACCAGCAGAAAAACCAATACTGCGGGTTGTTTAAGAGTTGTAAAGATATTGCCTGGATCTGATTCATCCTGACTGCGATTGCATTCTGGAACAATCAGGCTCGTAAACCAAATTCCGAACATAAACATACAAATCAATACTGGCAAAATTGAGACAGTGTGTGTATCCACCAGTATCCCAACAAGAACAACGCTGATTACAAAACCAATCGAACCCCAGATCCGAATCCGACTGTAATCATGGGCTGAATTGCCAAGATGGCACAGTGTGACTGCTTCGAATTGGGGTAAAGTCGCGTTCCAGAAAAAACTAAATACCAGAGTTACCGCAAGTAATTTGATAAAATCTGACCACAGAAAAACCAGAGTAAATGCAAGCGCAGCAATTAAAGAAGCAACACGAATGATGCGCATCGCTTTACCGCTTCGATCGGCAAGCCAACCCCATAGAATCGGCGCGATAATCTTAGTGCCTACCAGCGCCGCCATAAGTTGGCCGATCTGCCAGGGATAGAACCCTATAGAATCCAGATATACGCCCCAATATGGAAGAAAACTCCCCAATGTTGAAAAATACACCAGATAGAACAGGGACAGGCGATTACGTGGAGCAGGACTCATTCCAACAAATTAGGTAATAAATATTTGGTGATAGTATTGCCCAGGTTTCTGTTCGCGCTTTGCGATAAGAAATTCCAAGGCAGTTTATAGGTGGTTTGAAGAATTAAAGGTTTTCAACGACAGGTCAAACAAGCCTGCCGTTAAATACATTATCTATGGTCAAATGACTTTTTGGCGGATTCGATGTAATGATTTTTCTCATCGTGCGTAGCCCTGAACTCGGAGGTTTGTAAACACATGTTTACTGCCCCGCTGGAATAGGCGTCATTGGAGAACACACATTATGGTTTTGAGCACGGTGTCGCAAGAAATGATCGAACAATACAATGGCCATCATTGCCTCAGCGATCGGCGTCGCCCGTATACCCACACACGGATCATGTCGACCTTTAGTGATCACTTCCACTGGTTTTCCTTCTATGCTCACACCGGCACCCGGTAAACGAAGACTCGAGGTTGGTTTAAGAGCTATACTGGCCAGAATAGATTGACCACTGGATATCCCGCCCAAAATTCCTCCCGCATGATTACTTTGAAATCCTTCGGGTGTCATTTCATCGCGAAATTCTGTACCTTTACTTTCGACACACAAAAATCCATCTCCAATTTCAACACCCTTGACTGCATTAATACTCATCAGAGCATGGGCAAGCTCGGCATCCAGTCGATCAAATATGGGTTCTCCCAAACCGGGTGGAACACCCTCAGCGACTATATTAATTCGAGCTCCTACTGAATTACCCTGTTTTCTTAAATTATCCATATAGCTTTCCAGTTCATCGATCCGACTGGGATCCGGGCTGAAAAATGGGTTTTCATTCACTGATTGCCAACTTTTCAACTCCAGTTTTAACGGACCCAGCTGACTTAAATAACCACGGATTTGGATGCCGACCTGCCCCAGAAATTTTTTTGCTATGGCTCCTGCTGCTACCCGCATCGCTGTTTCACGAGCAGACGAGCGGCCACCACCACGGTAGTCGCGAACACCGTATTTCTGAAGATAGGTATAGTCGGCATGTCCAGGTCGAAAACGGTCGGCAATGTTTGAATAATCTTTTGAACGTTGGTCGGTATTTTCGATGATTAAACCGATGGGCGTACCCGTCGTTTTGCCTTCGAACACACCCGACAATATTTTTACCTGATCTGCTTCTCTGCGCTGTGTCGTATGGCGTGTCTTACCAGGCCTGCGCCGGTCAAGGTCGGTTTGCATATCCGCTTCGCACAATTCCATTCCAGGGGGGCATCCGTCGACAACACAGCCAATAGCTGGGCCGTGACTCTCACCAAAGGAGCTGACTGCAAATAGTTTCCCTATTGTATTACCCGACATACTGTTGACGCCTGTATAAAATAAATGTGATTAATATGTAGACCAAAAATCAACTCCAAAATTGATTCCGGTTTTCCATCCGCAATGATTTGAACCGAGAATTTCTTCGTTCTAAAGCGAAACGTCTAATTTTAAACTAAAATTGAATAAATCGTTTAACTTTATCTGGCTGCGATTAAAACTTAAATAAAAAGTAAAGGCCTTTTGTTGTCTAAAAGTGAGTGCAGGCTGTTGGATGTTCGGGCTGAATATAGATTTTCACTTATCAAATTTATCCATCTATGACTGAAGCACAACCCCATCTTTACCCAGAAGAGAAATCCAGCGATGCCTATATGCGCAGTCCGCTCTTCCAGCAATGTTTAAAAGCAATTGATAAGCAGAAATTAGTATTGCCGACCATTCCGGACGTGGCGATAAAAATTCGCAGAAAAATTAACGATTCCAACGCTAATAACATGAAAATTGCCAGGGTTGTGCAGATGGATCCAACGATTACTGCTCGACTGATTCAAATTTCAAACAGCCCTTTGTATCGTGGCCAAAAAAAAATTGAAAGCTGTCCGGAGGCACTTACGCGTATTGGACTGAAAGCTTCACAAGATCTGATTACCAGTTTTTCGTTAAGAACCGTATTTAAGGCAAAAACCAAGCTGGTCAAGAATCGCATGCACGATCTCTGGCAACATAGCAGCTATGTCGCGGCGATATGCGCTGTATTGGCCCATAAATCACCTGGTTTTGATCCTGACAGAGCAATGTTGGCCGGTTTAATACATGATATAGGTATCGTTCCGATCCTGACGATCGCTGATCAGCACCCGGAATTTATATCTGGCTTAAGCGATTTCGAGAAAACCATCGAGCATTTTCGTGGCAAAATCGGGGCATTGATTATGCGTAAATGGAATTTTCCCAGCGATTTTGAAGATATAATCATGAACGCTGAAAATTGGCAACGAAATATAAGCGCCGAACCGGACTACACTGATCTGGTTATCGTTTCGCAATTGCACAGCTTTGTTGGAAAAATTGGCATTCATCGATATCCTCGCATGGATTCAATACCTGCTTACAATAAACTTGTTACAGGAAAACTGGACGCAGACCTAAGCATGAACATTCTTGAACTCGCCAAAGACGAAATCTGGCAGATTCAGAAAATGCTGGTCACCTAAACCTCTCGATGAGCGATACCCTTCTTGGAGATCAACACAAAATCACTTGTCGTGACCTCTGCGGTTACGAGGACACCTCAAAACGCTGCGGCTATTCAGTTGCTGGTTGGTCAACGCTTATCTGCAACGGTGGTTGAGCAATTTCCTGATACCAAACAATTATTGCTTAGAATTGGTGGGCAGTTATTTCGAGCCCAATCAAACACCCCAATTGTTCCGGGGCAAAACTTACAAGTGGAAGTATCCACAAGTGGCAAGCAGCCTCAGTTAAAAATCATTAATCCAGGATCTGAAGCCATTCAAAATGCGATTCGATCTAATATAGGACAACAGTCACGACCCGAAATACTTGTCCGCCAATTGCTCTCATTCATTCACTCCAATACGCACGAAACAATCACACAAGGAAACCTGAAATCACTGGCTACAGATTTTGTCCGCGGGCTATCGGTAACCAAGGAAATTTCAACGGGCCCTGGTTTCAAACAGGCTTTTCTAAATTCGGGGATTTTTTTGGAAAGCAAACTATTAGCAACACCACCAAACCAAAACGTTGCATTGAACCTAGATTTAAAAGCCAGACTAATAAGATTCATATCAAATCTCAACCGGGAGCCAAAATCCAATGCTCAACCAAGTAAAACTAAAAATCAGTCGCTTCCTCTCAGCCAGGATAGAATATCAGGGCTCATCAAGGGTATAGAGGAACATGCAAAAGGCGCACTTAGTAAAATAGTTCTTGATCAAATAGCTTCACTTCCAGAGAGCCATTCAGAAAAACAAAGCTGGAATACAACACTGCCTTTTCTCAATGGTGAATCTGCTGAATCTGTGAAATTGACTATTCAACGTGACCAGAAAGACTCGCCAGAGTATGAACAACAAGATTGGTCAGTTGTTCTGGAACTGACACCACCCCATCTCGGTCTGATACGCAGCAAAATCACTCTATCGGGCAATAATTCAGTTGATACTCACTTTATCAGTGATCAGTCAAAGACGAATACGTTGATACACGATCATGTCCATGTTCTCCGAGAAAAATTGGAACAAGCCGGATTATCTCCCGGAAACCTGGATTCCAGCCAGGCAGAGATTAAGCCAATGCAAGGCTCCAGCTACCCAATGCCCATTTTTGATGAAAAAGCATGAAGAATCTATTAAATCCACCCGATATTGCAATCGCATTAAACTACGATAAAAAAAATGCTCCCAAGGTCACGGCCAAAGGTCGAGGCGCCATCGCCGAACAAATCGTAGATCTCGCCACTCAGCATGGCGTACCATTACAAACGAGTCCGGAACTTGCCAGGCTCCTGACGAAAATACCACTTGGAGATGAAATTCCACAGGAACTCTACGTTGCAGTTGCCGAAGTTATTGCATTTGCGTATTTGTTGAATAATCGCTTTGAATAATTCAAATTAACAGGAATATAGCTAAGCCTATTTGTGTACCTTAAGTCTATGAGTTACGAATAGATTCGAGGAGCAAGTGGATGCATCCTTTTCTAACTCTCTCAAATAGTTGTATAGCAGATAATCACAAAACGTCGATTTGGATTTAGGAAAACATTCCCGTCAAACGATCTCATCAACTAAATATTTGGACTCTATTTCTGACTTTATGGATTCTCCACGATTTTTTCTGAAATCTGGTTTTTGCCGCTTAGGTTGACGTGGGTTTCTGTTGAGTTTGTCCACCGACAAAGATTTTTGCAATGATTTTGTATCCAACATAAGCTCTCCTGTAGTTTCTCCAACTGCACTGCTATAACATATCAACATCAGCCAGTTCTTCTACACTCAACAATTTGTTTAAGTCTACAAGAATAAGTAATTCCCCTTCCCGACTGGTTACGCCCTGAATATATTTGGAGCTGTCGTCGTTCCCAACATTGGGTGTAGACTCAATCTGAGAATTAGCCATTTCGACAACCTCAGCAACACTATCAACCAGAATCCCAATGATCTGACTCTCTGTTTCGATGACAACGATTCTTGACGAATCATCGCGTTCTTTTGAGGGTAATCCGAATCGATGACGAGTATCGATCACTGTCACCACATTACCGCGCAGGTTGATTATTCCAATTACATAGTCAGGTGACCCGGGTACGGGAGCAATATCAGGAATTCGAAGCACTTCCTGAACCTGCATAACAATAATACCGTAAGTTTCGTCGCCCAGTTTAAATGTGACCCATTGGTTGATTTTATCGTTAATATTTTCTTCAGTTTCACTCATGGTATTCGCCTGATGTTTACACACAAAATTTTATTGCATTTATACTAATTCGCAATTGATCTAAAGACCCGAACAATCAGGCCTCAAATTTCTACAGCTAACTTGATACTCTAAGTGTAGACAATTCCAGTTATAATTTACGGGAAATCAGTTGCGGTATATCTATTAAACAACTTAAATTGTCGATAACTGTTCCAAGGCGCCAGTTTTTTCCACAGGGGTTTTTAAGCCAATGTATCTGATCGCTGCGTAAAAACTGTAGTTTCAATACTTCGTCACAAGGAAAGCCCCATTTTCCATCGGCATCAATCAATACACTGTTATAAACAGGAGTTGATGTATTAGATTCACGGTATTCACCCGGTTTAAAAAGCAAAACATCGGAATTGATCAGAGTAATCTTATAATCGTATTGATGCGCAATGCCGATAACCCACTCGGGTTGGCCCGGAACTTGTGAGACTGAAAGAGGATAATCGATTGTTCTGGAAATATGACATAAAGGTGTCGTTAAACGTAGATTTCCGATTTTGAACGATAATGCCTTAAACCTGGCGGTTGCCCAGTCCGGCCGTTGATCAGTTAAGTTATTCTGGAATTCGGGTATATGCTCCTGGCGCGGTACTTCCTCTGTATCGGCCTCTTTCTGCGTAATCGTTAAATTTCCATCGTTCAGCAGTGTATCCAGATATACACAGAGGGCTTGATCCCGGTGTATGAGTTCAGCGGTATCCGTTTTTTTCGAATCCGTCACGGGACTGACGAACTTCTACCAGTAGCTGACTCCATTCGTAAAAGTGTTTGCAAAAGGCTGTCATAAGCTAAAACCGAATGTGTTGTTGGTGCATAACTTGGAGCAGGCATACCCAGTTGACTGGCATCACGAAGTTTTGTATCCACCGGAATTGCAGATTTCCATAAATGCTTGGCGTAATGTTTTCGTAACATCAATAAACTATGTTTTGACGCATTGGTACGTCGATCAAACATCGTCGGAACAATCGTGTAGCCGGGAATCTTTTTTTGCGAATTATTAATCATTTCTAAGGTTGCCTGCATTCTCTCCAGACCTTTGAGTGCCAGAAATTCGGTCAACACAGGAACTAGCAGATGGTCACAAGCCACCAGGGCATTAATCATCAATACGCCTAACATCGGCGGACTATCGATCAAAACATAATCATATTTTGAACTAACTGTTGTCAGTGCTCGTGATATCACCAGCCCCATACCTTCAAATTTGGAGCCCTGTCTGTCCAAAGTGGCAATGGCAGTTGCTGCAGGCAACACACTCAAACCTCGAAATTCAGTGTCTACAATATAAGGGGTTGGATCAAAATTTTTGTGAGCACCTGCAACCTGAAACAAATTGTATACACTGGTATCTATTTCATCGGGATTCATTTTGAAATAACTGGTTAACGATCCATGCGGATCCAGATCAACCAATAGGATTCTAAATCCCCAATTTGCCAACAGACTTCCGAGTGTCACAACTGTTGTTGTTTTACCCACACCACCCTTTTGGTTTGAAACTGACCAGATTTTCATATTTAGCCTGGCCTTTTTCCAGTGCCATTCGTACGATTATTTTGTCGTTTAAACGGCGCTGAATTTAATAATTTTTCACGCTCAGTGGGTTCTATTTTATGCCGTGCAACAGATGCAGCCAGTAGTACCAGAACGACTCTTCTATTTTTTTCACGTCCCTGTTTAAGACGATTGTCCGCTATGGGATGATACTCTCCATAGCCAATTGCGGCCATCCTTTGAGGATTGATTCCTCCTTTGGCTAAACGGTTGACTACACTTGCAGCACGACTGGCTGACAGCTCCCAATTTGAAGGGAATTCGATTGTTTTAATGGGGCGATTATCCGTATACCCTTCCACATCGATAGTATTCGGCAAATGACGGAGAATTTCACCAATTTTCCGTAATACTGGATAGGCCTTCCGAGATAACCTTGCACTGCCACTTGGGAAAAGCATGCTGCTTTTCATATCGATTTTTACCCAGAGATCATCACTTTTTACTTCAACCAATTCCTGATCGATATACGGAGACAGGACTTCCTTTACCTGATTTGAAACTCGTTGCAAACGATTGCGTTGTGCCGTACGCTCGACAAACTCATCCCACTGTTCTACAGAACTTGTTGATTCAGGTTGGGTGACTATGGGATCGATGATCGGCTTTTTACTCCGTTTTATCTCCCCTATCTGAATAGGTTTTAGGGTTTTTTCGGGTTCAGAAAAAGCATCGTCCAGTGAATCGGACAATACTCTGTATTTACCCTCATTAACCGAAGAAACTGAATACATGACGACAAAAAAAGCGAACAACAGAGTAATAAAATCCGCATATGAAACCAACCATCTCTCATGGTTTTCTTCGGACTCCACGTGCTTTTGTCTTCTTGAATGTCTCATATTCAGATCATTTAAATGAACGCCGAGACAAAAAAACTTAAGTTAAAAAGCCTGAGAGTTTGGCATTAATATTTCGTGGATTCTCGCCTTCAGCGATTGCGATAATGCCCTCAATAACAAGCTCTCTCGATTGAACCAGGGTATGGGTCTGTGCTTTAAGTTTATTCGCAACAGGTAAAAAAAACAGATTCGCCATCCCTACACCGTATATGGTTGCAATGAATGCTGTAGCAATTCCCGGTCCCAATTTACTTGGGTCGCCGAGATTTTGCATGACATGAACCAATCCCATCACTGCCCCTATAATACCGATGGTTGGTGAATAACCACCCATGGCTTCATAAACTTTAGCGGCGTGAAGGTCACGCTGTTCTTTCACCGTCAGTTCTACTTCCAGGTGGTCTCTTATAATTTCCGGCTCATTACCATCGATAAGTAGCTGTAAGCCTTTCTTCGCGAAAGAATCCTTTTCGTTACCTACAATTGATTCTAATCCTAACAAACCCTCCTTTCTGGCCAGCGAGCTCCATTTCTCAATTTTTTTTATTTGTTTCGCAAGGTCTACTTTTTCTGGTTTAATCACCCAAATTGTAATTCGAAGTGCTCTGGAAAATACCGACGGAGGCACTTGCAACATTGTGGCGCCTAATGTGCCACCCAATACGATCAAAAAAGCTGGGCCATTAATGAGTGCATCTACCTGACCTCCTTCAAGAAAATTACCGCCAAGTATGGCACCGAACCCGATTAATATGCCTAAAAGACTTAGCGCGTCCATAAGTTATATCTGGCCGAGTGTTGCAACGATTTCATCAACGCTCGCTATCCTGTCGGCCATCCTGGCTTCAATCACGGCTCTTGGCATTCCATAAACGACACAACTTTCTTCATTCTGAGCCCAAACAGTGGCGTTACCTTGTTTGAGTTTCTCAATCCCACGTTTTCCATCAGAACCCATACCCGTCAATACAATTGCTAAAATGTTGCCCAAAAAATTCTCAGCAATTGATGTAAATGTTGTATCCACACAAGGGTGGTAATGCTCACCCGAATGACCTTTTCTGAGAATAATTTCGCAACGTGATGCCTTAGCTTTCAATTCCATCTGCAATCCTCCGGGCGCTAACAAAGCGACACCTGTTTGCAGGATATCCCCATCCCTGGCTTCTCGTACTTCAATTTTAGAATGTCGATCAAGGCGCTCAGCAAAACTCGGCGTAAAACTCGCCGGCATGTGCTGTACCAGTAACACTGGCATCGAAAAATCAGAAGGAATTTTTTCAAGAATATTTTTTATTACTACTGGACCTCCAGTTGATGCAGCAATAAGTAATAAGTCGAATTTATTTTTAGCTACATGTCGAATTTGCTTAGCGGGGTGCTGCCGCAATTTATTCTGTGATAAAACAGACGGGGGTTTGACCTCCAAAGCGGTCGGTTTAATTTTTGATTGAGCTAGCAATCGAACTCTTGTACGCAGTAGACGCTTTGCTTCTTGCCGGTCAGACGAGAGTTCGTTTAATTGTTTCGGCAGAAAATCCACAGCACCTGCTTCAAGCGCATCGATGGTTGCTTGTGCACCCGATTGGGTTGCAACAGAGAGCATCAAAATGGGTGTTGGGTTATCACGCATTATTTGTTTTACAGCAGATATCCCATCCAATTCGGGCATTTGAATATCCATGGTAATCACATCGGGTGCCAGCTCAGAAGCTTTTGCAATCGCCTCTAGTCCGTTAACTGCCTCGCCAATTATTTCTATATCTTTCTGCGTAGTCAGAATTTTGGTAATTTGACGACGAATGAAGATCGAATCATCAACAATTAATACTCGGACGGGCATGTGAGAGTTCTCAACTGGTTAACATCTATTCCCCTTTCGATTTCTGCTATCGAACTGAGTAAATCTATAAAAATCGATGTGACTACAACGTAATTTTCAAAGACCCCGTTAGTAAGCGCATACGGTACTATCTTCGGTAACCGACCCATTACGCGGCATATTTACTCATCAAACTGGGTACATCAAGAATCAGTGCGATATTTCCATCTCCGGTTATCGTTGCGCCTGATAACCCGTCTAATCCTTGAAGTTTCGCACCCAATGCTTTGATCACGACTTCTTCCTGGCCGATTAAATGATCAACAACGAAACCAACATGTCTACCACCTACATTGACAACGACAACGTGGCCAATATTCTGCGGCCATTCGCCAAAATCATTTTTAAGTAACCACTCTCTTAAATAAAATAGTGGCAGCGCCCTGTTTCTAACCATAACAACCAATTGCCCGTCGACAACATTTGTCTTGTTTAAATCCAGATCCAGGATTTCGACCACACTGACTAACGGAAGTGCAAATGGTTGTTCATCAAGTTTCACCATCAGAGTTGGCATAATAGCCAAAGTAAGAGGAACCTTAATAATGATCTTACTACCTTTACCTTCGACCGAATCGACATCCACCGAGCCATTCATTTGATTGATCCGAGTCTTAACAACGTCCATGCCGACACCTCGACCAGAGACATCAGATATTTCGGATTTAGTCGAAAATCCTGGCATAAATATCAGATTAAAACATTCTCGATCATCCAGTCGTGCAGCACTTTCTTCATCCATCAATTCTTTGTCTACGACGACTTTACGTAGTTTATCTGCGTTCATTCCTTTACCATCGTCTTCAATCATAAGTTTAATATGATCACCTTCCTGGGAGGCAGTAAGAACCACAATACCTTCTCGTTTCTTACCAGCAACTATACGGTCTTCCGGACTCTCAACACCATGATCCACAGCATTTCTGACTAGATGGATCAAAGGATCCGCAAGTGCCTCTACCAGGTTTTTGTCAAGATCAGTTTCTTCACCTCTTAGCTCCAGTTTGATTTCTTTTTTCAGGCTGCGTGCCAGATCCCGGACTACTCGGGGGAAGCGTCCAAAAACTTTCTTTATAGGCTGCATGCGGGTTTTCATAACCGCCCGCTGCAAATCCGATGTGACAACATCAAGATTACCGATGGATTTCCCGATTTGCTCCCGGTCAAACGAAATTTTGAGGTTCTCAAGGCGGTTTCGAACCAAAACCAGTTCTCCCACCATATTCATAATATCGTCAAGCCTCTGCACATCGACACGAACAGTAGTTTCTGCCGCTGGCGTATTCGACTTGGCAACTTTTTTAGAGCTGGATATTTTATTGGATTTAATGGCAGCCGGAGTAGAAACCGATGACTTTTTTGGTTCTTCCTTTGAAATTTCGGTAGTTGCCGTTTTTGCTTGAGTTTTGTTTATGTTTGCATCCGAAGGAACCTGTGCTGTATTTTCTTCTTTAGGCGAACCTTGATGTTTGCCTTTACCGTGCAACTGGTCAAGCAAATCTTCAAATTCATCTTCGTTAATCGAAGCCGAGTTTGAATCATCCGGTTTAATTTCCTGGTTTACAGTTTCATTCTCGGCTATAGAATCGCTGGATTGTTCCTTGGGTTTAATTTTACCGTGAATTTCATCGAGAAGATTGTCAAATTCATCTTCAGTAATCAGCTCACTATTTTCTGCGTCCGCGTCTCCATTTTTGTTGTCATCCAGGCGGTTTTTGTCTAAACCCTCAGGCACAGATCCATGCAGTTGATCTAATAATTCCTCAAATTCTTCCTCGGTAATATGATCATCGTTTGAACTGGATGTTGTCTCGACTGGATCCTGTGTGGCTTGTTCACCTTCATCGGATGTGTCATTGACTTCGCTAAAATCTGGCCCGGGTAACTCAAGCTTCTCATCATTATCGACAGATTCTAATTCAGGCACGTCAGCAGTCGCCTGTTCTTCTGATACCGGCGGGGAAGAACCACCACTGTCCTGTTCCAGGAATGATTGCAACAAGTCAAGTAAAGATGAATCAGCCGGTTGCGGTTCACCACCGCTTCTGACCGTGTCGAACATTTCGTTGACAACATCCAGAACTTGCAGAAATGCATCCATCATCTCTACATTTATAGTCTTTTCGCCTTGTCGTAGTGCGTTAAATATATCCTCTGCTTTGTGGCAAACAGCAACTAATGGAGTGAGCCCTAAAAACCCGGCACCCCCTTTAATTGTGTGAAAATTCCTGAAAATTGCATTGAGTAAATCGGGATCTTCGGGAGCTTGTTCCAACTCGACAAGTTGCTCTCCGAGTTGTTCCAATAATTCACCGGCTTCAACCAGAAAGTCCTGAAGAATTTCGTCATCAAGTTCGATTGACATGCTTAGACCCTCAAAATCCTAAACTAGATAAAAGATCATCCACACCGTCCTGACTGGCTATGGTGTCCTCTCCGCTAATTGCGGGTACTGCAGGCCCTTCCAGCTTGCTGGCTGATTGTTCGGTATCAGATGGCGCAGGAGTGAGACGAGCACCTGAAAAACGTATTATATCGACCATACTGAGTTCAACATCATGAACCAAATTAATAACCCGTTTTATAATCTGGCCGGTAATGTCCTGATAACTTTGTGCCATTAATACTTCATTGAGCTTATCCTGAACGGTCTGTAAATCAGTAGCCGTGGAAGAAAAATATTCAGTCAACTCTGAACTCACTTTTTTAAATTCGTTAAAATCCATATCTTTCTGCAAAAAACGCTTCCATTTTTGTTCCAGTGAATAGGATTGTTCGCTAAGGTTTTCTGATAAGGGAATAAGTTCCTCGACTGCATTAAGAGTCGTGTCAGCGGATTGTTGGGTCATCGTTATGACATAATTCAATCGCTCTTTTGCATCTGGAATATCATTCTCCGTCATTTCCGCTAATTTTGAATCCAGTGTAAAATTTGCCATGGCCTGGTGGAGTTGCCGGGTTAACTTTCCCACTTCCTGAAACAGTTGCGTTTCCCGAACACTGGTAATTTCCTCCAAAATTGTATCGGCTTTAGGATCGTCGCCTTTTTCTATTGCGGTAATATATTCTTTTGCCAGTGACAGTCGGACATCCTCTATATCTTCCTGCACTTCAGCATTCATGATAATGCTCCCAGACCCTTACTCATGCATCCACCCGCTCGAATATTTTATCTATTTTTTCTTTCAAAGTGCCGGCAGTAAAAGGTTTAATGACGTAACCATTTACTCCCGCTTGAGCAGCCTCAACAATTTGCTCACGCTTTGCTTCGGCGGTCACCATGAGTACCGGAAGTGAATTTAGACTGGCGTCATCTCGTACTGCCTTAAGTAAATCCAGACCCGTCATTCCAGGCATATTCCAATCGGTAACCAAAAAATCGATTCCTCCTGCCTGTAGTTTTGGTAACGCTGTTTGCCCATCATCGGCTTCAACAGTATTGGTAAACCCCAAGTCTCGAAGTAGATTTTTTATGATTCGTCTCATCGTTGAAAAATCATCCACGATGAGAATCTTCATATTTTTATCCAAGAGTATTCTCCTCAATATGAAAATGTATTTAAAAACCACTGGTGTTAGATTTGCATCCTATTCCTATATAAATAGACGTCAAACCCATTTCTGTCCATATAAACCGGTAGTGTATTTTGCCTGTATCCGGATTGAATTTATAAAAATCCTTCAAATTTCATTTATCCCGATTAAATTAAATCACCTTTAAAAAAAAGCATTTAGATCGGTAGATAAGCAGACAAAAAATAGGCATACCTGTCTCTTGTCCGATAATAAAACCTAAGTTAGTGTGTAAAGCGAAATCCCCACCAAATAAATAGACTCATCTTTTAGTGAATGCGCAGTACAACTATAGAAAGCATAGACCTTGATTACGAGAAAATGAATCCGATACCGGACAGTATGACGAAACATCTGAATATTTGGGGACAAATATTAATTGTTAAGTTATCCCACACTCTATAGTCAGTGAAATTTGTAAGTTTATTTGCATATCGCACGAATTGAATCCCTGGGCATCCATTTTTTTATTATTTCTGTCAGATCACTTCGCTTAAAGGGTTTACTAATAAAATCATCCATGCCGCAGGCCATACATTTTTCCCTGTCGTTTGATGTCGCATTGGCTGTCAACGCTATTATCGGCGTTCGCTTACCTGTCACATTTTCCTTTTCCCGAATCCACCGGGTCGCTTCATAACCATCCATGCCGGGCATTTGGCAATCCATAAAAATCAAGGCATATTGGTTCTCCATTGACTTACTTACTGCTTCTTTGCCATCGCAAGCAATATCAGCCATATATCCGAGTTTTTCGAGCGTTCGATAGGCCACCAATTGATTAACCTGATTATCTTCTACTACCAAAATAATGCTATGGTCTATTGGCGTCATGGCTTCCCCGGTGGCGCAATTTCTTCTGATGATGTAGAAGGAAAGACGATGCTTTGATGTGGTTTTTGGATTCGTACTGTCATTGCTCTACCAACTCCATTGAATTGGAGTACGAATCTCATGACTCATCGACGCAAGAAATTCGCTGTGATCTCCAGGTATCAAAGGGGCAGCACTATTGGCAATTCTCAATAATTTGATTCCTAACTGGGATTCCAGAGATACAGCAGAGTCTTTGTAAACTAAATTTGCTATCGTTTCTGTGGAAACAGTGACTAGAATCAGAGAAAACAATACGGTTTTTGCCGCAACACTAATTCTTATCCTCGACTTTCTCATTGTCGATCCCCTATCACCCGATTTCTCACTAATTTAGTTATCTTTATCCCGTTAATTTTTTTTGAAGAGGAAACCGGTTAAATCGCCACCAGTGCCAGGTCTTGTCAATTCTTTGAGTCAAGTCTCATGATATGAGGGCTAAACGAAACTCTTCAAAATTAATTCTTCCAACCTCATGTGGTTTTTAAACTTCAATATAAAATTAGTATGAAACAGTGATTTGTACAACTAAGCTGAATGGTGGCTGGCAAATATCTGGAAACAGGATATAAAATATTTCTATCCGACAAAATATTGACTGAAATTGTTGCGTAATATGAAACAACTCAACAACAAGACAGTTAAAATAAAACCGCTAGTGGTTGTTTTGTCCCTAATCGTAATGCTAGCGAAGTAGACGTTCAGGTAGAGAAAACTTGCTTAAGTAGTACGCAACCAACGCAACAGAAAACCGGCCGGGGACGAATCGGAGTGATAAAAATCCAGTCCAGATGCGTCGCCAATGAGTGTGCATCGCCCCTTGACCGCTCTGTGCCAGTATCTTATCCAGGTATAAACCAACTACATCCTTAGCGATTGCTGCATGTCCGCAGGACATATTATCAATCGACAAGTGCAGACTGACTATAGTTGGATCGATCTCCCAGTATCTCAAAGTCTCAACCAGACGCATGTAACCGGAACCCAGGCCACTTAATTCGATCGCAAGATTTAGACCGATAATTTCAGGCAAATATAATCGCGGATATTGTGATATGGCAAGCAGATAAACAGGTAAATCATAGGCACTATATAAAATACCAGGGTCTTCGCAAAATTGACGACTGTCTATGTCAGGAAGTTGTATAGAAAGGCTTTGCAGTAAATTTCTATAAATATTCGGATGATTTAGATTCGTGCAACCGTTACCCACTTCGTCGGCATAGATACGCCATAAGGGTTGGGATATTTCCTCCCAGTCACCATCAAGGTTGGCAATGTGTTGCAGCCAGCAACCATCCACCAAAATTGTTGGCGCAAATTGTTTTATGCCCCAAATGATGCCTTGTCGTGATAAATCAGGTCGACCACGCAAAGGTTTGTACGCGTTCATCTGAGCGCGATATATTCGAGAAATACGGGATTCGAAAGCATCATGGCTGAAATTAAAATAACATAAATCCGGGAACCGGAAAAACCATGAAGAAAGCTTTGTTTGATGCAATCGGCGCGAAACAATATTTTGCGCTTGTAGTAACTTATCACGATGTTTATCCCGATTAATAAGGAAATAAAACATATCCCGTGATCCTGGAATATTTTTGGGTTTCCTGACGTTTATCACGGGCGCATTATTGTCCCGATATGAGCGCTTGTTATTCAAGTGGAATCCTGATGGTTCAACAGTATTGACGCAATTTGAATGACTTTTGACCCATTCCAGAATTTCCACTTTTTCGGATTCGTCGAAAACCCCGAACATGGGGCCATTCGGAGACAAAAATTCTCTAAAAAATCGACTTTGTTCCGGATTTTCAACATCAAACCAGGATGAGTTAATCAGGCTATCGAGAAACTTTTTGGGTTCACTTAAACTATCCTTAAACCACAAATCCAGACTTTGGCCGCCAAGATCCACCGCACCGTGATACCCTTGAGCATATTTTGCTTTGCTACGAAACAGCCTTATCACTTTATCTGCAGCATTGCTATCGATCTCAATTTGTGAATCTATCTCGTTTCCCAGCCGCTGCTCATTGATCGAATACAACTGAAAACCTTTCCAGATACGTTGTAATTGAGCAGAGTATTCGGCTGTGCCTGGAAACTTTTTCAAGTACTCAGTAGCCGCCGCCCGACTGCTGACTCTTTGTTTTTCTGCTAAACACTCAACTTTATCAGAATCCCAATATTCCAAAGATAAACCATCCGCTTGAAGGGTTTGTTTAAACCGTGAATTACTTAATTCAGACAGGCCATAGGTATGTGCAAGTGTGTAACCTATTATTTCGGCTAAAAAACGAACCGGGAACAAGGCCAAAGTAAGTTGTGTTACGGGCCATACAAATGCCATATCCTGGATTTGTAATTGTTCGCTGAATGCCCTGCTATTTAAAGCAGGCATCGTAAGCCCTAAGCTCCTCACTAAACTGCGATAACTACCCGCCTTTTGGTTAATACCTCCAATTTGGCGAAATCGCGAATACACGGTAAACAAATGCGAAACAGAATCCACATGACAATTAACCGCCTGTGAAACGTTCCGTAGCCAACAAAATTCCGTCAATGCGAAGGGTGCATACTGCCGGATTACAGTTGCGCGTTTGTGGGCGGTTGTACCGAAAGAAGACAAAGATCCAATACGCAAGTCAGATGGGGCCGCACTCGTATCTGTAGCTGTTAGAAACTTGCTAAAACCTTCCCCAACAGAAGGTGACAAAGTAGAAATCTCCTGTAATATTCGTTTTTCTGCAATATCAATAACTGACGGAAACATTTCATAATTCATCAGACAATAAAACATACTACGATCCGAATATTCGGTCCTTATTTCTGCCGGTTCAAGCCTGATTTTACTGGGGTTCATTTTTCAGGTTTACAAAATATATAATCTTCGATTACCAGAGCGTCCAGCCCTGAAGTCAGAAAAACACTCACAGCGTCTTCAATACTGTGAACGATCGGTTTCCCCATTACATTGAAACTTGTATTCAAAACAATGGGCACTCCAGTCAATTGATAGAATGCACTAATTAAATCGTAGAATTTTTCATTCCGGTCACGCGTTACCGATTGCAGCCGACCGGTATTGTCAACATGCACCACAGCAGGGACTGCTTGCGTCATGCTATCACGGAAACGCAGCGCCCTTTCCATATAAGGCGTTTCGACATAGTTTTCAAAATATTGCTCGCCGTATTCGTGGAGAATCGACGGCGCAAATGGTCTAAATTCTTCCCGAAATTTGACAGTACTGTTAATTTTTTCTTTCATCCCTGAATATCTGGGATCAGCCAGAATCGATCGGTTTCCCAATGCTCGAGGACCGAATTCAGCCCTTCCCTGTACCCAGCCGACCAGCTTACCCGCAACCAGGAGTTTGGCAGTTTCCTCGTATAATCCATTTTTTAACTGGCGAGCGTGCAAACCTTTTCCATAACGCACCAGTCGCTCCAGAGTACTCGAAGAAATGCTTGACCCCAAATACGGCGACAGTACGGTTGCATTCAAACCACACTGCAGATTCTGCGGCGTATCGACCGCAAGAAATGCAGCACCTAAAGCTGTTCCATCATCCGCCGGTGCCGGTGGAATATAAACCTTATTAAAACCAGTTTTTTGTGTTACTTTCCCATTGAAAACCGAATTCAGAGCACAACCTCCGGAAATTACGAGATTCTTGGAATAACCTTTAGAGTAATATTGGTTCAACAGATTTAGCAGTAATTGCGAATAAAAATATTGGCCAGTATACGCAAGATCCGCGGCATCCAGAGGTTCACATCGCTTAAATAGATCTTCAAGTTTACGCAAGCCATTACGAACACTTGTAATATCCTGTTGCAAAGCTAATCCCTCGGCTCGAATCATTGTCGAAAATATCTGATATATTTTCTTATCGAATGTACCATAAGCCGCCAGGCCCATCACTTTCCACTCTTCACCCTTCATCCAGTCGAAACCACATAGTTCTGTCAACTTCATATAGAAAAATCCCAGGCTTTCTATGCCCGATAGCTGCTTATGCAGAACTATTTTGCCATCGATATAGCGGTAAAATGCCATCGATCCCCGCTCGCCATAGGAATCCACGACCACACAGGCCGCTTCAGTGAATGGTGAGCTATAACATGCCATAGCTGCGTGGGTCGTATGATGATCGTAATACTGAAAATTTACCTTGCAGCCTGGAAATAAGTCTCTGAGCATACGTACTGTATTAATGCCACCTGTTTTCATGGCTTGGGTCTGACAGGCAAGCATATGAAAGATCTTGTATTTTTCAAGAAATGTAGCACGTTTAGAAAACCTGGGACGCATTAAACCCTGAGGAGTAAAATAATTTGTAAAGGTACAAAAGTGTTCATAAAACGGGCGCTTTTTTTGCCAGTTTAAGGCGACTGTAATTGATGACGGAGCCGTGCAGTACTCCCGCACCAAATCCCCAATGCGAAACAAATTATCCGGTTCATTGTTAAGCCCTCGCTTCAACTGTAGATAGCGCTCACTTGCTTCGGCAAATAACACCTCACCCTGACTATTCATAATTGCAATAGCTGGATCGTGATAAGTAATTGAAAGACCGAGAATATAGTGGTTATTTTTCATAGGAAATCGAAACTGCGTTATAAATTCTTAGTTTTTCTATTCTGGTGTTCAGGGTGGAATCAAAGAATAAAAGTTTTCCCAAGAAAAACTGGTTTTGACGCCTTTTATGCTATTAAAATACAGGAATTCTGGCAGTGATTGACGATTTTAATCGGGCATATGAACCAAAAACCTCTTTTCCGTAATAGAACCTCTATATTACGGCCAGCTTTGTAGTATTCCTTCAATCTTATTTTGGCGGTTATATTAAGACTATAAGTAGTCATTTATGTCGTTGTACTCACTTGACACGCCCACTAGTTCTGCGATCATGCGCTTAGCGGCTGGCCCCTTCTCGACTTGTTCTACCTGTCAATATAACCTCGACGAAGTACTAGCTACTTTAAACCATAGCGTGGTACATTTTCGAATAACATCACTGCCGCACAAATCGTTCGAATTCAAGAATAAAAATGAACAACAAAATTAGAAAAAGTGGCCATTGCAAAAAAATATTGTCTCCCCACTATCTGTGTCTTCTAATTCCTGGCTACGCTCTGTTATTTGTCATTAACGGACCGTATACACCCTGGAATGCATTTTTCTGGATACTGCCGGTTTGGTCCACCGTATTCATTGACCTGTGGAGTCCTAAGGAACACAGACAGCCTTCCGACGGCCACATGCGCGTTCCTTTCGACTTGTTGCTTTTCACACTAGCAGGACTGCAATTTGCCACAATTGTATTGCTGATTTATATGGCAACCCAGCTGAGCTGGACAACTATGCCTGAAATTATCTGTAGCCTGGTCAATATTTTTGCGATTAAAGTCGTTGTTGGTACCAGTTCCAGTTTTTCCGGAATCGTAGTTGCTCACGAATTAATCCACAGATCCAACCCTGTTATGCATACCCTGGGTCGTCTGCTGCTTTCACTTGAGTGTTATGAACATTTTGCCACAGAACATATTCGTGGCCACCACAAAAACGTCGGTACGAACGCCGATCCTGCAACTGCTCGGTTAGGAGAAAGCTATGAAGCCTTTTGGAAAAGAACAATTTCGTCACAATTTAGAAGTGCCTGGCAACTGGAAAACAAGCGCCTGGGAATAACAGAAAGTACTTTATACGACCACCGGTTGTTTTACCACCACGTCGCCCAAGGCCTCATATTCGAATTATTATTGTTGGTGACAATTTTATGGCTATTTGGAATAGTAGCATTACTGGTGTTTCTAATGCAGGCTTACGCAGCTGTACGCAAGCTGGAAACCGTCAATTATATCCAGCATTGGGGCTTAACGCGCAATCCAGAGCACGGTAACAGAGTGTTATCATGGGATACCGATTCCTGGTTTACATTGAACACATTAGTCGGCTTGTCCCGGCATTCAGATCACCATAAAAATGCAGCCCGGCCCTTCCACAAACTGTGTTACCGTTCCGAAAACCCCAAGTTACCCTATGGCTATTTCACACTGGTGTTTCTGAGTGTGTTTAGCAACAAACAATTCCAAAAGCTGGTCAATAGGCAACTGCACAGGTACGGGTTAAAGACGCATACAGTAACGACTCTCAATTTTGAGCGTTAACAAAAACTCAAATGGAAACAAGCATGATTAAACTGTATAGCTTTCGAGAAGATTTTGGTGTGCCTGACCCTAGCCCATTTGTATTGAAAGTCGATGCTTATCTGCGATTGGCAAATATTGAATATGAGAATTTTCCGGGTGGCGCGGGTCATTTAAAGATCGCGCCAAAAGGCAAACTACCCTTCATTTCTGATGACGCCCTGATCATTGCGGATTCCGAATTTATTATTTCTTATTTACAAAAGAAATTTCAGGTGAATCTGGATACCCATTTATCTGCCGAACAAAAAAGTACTGCCTATCTTATCGGCAAATCTCTGGATGAAAACCTTTATTGGTGCCTGGTTTATTCACGCTGGGTTAAAGACGACACCTGGATTCATATGAAAAAATCTCTTTTTGGCTCAATGCCTTTTCCATTAAAGTTTATTATTCCATCAATTGTCCGAAACGGTGTAATCAGTTCATTACAAAAACAAGGGCTCGGTCGACATTCAGATGAAGAAATAAAAACCATTGCACAACGGTCTTTTCAGTCATTGTCTGATATTTTAGGCAATAACACTTATTTTTTTGGCAAGCATCCCTGTACCTTTGATGCCACAGCATTCGGATTTTTAAGTCAGTTTATTAGTGTTTCACTTGATAATGAAATCAATGATCTTGCGCGTAGTCACGGTAATTTAGTCAAATATTGCGATAACATTAGAGAAATATATTACACCTGACAAGCAATTATTGAATATTTCTACCCAGTATTCACCACCCACTTTTAACACCTTGGTATAGCTAGAATGCTTTTTCCACTACAACAATATACAGCAGGTCGGCGCCACGTATTCGAATCAACCAGTCCACTGGTGATGAAGCTGATGGCGATACCTGTTGCGATGCCTGGTGTAATTCTATTATTTTTATTACTGAGTCAATTTTGGGAAACCAGTGAGATTGATGGAGCAACATTTACTGACGTATTTCAGTTTAATTCCAATCCGGGTATTATTGAGATGGAGCAATTCTGGAGCATTGTCATCATTTTATTGATTATGATCCCCAGTCTGGGCTTTGCTGCAATCGCAGTTTTAGGGATAAACAGATTGACAGTAGACGATGAAACAAACACGGCAACCTATGAGTTTGTGTTGTTGAAATCATTTCGGCGCCAAACGTGGAAGCTCAAGGAAAATAAAGGCGTGGCGGTGGGTTATAACCGGCGCGAGGGTGGCTGGATAGTTGGCCTTTCTAATGCTAAAAAACCGCTTGCAATAACAGCACGAGAAAAATCGGCCAGGATGTTTGCTTTAACTGCGGCAAAACGACTAGGCGCTACGCTAAATGGAGTCGAAAACGAAAAGATATCGTTTTCTCTTGGGCAACATTTAGTTGATAAAAAGCACCCCAATAAAATTCCAACAAAGAGAAAAGGAGGTATAGTGAGTGTTGAGTCGCGAGAAGATTGTATCGTGCTACGTAATCCTCCGACATTGTCACTAAAAACTCCTCTGGCCGGAATTACGCTTATTTTAAGTGTTCTCTGGTATTATCTCTGGCCAATACCCACATTCCCTGAGGATAAAATTTTTATAGTTCTGCTACTGCTTATTGGTTTGAGTGTTTTTATCATTGGATTGGTGGTTTCTTCTTATGCCCATGAATTATTCGAAATAGTTGTTACTCTATCTCCTGGATCAATCAGTATTCAGCAAAATTTTAAATTATTTGCAAGAAGCAAAAAATACGCATTTAATGAAATCAGAGAGCTATATAAAGGTACAACAGGTATTGTATTAGTGGCAGAGTTTTCGACGACCTGTTTCGCCGAAGGTGTTGCGACTATTGATAGAAGCTTTATTTGCAATTACATTAAATACTGGCTTGTTCATGAACAATGAAATATAACTCCAGGATAGCTATGGCCAGCATAATTTCAGTGATACAACGATGCCGATATCTTTAGTCTATAGCTATTGCATTTGTTCGGAACGTTTCTTAAGCTATTTTGTTACATTTCTTTTGATTCTCGCGTCATTCACGCATTATTCCAGCCAGAAGGCAAGATGATTTCAATTCAGTGGCTTTGGCTCACTCTACCCATTGGGCTCATTAGTCTGGTAGTCCTACCTATGTCCATTTTTCGCCTGATTAAAGAGATACGTTCAGGATTAGTGCTTTCGGTACCCTTGAAGGCAGAGCAAGAGCTCAGCATCGAAGCGACTGGAGCCCTGCTGCTAAATGCTGAAGGGCCTATATTAACACGCGCATTTTCTGGTCTAGATTACCGAATAATGAGTCTTAGCGGCCAATCTAATATTCCTTTGGAGCGCATCCGGGTTCCGCTTACAACCTCAGGATTAGCCCGGTCTAGATTATCACTGCGAACTTTCAATATCGAGCAACCAGGGCGCTATCACCTCTCGGTTACAGGGCTGGATCATTCTCCGGTGGATAATCGGAATCAACTGGTTATTACTCAGAATCGTCAAGGTAGAACGATCTGTACAATTTTGGTACTGGTCTTTTCCATTCTCGGCCTTGCCGGTGGTTTGGTTCTTTCCTCAATAATCTTTCTGGAAAATTCCTAGCTGATTACTGAATTATTGATACGCCAATAGCTCAATAAAAAAGAGCACATCCCATTAGCAATGTTAATCTGACAAATGTTGACTGACCTCCGAATTCGGTGGTTAACCCATGAAGAATTATTTTAAACGAAATCAACACGCTGCTCAGAAACTGACAGTCACTCAGGATCCTGATAAATATCAAATTCTAGGGTTTCTCACCTGTTTTGTAATCTGTTTGGTTGCTATCGCAGGCTTTTCCCATGCGTTGTTTAATCATCCAGTAGATCCTCTGCAAGATGTGGATATTACGATTTTTGCCCTCGTTGCGTTCTCCCTGGCAGCCCTGTTTTTGATTGGGTGGTCTATCAGGATTTCTCTAAACCGCAATAGAAACAATAAAATATTTACTATAGAGGGTGAATGTATCCAATGTTCTGATGGATACACAGGTCTTTGGCGTGAACCCATACAGAACTATCAACATCTGCGTTGGCACAAAGAACAACGATCCTATGTTAATAAGTATGGGAGGCAGTTTTATACCGTGCAGGTTATCACACTAGACCATCCTCAAGCGGAGCGCTGTTTCGAGATTATTGCGCATCAGGACGCATCCCGCCTAAAGGCACCTTGCGAACGCTGGGCTGCGGCATTGGATCTGCCCGTAGTTCGATGCTAGACCGGAAAATTGCTTCAATTCTGATCGCTTTATGCCTGATAGGATCAGGCATATATACTCTCGTTGTTTTTGCCGATGCACCACCGCTTGCAAGACAGAATAAAACAGTCTGCTCTGTAAATGGTATTTTTTGTGCGCATATGAACCTCGACAACAATCAGATTATAGTGAAGCGTAATGATCAACCGATATGGGTCTTACCAGGATGGTTTGAAGATGCTTATCTTGCCGATGATGGGCAACATTTTGTTGTTGGCTACAAAGGGTTAAGCCTGTTGCGGTTGGATTATCAGCCAAATACAACGATGATAACTTTTTGGCGAAGAAACCAGCTTATTCGTCAATTAGCGCTTTCTGATGTGATTATAGCTTTCTCGAATCTACAGCGAACCGTGTCTCATTATCGTTGGGGTCACATTGAAGGCTTCGATAAAAAAGGCCGATTTGTCATTCATACGGTCGAAAACCGGTCTATTGCCTATGACGTAGAAACCGGTCTGGAGCTTGAATCCTGGGTAAAAACTTTTCCCGGGAGCAACAACCATTATCCAGCTAAAGAAGCCTCCACCTGGTAGAAGGTGGGGGATAGATTTTATTGTCTGGTATATACCAGAAATAGTCGTCACATCAACGACTATGTGGAAACCATGGCGAGTCTCGCTTCTTATTTAAAGCAACTGGCAGGTCAATTTCGGGTGTAATCTCTGAAACGAATAAATTCCAGGGTATTCATATACCTTCCATGAATCAAACTCTCTGCAGGTAACCGGTTAGTCGATCAACTAAAATCCAACCAATAATCGCTTGATTATCGTATAATAAATGATCTGAAATCGATTAGCGGCCTTCTGAATGATTCCGCAATATTGAAACGATCTCTTATTAAAACAACAAAAAGGAGAAAAACCATGCGTTCTGCGGCGATTTGGATGTTAATCACTGCTTTTTTGATATTTGCCTACATTTGGGGTGAGAATCAATTTTATATGCCGAAACCCGAAGAATGGCCAAAAGTAGACGGTAAAATCCTCTCCAGTACTATAAAAACACTTCAATCGGAACAGGCGAAGACATTCCAGCTTCAGCTTAACTATGAATATAAGGATGGGGATAAAATCTTGCAGGGTACCCGGATCCGTCCCTCGGAAATAACCTATAAATCACTGGAACAGGCCCAGCGTGCCATTAAACATTTCCCACAAAACAAAAATATAAAGGTATACGTAAACCCGGTAAAGAAATCACAACCAGGGTCGGTCTTGGTTTGGGATTTTCCTGACATACTCAGCCCGGTTATTTTTATCGTGTTGATTTTGGCCGCAACCGGTGCAAGCCTGCTGTTTTATGTAGAATACAAAATGATGCAACCCGAACGCTGAATTCGCGTCCAATCCGGATAGTTCGGTTATCCCCTCCCAGTCTATTCTCAGCTCGTTCTTTCAATAAAAGTGGGAAACTCAGGGAGGGATAATTTTGGATTACAAAAAGGAGATTCGACTATCTCGGCAGTATTTGCCATACAGCGTAAATGCTCAATGGATTGCGACTCGATGACCAAGCCGTTTGACTGCGAGACATAAATATTCTCTGGTAAACAATCCGTAAATTCCAAACAAAATCATTCCAACTTTCAAATATCCAGCAATTCTGTTCATTGGTGTTCTCCTTTTAATTGAATCGTTAACAAAAAATGTTATACGAACAATATGAAGGCAATTCAAATGCCAATTATTATTTATTTCATAATATCAAGGAGTTTTTTTCGACACAGATAAAACAGAGATTAAACTGGAAAAAAAACTGACACTTTTTGACAATATGTGCCCATTCTGCGTCGCTATTGTAGTGAATTGTTTTATTACCTTCTTCTTGCTGGCTCGATAATTTGCAGTAAATATTCACCCAAGGTGGTTCCGTCAATATTTTTAACAACCACTTTCCAGTCCCCAAATGACCTGTTGTTCAATAACTTGCTGGAGAAAACTCGCCAGCGCTTTCCATGGATTCTAAACTTCCGTCGGGCCACTGACTTACCATTAAAATTCCATTCATGTATCAATTCTTTACCTTTCAAATTGTTAAATTCACTGAAAAAATATAATGTAACAGAGTCTCCTCGCTGAAGAATAGCGGGCGATATCACAGACCCAGTCGGTTCTTTATCTTTAATTCCCCAACTGAATTGCGCTCTGCTAATAGCATCGGACAATAAATTGTCCGGGATCATTGAATCTGTACTTGTTCGTTGATCGACCTGAGACTGTTTCTGCTGTTTCTCTATTGCAACCCTGTCAGACTCATCCACACTTGATTGCGAATCAGAACCCGCGTCATCCACCTGACTGGCTGACTCCTCCTGCACATCAACCAGTATCGGTTTTTTCCGGATAGCAGAATCCAGTTCACGGACGGCAGTGAAACCGTCAGATTTAGCTCTTTTTTCAGGATAATGTGTAACAACTTTCTCCGACTGGCTGGTAACAGTCTGAGTTTTCTCACTGTCTAACGAACCAGGAGAATCCACCACTTCGTTAAAAGGCTGATCGCTCGTTACAAAAAAGAGGCTACCAGCAATTAAAGCCAGCACAATCAGAAGCCCAAATATTCTTGAGTAGTTCCAATCATACTCAAGCGGAGCTTTATTCGAAGGCGTCGTAGTGGTACCTGACGAGTTCGCTCCATATTGAAGCTTTATGATAATTTTTTTTTCTGACATTGCGATGTGCCCTTAAAGTTTCCAAAGAAACGGCTCGCTCCAATTTTACCTTTGCGTTGGCAAGAATGCTCCAAATATTTGGCGCCAGAAAATTTTGAACACAACACTGTTTATACTGTCTTGCATTCTCAGTCTTTTGACCTCCAATAATGCAAAATGATTCGTCATTATTGAATTAATTTAAAATTATCGTACTGTTGGTTGCAGCAAATATGAGCAATGACTACACTTAACTAATAATTACTTGTATTGTGATGAACTTAACAGTTTTTTAATGTTCGTAGTTTTAGTCGTTACACGCGTCCCTGCTAATCTGGGAGCTTTTTGATTTAGTGAATTTGTTTATCAAAAACTCGGGATATAACTGCCTGTTCAGTTTAATTCATTATCGTTACATAAAATATATTCGACACCACAGCATTTCGATAATTCCTATGATTGTTCGAACATTTTCTAATCATTCAAAAGACGAAGTCCTATGAAAACAGAAGTCCTGGTACCGCACTTACCTGAATCAGTCTCCGATGCAACATTGATTGCCTGGCATAAGAATGCGGGCGACACTGTTGAAAAAGACGAAAACCTGATTGACCTTGAAACCGACAAAGTTGTTCTTGAAGTTCCAGCGCCGCAAAGCGGAATATTGGAAAAAATTCTCCAAAAAGATGGGGCAACTGTGACGAGTGGTAATCTTTTAGCTGTAATCACAACAGTCAACAACCATTCAGCCACAGAACAAGCGGCTGAGCCGGAAAAAACAGAAAATGAAAGCTCCGCAAAAAACCCGGCACTGAGTCCGGCCGTTCGTCGACTGGTTGTTGAACATAAGCTTAACCCGGAAGCAATCGACGGTAGCGGAAAAGATGGACGACTCACCAAAAGCGATGTTCTCAATTTTATCAAAGATAATGCGACCACGCCCGTTGCAACACCTGACGCAGATAAACCGGCTGCTAAAGTACCCTCAGCAAACTTAGCTCCCCCTGCTGCTCTACGATCCTCGGATGGACGCCAGGAACAACGCGTACCGATGACCCGGCTGCGTGCCCGAGTCGCGGAAAGACTCATTCAGGCCCAACAAAATGCGGCAATGTTAACCACCTTCAATGAAGTTAACCTGAGCAGGATCATTGAACTTCGTCGGGAATACCAAGAAGATTTTGTGAAACGCCACGAAGTTAAACTTGGATTTATGTCTTTCTTTATCAAAGCTTCTGTGGAAGCCTTGGTGCGCTTCCCGGTGATCAATGCATCAGTAGATAACCAGGATATAATCTATCACAGTTATTACGACATTGGTGTCGCAGTATCCTCTGATCGAGGATTGGTGGTACCGGTTCTGCGCGATGTAGATGGCATGGAGTTCGCTTCCATAGAAAAGCAGATTGCAGATTTTGGAAACAAAGCAAAACAAGGAAAACTCAGTATTGACGATCTTAGTGGTGGTACGTTTACAATTACCAACGGCGGGACATTTGGTTCAATGATGTCTACGCCCATTCTTAACCCACCTCAAAGCGCCATCCTGGGAATGCATAACATTCAGGAACGAGCAGTCGTGGAAAAAGGAAATATTGTAGCCAGACCCATGATGTATCTGGCTTTGTCATACGACCATCGAATAATAGATGGCCGTGACGCTGTTCAATTCCTGGTGTCTATAAAAGAGAGTCTGGAAGACCCATCAAGACTGCTGTTAAATCTATAATCGGATCTAATCAGAAGGCTAGTGGGTAAAAGACTAATAGAGTGTGTGGAATACGGAATTAAAATCCACTGCCCCAACTCTATTCTTCTCGGACAGTCTCCTTCCTAGATCTCATCTTTAGCTGTATCCTGATCTTCTACCACTTCCAACCTGTCCACGCGCCTAAAACCGCGCGGCAAGCCATTACCCCGAAGAGCCCGCTTACCAATGTAGGAATCAAAATCGCTAGCTTTCATAGTTAAATGGCGTTTTCCTGAATAGATTCTCAAGCGGCCGTTTTTTGCAAGCGATTTCATATCCAGTAAAGAATCTTTCCCTGAATTGAAATCCTCCGAATTGATCTGCATGAGTTTATTACCTTTTCCGCGTTTCAAAACGGGTAGCTCCATAGTATCGAATAACAGTAACCGTCCCTGAACTGAAACTGCGGCAATAAAACTATCGTCCGGGTGTGTGACAGGAGCCGGTGGTAAAGCAATGACACCCGGTCGCAGTGTCAATACGACTTTGCCTGCGCGGTTTTTGGTAAATAAATCCGATAAATCTGCCATAAACCCGTATCCATCGCTGGACGCAAATAGATATCGACTACTTTGCTGTGAGCTAAGTACTGAAATAAATAACGTCCCTGCAGGAGGATTTAACTTTCCTGTCAATGGCTCTCCCTGACCACGGGCAGAAGGCAGACTATGGATAGCCAGTGAATAAAGACGGCCACCATTGTCAAAAAAACACGCCGATTGGTTACTGCGACCTTTTGCTGATGCTAAATATTGATCACCGGATCGATATGCCAGACCTGTGGGATCGATATCATGACCCTTGGCTGCACGAACCCATCCTTTTTCGGAAAGAACAATTGTTATCGGCTCATTGACTATTAATGATTCTGTACTGAGTGCCTGCGCAACCTGGCGACGGACAATAGGGGATCTACGAATATCTCCATAGAGTTTGGCGTCTTCTTCAATTTCTTTTTGGATCAAGCGATTTAATGCTCGTTTGGAACCCAGGATTTTCTCCAGACCCGCTCGTTCTTCCAGTAAATCAGATTGCTCAGACCGTATTTTAATTTCCTCCAATTTAGCCAAATAACGAAGTTTTAATTCCAGTATGGCTTCCGCCTGTCTGTCACTTAAAGCAAATCTTTGCATCAATACCGGTTTCGGCTTATCTTCGCTGCGTATGATTGCTATAACTTCATCAATATTCAGGTACGCAATCAACAAACCATCCAATACATGCAATCGATCCAATACTTTATCCAGCCGATATTGAAGTCTTCTGCGTACGGTTTCGATACGAAATAACAACCATTCTGAAAGTAGCTGTTTTAGATTTTTAACCTGAGGCAGACCATTCATGCCAATCAGATTTATATTTACCCTACAATTTTTTTCCAGGTCGGTGGTTGCAAAAAGATGCGACATCAATTCACTGACATTCACTTTTTTTGAACGCGGAATTATGACCAGCCTGGTTGGGTTTTCATGATCAGATTCATCGCGTAAATCTTCAACCATGGGCAATTTCTTTGCTTGCATTTGTACAGCAATTTGCTCCATTAATTTCGCACCGGACACTTGATACGGTAATGCCGTAATCACAATATTATTGTCTTCCGATTCAAAACGCGCACGCAATTTTATGGAACCCGCTCCGCTTTCGTAAATCTTGTATATATCTTCCCGCGAGGTGATGATTTCCGCTTCGGTCGGATAATCCGGGCCTTTGATAATTTCGCAGAGTTGCTCAAGACCGGCATCCGGATTATCCAGTAAAAGAATACAAGCCTCGGCGATTTCATTGAGATTATGCGGTGGAATATCGGTTGCCATACCCACTGCAATGCCCATAGTGCCGTTCAGCAATATATTGGGTAAGCGTGCAGGTAATAATTTTGGTTCGCGCAAGGTTCCATCAAAGTTGTCTGTCCAGTCAACCGTCCCCTGCCCCAGTTCAGCCAACAGTGTTTTTGCGTAAGCGGCTAGCTTTGCTTCGGTGTAGCGCATTGCCGCAAAGGATTTCGGATCATCGGGTGAGCCCCAGTTGCCCTGTCCATTGACTAACGGATAACGATAGGAAAAAGACTGTGCCATTAATACCATGGCCTCGTAGCATGCACTGTCACCATGGGGATGATATTTACCCAATACGTCACCCACAGTACGTGCTGACTTCTTGTGCTTCGATGAAGCCGACAAGCCAAGCTCTGACATGGCATAAATAATACGTCTTTGGACCGGTTTTAGGCCGTCTGCCAAATGGGGTAAGGCGCGATCCAGAATGACATACATTGAGTAATCCAGATAGGCTTTTTCGGTAAACGTCTTTAGGGGAATACGCTCTAATTCTTCGGTCAATGGCATAAAGCTGTTCCTTGTTCCTTCATAGTGTTGAGTAACGACAAAATAGTGCCGAAAACAAAGTAAAAAATCGTATTGTGTATGGTAATTTGCGCTTTAATAATCCGATCAGCGAGAATAATCCAGATCTACGACGCAAATCCGATCCTTGAAAGCAACGATTTACAATCAACAAAGTCCTATATTTATGACCCTATATTCAACTGCATTCGTTATTGTTCTGATTTCCATATCAGGAGCTTTGTTTTTTGTAAAAAGAAATCGGGCTTTGGATCAGACCATTTACAAAATCCTGATGTTTGGCTTGTATTTCTGGCTACTTATTTTTGTACAAGCAATTGTCTGTTCTTTTATTTACCAATACTTCCTTAAATAGTCATCCCAAAAAGATTGAATAACAGTCTATAGAAGGTTGTCCGAGAAAAGAAGTGGTCGCGAGGGGAATTGTTTTTGAGACCATTCTATCGATTACAAAGAGGCGAATATCCGTCATCTTAAACGATTGTAATCGGAAAAATGAGCCAAAATCCACTTTTTCGCAGTAGACTTTCTATCCTCGAATATCCTACTGGTAATCCGTCATTGTTGTATTGGGGCGTAGCCTGGTCGAGAAGTGGTCAACTGCCAGGCGCGCAAGCGCAGGACTAATCGCACATGTCAAGCGAATGTAACAACGCAAGTGGCTCCTTATCAGCCGATTTACCCGTCAATACTGCTTTGACGGAGTACTAGATCCGTGCTCTGTCCCCTTTTTCCTGTAACCACGCACGTCGATCAGCAGAACGCTTCTTGGCCAGCAATAAATCCAGGCTGGCCAATGTCTCATCTTCGGCTTGCACAGTAAGGCATACCAAACGTCGCGTATCGGGATTCATAGTTGTTTCCCGTAGTTGTGAAGGATTCATCTCTCCCAAACCCTTGAAGCGCTGTACTTGCACATTGCCTTTTATATTCTCCGCATCAATGCGATCAACAATGCCCTGTTTCTCAGCATCATCCAATGCATAAAATACTTTTTTTCCTACATCGATCCTGTACAAAGGCGGCATTGCCACGTAGACATGTCCGCTATTGACCAATTTTGGAAAATGCCTTACAAATAAGGCACACAGCAATGTTGCAATATGATTTCCATCTGAATCCGCATCGGCAAGAATGCAGACTTTATCATATCTAAGACCGGTTAAATCGACACTTCCAGGTTCCATACCAATGGCTACAGAGATATCGTGAACTTCCTGTGAAGCCATAACCTGTGTTGAATCCACCTCCCAGGTATTCAGAATCTTGCCGCGCAGTGGCATGATTGCCTGAAACTCTCTCTCTCGAGCCTGTTTTGCCGAACCACCGGCAGAATCGCCTTCCACTAAAAATATTTCACTGCGTTCAGGATCCTGGCTGGCACAGTCTGCCAGTTTTCCTGGTAGTGCAGGACCCGCGCTAATACGCTTGCGAATGACTTTCCTGCCACTTCTCAAACGCTGCTGTGCATTCTGAATGGCCAGTTCAGCGATGGCTTCTCCGATTTCCGGATGTTGATTCAACCAAAGGCTGAACGAATCTTTAACGACTCCCGAAATAAATGCTACACATTCACGCGAACTTAAGCGTTCTTTGGTCTGACCGGAAAATTGTGGATCCGCCAGTTTAACCGATAAAATATAATTACACCGTTCCCATACATCGTCCGGCGTTATTTTTATTCCTCTTGGCAATAAACTGCGGAATTCACAAAATTCCCGGATGGCTTCGGTAAGACCTGCTCGCAGACCATTTACGTGCGTTCCACCTTGCGGTGTAGGAACCAGATTTACATAGCCTTCGGTAATGCTTTCACTTCGGTCTGGCACCCAGGATACGGCCCATTCTGCCGCCTCTGTTTGCGTCTGGGTTGAGCCGAAAAACGGCTCGTCCGGTAGTTGTTCATAGTCACCTACTTCGTCAATCAGATACTGGATCAGGCCATTTTCGTAATGCCAGACCTGGCGCTGATCTTTTTTCTCATCATGCAATGTTACTTTGAGTCCCGGACAAAGCACCGCTTTGGCTCGTAGTACATGAACCAGCTTGGTCATGGACAATTTCGGACTATCGAAATATTGAGGATCAGGCCAGAAACGAAGTAGTGTACCTGTATTTTGTCGCCCGACAGACCCTGTTTCTTTCAGGTCATCGGTTTTTTCACCTCCTGAAAAAGCAATAGAATATTGTTTGCCTCCGCGTTTAACAATCGCCTCCAGGCGACTGGACAAGGCGTTAACCACAGAAACGCCAACACCATGTAAACCTCCGGAAAACTGATAATTTTTATTGGAAAATTTACCGCCTGAGTGTAGTTTGGTAAGAATCACCTCAACCCCGGGCAAGCCTTGCTGAGGATGCATATCCACAGGCATACCACGCCCATTATCAGCGACTTCTATGCCATCATCCTCGCGCAGAATAATTTCTATCTGTGTTGCGAATCCGGATATTGCCTCATCCACACTATTGTCAACCACTTCCTGAATCAAATGATTGGGGCGAGTCGTATCGGTATACATGCCTGGTCGCTTTCGCACCGGATCCAGTCCGCTGAGTACTTCAATCGCTGACGCGTTATAGTCTTCGCTCATAGTTCAATAATCTGGTCTTTGACAATAATAGCTATAACCATTTATCGTACCATCATACCGGCGGTGTGTTTACACAAAGAAATTCCATGCTCAAATAACCTTCCACAACATAGCTGGGTATTATGTCCGCAGCCGGGGTAATTTTTCGTGATTACGAATTGTTCTGCTCATTGTTATACAATCTCTGACTTTCCATTCATCTATCCATCGTATTTTATGACAAAAAAATCGTCCCCTCCCTCATTCGAAGATTCACTTAAGAAATTGGAACAGCTTGTCGAAACCATGGAGAATGGTGATATTTCTTTGGAGGAATCTCTAAAAACATTCGAAAAAGGCATACAATTAACCCGATCCTGTCAAAAAGCTTTAAAAGAAGCCGAACAAAAAGTAGAAATACTATCGAAAGAAAACGGCGATGTTAAATTAACGAATTTTACCGATGAATCCTGAAGAATCCCTTAAATCCTTTATAAAAGAATGTCAGATTCGAGTCGATTCCGCGCTCGATCATTGGCTTCCACCCACTTCCCGTCTCCCGAGTCGGTTGCACGAAGCTATGCGTTATTCTGTTTTTAACGGCGGCAAACGCATGCGACCGGTGTTGACCTATTCCAGTGGAAGGGCATTGGGAGTGGATCTTGATTCACTCGATGGTCCTGCCTGTGCGGTGGAGTTAATTCATGCCTATTCCCTTGTACATGACGACCTTCCGGCCATGGATGACGATGATTTGCGGCGAGGTAAACCCACATGCCATGTTGCCTATGACCAGGCAACGGCAATTCTTGTCGGAGATGGTCTGCAAACATTGGCATTTCAACTGCTGGCGTGTGATCCATCTATATCGGTACCTGCTGAGTCAAGAGTCAGAATGATCGAAATACTGACAAAAGCAAGTGGCTCGCATGGAATGGTGGGTGGACAGGCTATTGATCTGGACTCTATTGGGGAGAAACTGGATTTAGCCTCTTTGGAAAATATGCATATACATAAAACCGGAGCGCTTATTCGTTCAAGTGTGGGCCTTGCTACCTGTGTATCCACTGGCCTGGATACAGATCACATCAAGCGATTGGATCATTATGCAAAATGTGTCGGTTTATCATTCCAAATTCAGGATGATATCCTCGATGAAGAGAGTGACACTCAAACATTAGGCAAAACCCAGGGTAAAGATAAAGATAACAACAAGCCGACTTATCCGGGTTTACTTGGCATGACTCAAGCAAAAGAAAAAGCCCTGGATTTACACCAGGAAGCCATGGACAGCTTATCAGTTTTTGATAGCAATGCAGATATGTTAAGAGCGTTATCCCTATACATTATCCAACGTAAAAATTAACTGAAAGGACTCATTTGCTTTGTTGCACTAGGTTAAATTAGTACCGTGTCAGAGCTTCATTACTGCGCCTGATACATCGTCACATTCAATCCTTCAATTTAAACATGAAAGTAATCGAAGATGGAAATATATAAAATCGTCTTCCTTTGCAATGACCTTCTATACTTAAACCACCTGCCGGGTCATTTGCACAATAAGCAATCACCTCCATATTTGCAAAAAAACGACAATTAACACATGACACCATGCTCGTGAAATGATTTAATACCATGCTCCCGCGAGTACCCTTGTTATTTTTTGTTGTACAACAGCAACACTGTTTTTTAGAAAAGACTAACCTATGGAATTATCGACTGATTATCCACTGCTAAGCAATATTGATTCGCCCGAAGACCTGCGATTACTCAAAGAAGAGCAACTTGAACCGCTGGCTGAAGAACTCCGAGCATTCTTACTGCAAAGTGTCAGTCAATCTGGTGGACATTTGGCTGCGGGTTTGGGAACAGTGGAGCTGACGATAGCATTGCACTATATCTTTGACACACCCCAGGATCAACTGGTATGGGATGTTGGACATCAGGCCTATCCACATAAAATCCTTACTGGTCGGCGAGATACCATTCATACCATACGAAAATCCGGTGGCTTGAGTCCTTTCCCCAAACGCCACGAAAATCTATACGACGGATTCGGTGTCGGTCATTCAAGTACGTCGATCAGCGCTGCTCTGGGTATGGCAATCGCTGCAGCACAAGATGGTCGTGACCAGCAAATGATTGCCATCATTGGCGATGGTGGAATAACAGGGGGCATGGCATTTGAGGCATTGAATCATGCGGGGGCTCTGGATGCCAATCTTCTGGTTATTCTGAACGATAACGAAATGTCCATTTCACCGAATGTGGGTGCATTGAATAACTACCTGGCAAAAATATTGTCCAGCAAATTTTATTCTACCGTACGGGAAGAAAGTAAAAAGGTGTTAAGTAGTATGCCTTCGGTCTGGGAACTTGCCCGTCGCACGGAAGAGCATATGAAAGGTATGGTGGCTCCAGGTACTTTGTTCGAAGAACTGGGGTTTAACTACATCGGTCCCATTGATGGCCACGACCTACCCATTGTAGTCAATACTTTGAGTAACTTACGCAACCTGCAGGGTCCAAGGTTCCTGCATGTCGTGACCCGAAAAGGAAAAGGCTATCTGCCCGCAGAAAAAGATCCTATTGCTTATCACGGAGTCTCTTCATTTGATCCGAGCCTGGATCATTTACCGAAATCCAGTCCCAGCACACCAACCTATACACAAGTATTTGGCCAATGGCTTTGTGATATGGCCAAAAAGGATCGCAGACTCCTTGCTGTCACACCGGCAATGCGAGAAGGGTCAGGATTAGTTCAATTTTCTAAAGAATTTCCCGACCGCTACTTTGACGTTGCTATCGCGGAACAACATTGCGTTACAGTAGCGGCAGGTATGGCATGCGAAGGCCATAAACCCGTAGTCGCTATTTATTCCACCTTTCTGCAACGAGGCTATGATCAGCTTATTCACGATGTTGCCGTGCAGAATTTACCAGTGCTATTCGCACTGGATCGCGCAGGTCTGGTCGGTCCTGA